>NZ_JBHMDN010000005.1:0-149759 GCF_042431195.1 Cohnella cellulosilytica
CCGATCGCTTCCTTGATCATCGCCTCGCGTCTGGCCCAGCGGTCGGCCGACGCCTCCTGCGGAATGTCGGAGAAACGATAGACATGGCTCGACTGCTCGATGATCAGCCGGTTCTGCCCGATGATGTCGCGGATTTTGGCGTATTGGATCGGCCCGAAGGTTTTCAGCTCCTCCAGCGCTTCGGTGAACGCCGGCGCGAACCGCCGCATATAGCCGACCATCACCTGTACGCCGGCTTTGTCGCGCGCCCGGATCATCGCGTCCGCGTCGGCCTGGTTCAGCGTCATCGGCTTCTCGATCAGCACGTGCTTCTTGTTGCGCAGCGCGTGGATCGCACATTCCGCGTGGTACTCGTCGCTGTTGAGCACGAACACGGCGTCGAGATCGGCTTGCTCGCACAGCTGCTTGGCGTCCGCGTACAGGTTCGCCACCCGGTACCTCTCGCCCAGCACGGCGAGCAGCTGCGGAGAAATATCGCACAGCGCCGCGATCTCGTAGCGGTCGGCCAGATTTTCAAGTATCGGGAGATGGGTGATCTGCGCCACTTCGCCCAATCCGATCAGCCCGACTTTCAGTTTCCTCAAGTCAAACACTCCTTCTGTATGCGCGGCTTCCCTCGAATCCGGGCGGACGGACCGCAGCCCACATGCCCTCCGCACGTTCAGATCCCGATTTCAATTTCCCGCTCGCTCATAGCCAAACTTCGATGCCCCGCTGGCCTCCGATAACGACCTCATCGGCCAGGCCGACGAACAGTCCGGTATCCACGACGCCCGTCATTTCTTTAATGCGGCGATGCAGCTCAGCTGGGTCGCGCAAAAGTCCGAAGCTGCAGTCAACGACGTAATTCCCGTTATCCGACTCGAACGCACTGTCCCCGCCGCTTCTTAACACAGGCTCACAGCTCAAGCCGCGCAGCCTTTCCATCGTCCACTCCCAGCCGAACTTCACGATCTCGACCGGAACGGGGATGGCCCCGAGCCTCTCGACCCGCTTGCCGGCATTGATGACGATAATCCGCCGCGAGGCGCCTTCGGCGATCAGCTTCTCGCGGAAGAAGGAACCGCCGCCGCCCTTGATCATCGCTTTGTTGCCATCGATCTCCTTCGCCCCGTCCAGGTAGAGGTCGAGGCCCGGGCACTCGGAGAATTCCGCCAGCGGAATCCCCCACTCCCTTGCCAGCCGCTCCGTCTTCAACGAGGTGGGAATCCCCCGCATCCGCAGACCGGCCGCGACGCGTTCGGCCAGCTTGCGCAGCGTCCAATAGATCGTCGTGCCGCTCCCGAGACCGACCGTCATGCCGTCTTCCACATAACCCGCGGCATATTCGCCCGCGGCCCGGTCCGCTTCGGCCCAATCGGCCGAACGCGGACGCGCCATCAGCCGTTCCTCCCGCTTACTTGACCGATTGATACCATTCGTTCACTTCCTCGGTGATCTGGTCTCCGCCGGAGGCTTTCCAGTTGGCGACGAATTTTTCGAAGTCGTCCAGCGGCAGCCTGCCGTATACGATCTTGACGAATGTCTCGTTCTCGAGCTTGTCGAGCATGACGCCCTTGCTTTCCATCGTCTTGGTCGGAGCGCCGACGAATTTGTCGTGCACCGATTTGTCCAGATCGTTCGCCAGCACCGCGCCGCCTTCCACCTTAAGCGGCGGCAGGCCGGCCAGCTTCTTCTCGAGGTAGGATTCGGCCGGCTTGCCGGTCGCCAGATCCTTGTAGACGTTCAGCTCCACGAACGGAACGTTCGGGGGATTCCAGCTCAGCATATACTTCCCGGCGTTGATGTAGCCGTTCGGCAGCTTCTCCGGATCGTAGACCGCCTCGCCGTTCTCCAGCACGTAGTCGTAGCCTTCCGCGAAGCCGTACTTGAAGTCGGAATTTTCGTCGTTGTACCAGTAGCCGAGCGTCTCGTCGTAATACTTGAAGAAAGCGTCCATATGCTGAAAATCCTTGTTGAAGAACATCCGGCTCTTGACCAGCCGCTCGCCCGGCGCATGCACTCCCTCCGGCCCTCTCGGCAGCGGGTAAGGCTTGATGACCGATCCGGGAACGTTCTTGAAGACGTCCGGCAGCGGCCAGTCTCCCATCCAGTAAGGACCGGCGATGATGCCGACCTTGCCCTGGTTGAACTTCTCGAACGCCGCAAACAGATCCGCCGCGCCGGCGTCCTCGAACAGGTAGCCTTTCGTGTACCATTCGCGGAACTTGGCCAGCCCCTGCTTCATGTCCGGGTGAATGGAGCCGTACTCGAGGCGGCCCTCGGCGTTCTCGTGCCAGTATTTCGGCAGCACGCCGTCCTTGCTGTAAGCGCCGAAGACGAATTTGCCGTCGACCCAGGAGTTGAAGCCGTCTCTAAGCGTCAAGGCGATGCCCGCCGTATCCTTCTTGTTGTTGCCGTCGGGGTCCTGGTTGACGAACGCGTCCATGACCGCTTCCAATTCCTCGATCGTCGTCGGCGCTTGCAGGTTCAGCTTGTCGAGCCAATCCTGGCGAATCCACAGAATCGGGTCTTCGCCGGCGCCGGTCTGCAGAATCGGGATGCCGAATTTGCGCCCGTCCGTGGAAACCGACTGCCATGCGGTCGGATTGTCCGCGTACATCTGCTTCATGCGCTCGCTGGCATAGGCGTCGTACGCCTCGCTGATATCCATGACCCTTCCGGACTCCATAACTTGTTTGGCCAATTGGGCGTCCTCGACGATGAAGACGTCCGGCAGCGGCTCGTTGGAGGCGAGCGCCAGCTTGATCTTGTTGTGGTACGCATCGTAGGTGCCCACCGTCCAGATGTAGTCGATGTCGATGCCCAGCTTGTCTTTCGCCCACTGAATGTGAACGTTGTTCTTTGTGTCTTCCCCTTCTTTGTACACGACGTCGGAAGCGACCGGTCTTGCGGTCGTAATCTTCACCGGCGGATCGAATTTTCCGGTTTCGCTGACCGGGGACGCGGACGACGAGGACGTCTCCGCAGGGGGCTGACTGCTGCCCGTTCCCGCGCCTTCTCCATTTCCGCTTCCCTTCGAACAGGCAGCCATGACGCCGGTTAAGGCCATAATCACCGTCAGAACCAATGCCGATTTCCTGAACATGAGTCCACCTCCTGATGATGGGAATCGAATCGCCGGCCGTTCGGGCCGAGGTCTGATCGATCGGATTCGCACGCCGTCCGCAGCGGGCGATTCAATTCTGGGACCATTATAATACGGGCGATTTTGACGGATATATATCACAATCTTAACAAAGTAGCATTCTGTAAGATGATATCGGGACAAGGCTCAAATTTGGATTCTTCTGTACTCCTGGGGAGTCATTCCGTACTGACGCTTGAATACCCGGATAAAATAATTGGTCTGATAGCCGAGCGATTCCGCGATCTCGTAAATCTTCTGCCTGGAGTTCTTCAGCAGATGGCAGGCCTTCTCCATCCGGGTCCGGTTAATGTACTCGCTCAGCCCCTCCCCGGTCTCGAGCTTGTACACCTTGGACAGATAGACCGGGTGCAAATACACATGATCGGAGATCGACTGCAGCGATACGTCGGTATCGAGATTTTTGTCGATGAACGCATGCACCTTCTGCACGATCGACAGACGGTTGCCCTCCAGATCGGCGATCATCCGCGCTTCCAGCTTGTTCAGCGCCCGGAGCGTCAGCGCTTCGAGCGTGCGCGCGGAATCGTAGGCCGGCTGCATCATCGCGGCGTAGTCCTCGTCGCCGAGCACCTCGGACAGCAGGTAGCCGTTGTTATGGGCGGTCATCGCGACGGCGCCGCTGATCGAGAAATACGCCTCCATCAGAAATTCCCGGTGACGGGCGTTGATCCGGTTCAATTCGGAGAAAATATCGCCGACCTTCCCGTACGCCTGCTTCCAGTGGCCGACCTCCAGCAGGTGCGCGATCGTCGGATGCTCGTGAAGCCCTCTCAGCGCGGTCACCTTCCGTTTCTCTTCCATCGAGGCCAGGAAGAAGTCCTCCGAATCCCCGACGTATTTGATCAGCGAGGACAGCGCCTGCCGATACAGCGCCTGCAGGCCGCCGGGGAAGACGCCCCAATCGCCGATCAGAATCGAGATTTTGCATTTCAAATAATGCTTGACCGTACTCTGGAACCGGCTCGCCGTCTCCTCCAGCAGCTGCTTGCGGGATTTCGTCCAATCCGCCTCGTCCTCGCGCCGCATTTCCGCCGCCCTGGTCTGCGTCAGCTTGACGACGAAGATCAGGAAGCCGTGATCCACCTTGCACGTCCACGTATGAAAGCCGTCGGAGAACACCTCCGCGGCGATGTTGCCGACCGCGAACTCCGCCAGCGAAGGATCCGCCTCCCCCACGCGGCCCGGCTCGTCCATGCGCGCCAGCACCAGTGAGCAGTCGTCGCCGGGAACGAACGGAACGTCCAGCGTCTGCCGCCTGCGCTCCCATTCCTCCTCGCGAATCCTGCCCCCCTGCAGCAGCTCCTTGAGCATATTCTCGCGCAGCAGCGGCAGATTTTCCCGCAGCGCCTGCACGGAGCGTTCGTAGGAGCCGATCTGCTCCCACTCCTGCTGGAGCAGCTCCTGCGCCCGGTTGACCGAGTCGATCAGCGTCTGGCTGCGAATCGGCTTCAGCAAATAATCGATGACATTGCTCTGAATGGCCTGCTTCGCGTACTCGAACTCGGCGTGTCCGGACAGCAGGACGCATTTCGTTCTCGGCGATCTCCGCTCGATCTCCTTGATCAGCTCGATGCCGGTCATGCCGGGCATCTGGATATCCGTCACGACGATGTCGATCGCGTGCTTCTTCATCACGTTCAGCGCTTCCTGTCCGGAGAAGGCCGTGTAGACCTGGACGATGCGCAGATCCTCCCACGGAATAATTTCCTCCAACCCTTCCACGACCGGTCTCTCGTCATCGACCAGCAGCAATCGAAACATGTTGTCCGCCCCCTTCTGCCTGATCTTCGCTCCACTGCATGCTGACCAGCAAGCCGCCTTCTTCCTTCGCCGCGAACGTCAGTCCGGCTCCTTCCCCGAACTTGTATTTCATCCTCTGATGGATGTTCCATACGCCGCATCCGATCTCCGCGTCGTCTCCGCCGTTCGATTGGCGGATCAATTCGTTCAGACGCTCCGCTTCCTCCGCCGGCATGCCGACTCCGTTGTCCTCGATATACAGGACGTATCCGTTCTCCCTGCGCTCTCCCCCGATACGGATCGTTCCTTCGCCCGGCTTGGGCTCGATGCCGTGCTTGATCGCGTTCTCCACGAGCGGCTGCACGAGCATCCGCGGAATTTCCAGCTCCAGCATCTCTTCCGGAACGTCGATCTCATAGCGGATGCGCTGCGTTCTCATGACATGGATCTCCAAATAATTGTGAATATACTCCATCTCCTCCCGGAGAGTGACCAGCTGCCGGTCCACGCGCGTGGCATACCGGTAATATTCGCTCAAGTGCATGCAGATCGTCTCGACCTCGTCCTCCCGCCCCCTTCGCGCCATCGTCTGGACGAAGAATAGGCTGTTGTACAGAAAATGCGGATTGATCTGCGATTGAAGCTGCTTCATGACCGCTTCATTCGTCCGCAGCTTCTCCACGTACGCTTTCTCGATCAGATGCTGGATCTCTTCGGCCATTTCGTTGAACCGTTTGAAAATGAAATAAAACACGTTGTTTTTGTCCGGCCGCAGCCGCACCTGGTAGTCGCCCTTCTTCAATCGGTGCATGCTGTCGATCAACTCGCCCGTCGGCCGCTGAACGTGGAAGAACAGGAGCGTCGCCACGACGCCGAACAGAATGAGCAGCAGGCCGACGGAGAACCAGAAGAAGTTGCGGCTCATCTCGATCGGGGCCAGAATGGTGTCCACCTTGGCGTAATCGACCAGCGTCCAGCCCATCACTTCGGAACGCACGTAAGTGACCAGGTACTTCTTGCCGTTGATCTGCTCCGTCAGATGGCCGGCCGTCTGGAGCGGCTCGCGATCCAGCCTTTCGTTCAGCTGTTCGATGAGCTCGCCGTTCGCCGACCGGTTGGCGAGCGGCTGCGATACGGGACGGTAGAGGTACGGGTCTCCGTCTCCCCCGACCTTAAGCTGGTCGAGCGCCTCGCGAATGTACGAAGCCGGAGCCCGGACCTCCACGATCAAGTCGTCTTCGTCGCGATCGCCCGGCTCGGTAATGGGCGTCAGCGTATGCTTGTAGAACAAGTCGGAACGGGGATTGTATTCCCAATTGGCGCTGAATTCGTTGGGAGCGAAGTTGGAGCGGAGCAGAATGTTGCTGCTGAGCACTTCGCCGCTGCTGTCGGTATAGACGAAAATACCGTTCCGCCAATTGTTGAGCAGGCTGAGGAACGAAATTTTCTCCATGATTTTCACTTTTAATTCCACCAGATCGTAATCGTCCTTGAACGTGTTGCTGAACACTTCGCTGTTCACGTATTTGTGTATATCCGGGTCCTGGACGAGGGCCAGAGAGATCAGGGACAGCTGCTCGAAATCGCTTTCAAGCTGACTCAGCACATAGTTCAATTTGTTCAAATCGCGGTTGTTGATCTCTTGCTCCACGACTTCGACGCTGATGTGATTCGAGTAATAATACAGCCCGAGAACCGGAATCAGGAACAAAATAATGAGCGCGTAAATCTTTTTGAAAATATTGAAATTCCAGTTGATGCGCATCGCCGTATCTCCTCCCCGTCCCTTCGAATCCAAGTCGCTCACTTATTATAAAAGATCCGGGAAGGCGGAACTAGATGAACAGATTACCAGTCGCCGCATTGGTTGATAAAGTGCTTTTATGTTTAGATTTTGATATTTAGCAGGGGATCGCAGAGCGTATACGATTGGATTATGGGGAGAAAAAAAGACAGGCGGTGGGATGATGAACAGCACGAAGCAAAAATGGAACTTACGACGAACATGGCCCCTGCACAGCATGGTTCTTCCCGGATTGCTCGTATTGCTCGTATTCCAATACGGGCCGATGCCGGGAATCATTATGGCCTTCCAGGACTTCAAGCCGTATGCCGGGTTTACCGGATCGGAATGGATCGGATTGGACCATTTCCGCGAGATCGCGGCGTTCTCGGATACGAAGCAAGTGATCTGGAACACCTTTGTAATCGCTTCCTTGAAAATTGTGTTTCAACTGGCGACCCCGTTCGTATTCGCGCTTATGCTGAACGAGGTGGCGAAAACGGCGTTCAAACGAACGGTCCAGACGCTCGTCTACCTTCCCCACTTCATGTCGTGGGTCATTCTGGGCGGCATTCTGCTGGATATCCTCAATCCCGAAGGCGGTCTCGTTACGCGGGTCATGGTCGACGGACTGGGCATGAAGCCGGTTTTCTTCCTCGGGGACGGGGACTGGTTCCGCTTCGTCGTCGTTGCCAGCGACGTCTGGAAGGAGTTCGGCTTCGGCACGATCGTATTTCTGGCCGCCCTGGCGGGAATCAACGGGGAGCTGTACGAAGCGGCCGTCATGGACGGGGCGAACCGCTGGAAGCAGCTGCTGCACATTACGATTCCGCTGCTGCTCCCGATGGCGATCGTCGTCGGCACGCTGTCGCTCGGCAACATTCTGAACGCCGGGTTCGACCAGATTTTCAACCTGTACAATCCGCTCGTCTACGATAAGGGCGACATCATCGATACGTATGTCTACCGCATGGCGCTATTGAACGGACAATTCAGCTTCGCCACGGCCGTCGGCCTGTTCAAATCCGTTATCAGCTTTATTCTGATCGTTATCGCCTACCGGCTAGCCTACAAATTCGCCGACTATCGCATTTTCTAACCCAAGGAGGCTACCACGTGATCTACAGGACCGGTTCGTACAAAGCGTTCACGATCGTCAATTACATTCTGCTGGGCGTCATCTCCGTCACCTGCATTCTGCCGATCATCCACGTGCTGGCCGTCTCCTTCAGCGGCAAGGAGGCCGCCGGCGCCAATCTGGTCGCATTATGGCCGATCGATTTCACGTTCGACGCCTACGCGGAGACAATCGACAACCGCAATTTCTCCAACGCTCTGCAGACGTCGTTCCTGCGCACCCTGATCGGAACCGCCTTCTCCATGCTGCTGACGACGATGATCGCTTATCCGCTGTCCAAGGAGGACAGCGAGCTGAAGGGGCGCAAATGGTACGTATGGCTGTTTATTTTCGCGATGCTGTTCAACGGGGGGCTCGTTCCCACCTACATTCTGATCTCCAAGGTCGGCCTGATGAATTCGATGTGGGCGCTCGTTCTTCCGGTCGCGATCAATTCCTTCAACCTGATTCTGATGATGAACTTCTTCCGCACGTCGGTGCCCCGGGCGCTCGAGGAGGCCGCGCTCATCGACGGGGCCGGATATTACCGCATTTTGTTCAAGATTTACATCCCGATCGCGATGCCGGCGATTGCCGCGATCTCCCTGTTCACGATGGTGTTCCACTGGAACTCCTGGTTCGACGGGCTCATCTATATGTCGGATTTGGAAAAGTACCCGCTCGCCACGTTCCTGCAGACGATCGTCGTGCAGCAGGACTTCAGCCGGCTGTCGGTCGACTCGGAATCGCTCAAGAACATGTCCCAGCGCTCGGTCAAGGCGGCGCAGATCTTCATCGGCGCGCTCCCGATTTTGCTGGTGTACCCCTTCCTGCAGCGTTTCTTCGTCAAAGGGATCGTGCTGGGGTCGGTGAAGGAATAGGCATCCCCTGCTGCCCGCGTTACCCGGTCTTGACGCCAGCTCGGGCGCTTGTACCGCTTCCCGTTCGGATGACCAGCTCCGCTGCGGCAAGCAGCAAGACAATGGTGCCGTAGACGCCGATCGTGTAGCCGGCGGCGTAACCCAGTCCGAAGCCCGTCGTCAGCAGAGTCGTGAACAGATGGATCGACAGGTTCGTAAAACAGAAGGCGTAGCTGCGGATCATCCATTTCCGGTGACTGGCGGCGCGCTTTTTGCGCGCTTGCGCGACGGCGGCAATCGTCAGGGCCGGCCAGATGAGATTCATCAGATTAAAGGCCATGCCGGCCGCCTTGCCTCCCGTCGCGTACGGAGCCATATAGCCGGAAGTCAGGACGACGATCATCACGGAGACCGTATAGACGTAACCGTTGATCCGATGAAACCGCGAGGATTTGCGGCGAAGGGCCCCCGAGAAATTCACGGCCCCGGACAGCATCGCCGCGCATGCGAACGCGACGTGAACGTACATGACGTTCAGCCATACGGGAACGTTTAACGGACGCTTCAGGTCGGACTTGTGCCCGAGAAACCGCGCCGCCTCGGGATCGTAAACGAAATTTTTGTACAGCGCGTAAACGACGAATCCGGCCGCCGCGATCAGTATGAGGCTGTACAAGCGTTTGGCGGTTGACATGAACAAACTCCTCCGATTTTATGCTATGATGAACCCGATAACCTTCGGCCGGCGTTGCGGCAGGCGGAAACGAAAGGATCGGGACTATGCGCAAAGGCGAGAAAACCAAGCTCCATATTATCATGAAATCTGCGGTGCTGTTCAATGAGAAAGGTTACGCGGCAACCTCGATGCAGGACATTATGGAGGCTACGGGACTGACCAAGGGCGGCCTGTACAGAAGCTTCGCCAGCAAGGAAGCGATCGCGCTTGAAGCGTTCAAATATGCGGGCACGGTGCTCTGGGAGCACTTCGCCAGAGCCGTTGCGGGACGCAAGACCGCGACCGAGAAAATATTGGCGATGTGCGACGTCTATGGGGACACCGTCCATAATCCGCCGATGAGCGGCGGCTGTCCGTTGCTGAACACGGCTATCGAAAGCGACCACTCCTTCCCCGTCTTGCGGGAGCCGGCGATCGTCGCTTTCGAACGGATGTCGGCGTTCATCCGGGGGCTTCTCGAAGAAGGCAAGGCCTCCGGGGAATTCGCACCGGAGATGGACGCCGAGGCCGCGGCCTCCTTCGTCTTCTCTGCGATCGAGGGCGGCATTATGGCCAGCCGGCTTACCCGGGACAACAAGCACGTCCGCAACTCGAAGGCTCAGATCGAGCGCTGGCTCTCTTCGTTCCGCCGCACGTGAACGCGCACCCCCGTTAGCTTGGATGCCGGCAGCAGCCCGGCTCGGGCCGTCCCGCTCATCTCGTCTCCCCGTACGACGACTTCGAATTTCAGGCTCAGACGCAGCGGCCGCTTCACGATCTGCAGCCAGGTCAACCGGTTGCCCCGAGCTTCGAGATCGATTAGAGCGACCTGCTCCTCGCCCTGCCTGGCCGTGCCCTGCAATCGTCCGCCCTCTTCCTCGATTTCCAATACGACATCGAGCTTTCCGATCGGCGTGGAGAGGACGACCTTCCACGTTCCCGCAGCCGCCGCCCCCTCCTCGCCTTGCTTAAGAATGCGGCTATGGGAAGCCTCCGTGAGCGCGTCGGTCGGCAGGACGTCCGTCTTCGGTACCGGAGCGCGCCCGACCTCCCTCCACACCGTCCCCCGCCTTTCATACTCGAACAGCCGCTCGACCGCAATTGCGATCCGCGGTCCGAATTCGCGCTCAAGCAAGTAGAGCGCCACGTCCATCCCCGAGGTCACTCCTCCTCCCGTCACCAGGTCTCCGTCGTCTACGACCCTCGCTTGAACCGGGATTGCGCCGGTCGCGCCCAGAACGTCCATTCCCAAATGATGCGTCACGGCGCGCCGCCCTTCGAGCAGTCCTCCCATGGCCAGCGCAAGGGAGCCTCCGCACACCGTCGCGACCGTTATCCCCGGCTTGCTTAACGCTTCCCCCACAAGCTCCGTCAACCTCGTCTTCGCAGCCTTTGCGAGCAGCGCCGGAACCGAATCCGGTCCGTCGCCGTCTACGTCTCCGGAGGCGCCCGGCACGACGAGGATTCCCTCGCGATACGGATCGATCGCGCCGGTTGCGGCGATCTTCAACCCTTTTGTCCCGCTCGGGACATCCCGCGCGCCTTCCGCCGTCACGAGCTCGACGACGAGCGCTTCGCCGGTATACGCTTCCGCCGCGGCGAAGACTTCATAGGGAGCCAAAGCGTCGAGCAGATCGAATCCGTCAAACAGTACGATTTGAACGTGTTTCATATCGCGCCTCCTTATTTTTGATACCGGACCGTCCGGTCTCTTTTTTAGAATAAACGAAGAACCCCCCAATGTAAACGGGGGGTTGTGTCGATTTGATGAAAGCGGCGTCCCAGGGCGTGTCTGCATACTCCGAGGGCTTGCAGACACGCCCTAGCGCTCCGGCAGCAGCGAATCCAGAAACGCCCGCATCGCATGCGAGACCCATTTGCGGGGATGCATGCACAATTGCAGGCTCAGCCGAAGATCCGGATGAGAGAACGGCAGCGCGGCCAGCTCCCCTCTTTCCAGCTCGCCGGCGGCGGCCAGCCGGGGCAGGATGGCAATGCCTCCGCCGGCCGCGACGCATCCCTTGACCGCTTCCGGGTTGCCGATCTCCAGTCCTATGCGGTACGAGAGGCCTTCCGCCTTCAGCATCTTCTCCAGCATGATCCGGTAGTTGCACGTCTCCTCCGTCATGATCCACTCCTCGCCGTCCAGCCGCCGCAAATCTGCTTCGGCGAGCCGCGCGAGCGGATGATTCGGAGCGGAGACGAACACGAGCGGCTCCTCGCGAATAATCGTCCATTCCAAGGCGGGGTCCGTTGGTTCTCCGACAAGCATAAGGCCGAAGTCGAGCTCCCCTTCCTTGACCCGATGTACGATTCGATCCTCCCGGTCCGGCTGCAGCCGGATGTTCAGCTCCGGATAGCTTTGCCAAATCCGCTGTACGAACGGCGGAAGATAATAAGCCGCGAGAGAATCGATTGTGCCGATCGTCAGGCTTCCCCCGCCCTGCTTCGCCAGCTTCTCCTTGGCCTGCTGGTGCAGCTCCAGCATTTGGGTAACGGTCTTCAGCAGTTCCTCTCCCGCAGAAGTCAGCCGCAAGCCGCGGCCGTACCTCTCGAACAGCTGAACGCCGAATTCTTTCTCAAGCTTCTGAATCTGCGTCGTTACGCTCGACTGCGCATATCCGAGCTGCTCCGCCGCTCTTGTGAAGCTCTGCCTCACGGCGACCTCCCGGAAGGTCTGATAATAAACGAGATCCATCGCTCTCTCACCATCCATCAATATTATTGATAGTGACTATTATACATTATAGATAACAGTGATGGTTCAAGTCGTGATACAGTAGTTGCAAATCACTTGCGAAGGAGTCGGTCCCATGTTAAGCGCAGCGGATCTAAAAGGAATTTACGTGGCGGTCGTCACGCCCTTCCTGTCGAACGGAGAGCTGGATCTGGCCTCCTATGAAAGGTACGTCGGGCATCTGATGGAATTGGATATCGACGGGTTGGTCGTGGCGGGCACGACGGGGGAAAGTCCGACGATCGCTTGGGAGGAAGTCGAGGCGCTCGTGCGCGCGACCCGGAACGCAAGGGGAGCGCGCAGCGTGCCGATCGTCGTCGGAACGGGGACGAACAGCACGGCGGACACGGTACGACGAACGGAGATGGCCGGCCGGATCGGCGCGGACGCCGCGCTTGTCGTCACTCCGTATTACAGCAGGCCTTCGGAAGCGGGCATTCTGGAGCATTACCGCAGAGCTTCCCGGACGGGCGTGCCGGTGATCGCCTATGAAATTCCGGCCCGTACCGGCGTTCGACTGTCGGCCGGAACGATGCGGACGATTCTGGAGCTTGAAGGCGTTATCGGACTAAAGGACAGCTCCGGCAGCACGCAGCTGCTGCGGGAGCTTGGAGGATCGATTGCCAAACCGGTGCTGTGCGGAGACGATTCCCTTCTCTTCGAGATGCTCGAGCAAGGCGCAAGCGGCGGCATATCCGCTTCGGCCAGCGTCCGCACGAAGGACTTCATCGAAGTCTGCCGGCAGTTTGCCGCCGGAAACGATCCGGCGGCGCGCGAAACGTTCGAAGGTCTGCGCTCGCTGATCGAAGACCTGTTCCGCGAACCGAACCCCTCGCCGCTCAAATGGCTGCTGGCGCGGCAAAATCTGCTCGCCGACGATACCGTTCGACTGCCGCTGAGCCCGATTACGCCCGGGCTGCAAGCGAAATTATCCCGTTACGTCGAGGAGTGAACGGCTTCGATCCAGCGAGATTATATGCCCTTGCCGCCCAGAAGGCGCAGCTTTACCGGGTTGACGCCGGCAATCAGCGGCCGGCAGCGCTGGATCACCGCCAGCACATTCTCGTTTTTCAGAGATGCGGCATGCGCCTCTTCGCTCTCCCACAGCTCCGATATCCAAAGCGCGTCGGGTTCGTCCACCGACTCGCTGATGATGTAGTAAATGCAGCCTTCCATTTCCTGCAGCGTCGCGGCGGATTCCAGCATCAGCTTCGCCAGCTCTCCGCGCTGCCCCGGGCGGGCGATCAATTGGCCGAACATCGTAAACTTGCTCATCAACGTTCATCCTTTCCGGATTCGAATCGGGTTAACATCGTCTCGTAATATGCCGCCATTCGCGAGGTCGTCTCCGCCATTCTACGCACCAGCAGCTCGGATTCGATCGTCAGCGCCGTCCCGTACGGCATCAGAAAATAGGGGACGTAAGTGTTCAGCGTGGACTTCTCCAACCGGAACACGGCTTCCTCCGGCTTGCGTTCGGTCAGCGCGTGTCCGAACAGCCAATGCCGGCACAGCTCGTTCAGAACCTGCTCCCGAGCCGTGATCCTCACGGTCTCCAGCCCTTCTGAACCGCTGTCGGGAAGCAGAGTCCCCAGGAGGAAATCCTTGGCCGAGAAGGAGGCGGGACGTTCGAAGCGCCCTTCGGTTTCCCGAAGCGCTCGGATCCGATCTACCCTGAAGCTTCGCGGTTCCCCGCGATAGCCGCAATGTCCGACGGCATACCAGCTGCCTTTCCAGTACACGATGCCGTAAGGGTCGAACAGGCGGGAAGGAGAGCCGCCGCCCTTCCCCGGGTCGTATTCCATCTCCAGCGTTCGCCCCTGCCCGGCCGCTTCCTCCAGCATCTGCAGGAAAACCCGGTAGCGGCCGTCGATCGGCGGGTAGATGACCGACAGGCCGCCGCCGTGGCGCTCCAACCGATCCAGCTGCTTCTCGTTCGTGTACCGTTTAAGCTTGTCCACCGCGCTGTCCAGCGCCTCCGAATGCGGATAACCGGCTTCCCGCGCGAATACCGCGGCATGGATCAGGCCTTTGCTCTCGTCCCCGTCGAACAGGAGCGGCGAGTCGGAGAACCCCTCCAAAATCCGGTAGCCCCCGTTCGGTCCCGAATCGGCGATGATCGGGACTCCGCTGGCGCACAGCGAATCGATGCATCGATAGACGGTCCTCACGTGAATCTCCAGCTTCTCCGCCAATTGCTTGGCCGTCATTCTCCTGCCCGAACGCAGCATCCACAGAATCGACAGCATGTTGTCCGCCTTGGTCACGGTCCGTCTTCCTCTCCCGGCATACGGCTGAAATCAACTCCATTGTACGCCATTTTGGGAAGTTGCTCACCTCCTTAAGCGAGCGGCTCCATCCCTTTATCGATCCACGTCTCGTAGGTGGGGCCGTAGATTTCCGGAGGCCGCAATCCGGCCTGCCTCATCAGCGCCGTCATCTGGCCCCGATGATGCGCCTGATGCATCAGCATGAATCGCAAGGTGGCGCCGTTCCTCCACTCTTCCCCCGCCACCGTCTGCGTCTCGCCCAGACTTTCGTCGCTCCATTGCTCCCGCACCGCCTGAAGCAGCGCCATGCGCATGCGGCGGTACTCCTTCGCAATCTCGGAGGCGCGCGCCGGCGCCCGCTTCTCCTCGTCCGCCCCTTCGATACGCAGTCCGAGCGCGGCCGCATAGCCGATCGAACTCACCAGATGCCAGGCCAAAGCTCCCAGCGTACGGCGCCCGGCGGCCATCTCCTGCCGCAGCGACTCGTCGGTCAGTCGGTCCAGGACGCGCTCCGTCAGCTCCGCCTCGTTCTCCCACTCGGCCGCGAATGCGGCAATCGTCGTCAACATGTTTCATTCTCCTCTGCTCTTCATTTCCTGCAGCTCCAGTATACGCCTCGATCCCTGACAGAAACGGTCAGTCTTTCGGGACGACTGCGCGAGAATTTCTCCGGTTCTCTGCCGTCGTTGACATTTGCAGAGCCGGCCGATAGTTTGGAGTACGAATGGGGCGAAGAGGAGTGGAAAACGCGATAAGAGAAATGCATAGAGGCGATTCGGGCTGCAGCGCCCGAATCGCCTCTGCGCTCTATTCCGCCGGAGTGACGCGGACGGGAGTCCCGAATCGCTTGGCCGACTTGGCGCGGGCCCGCGCGATCTCGACGGTGCGGTCGCGCGAAGGGGCGCGGGTGACGAGCGAGCCGAGCAGCTTCTGCGCGGCTTCGCCGACTTCCCGCACCGCCGTGTGGAACGCCTCTTCGTTCGCTTTGGACGGCTCGTTAAAGCCCGACAGCTTCCTCACGAATTGAAGAGCGGCGGCCTGCACCTCGTCGGGCGTAGCCGGCGGATCGAAGTTGAACAGCGTTTTAATGTTTCTGCACATCGCTTCTCACCTTCACTTTTTCTTTTTTTTCTGCGCGGCTTCCGCGTTCTCTTGCGCTTTGAACTTCGCGATCCTGCCGATCAGCTCCAGCGGCAGCGGCTTGTCCATCGGAAATTTGATCGCGGACTTCGACACGTCGTACGGAGCCAGCTCGTCCTTGAACGCTTCGAACGCGGTAAACGGAGGCGGCATCGAGATCGAGTAATGGCTCTTGTAGGCCGAGTAATAGATCACCATGCCATGAAGCTTAAACGCGGGCAACTGGTAGCTGACAACCTCTTCGGCATTGGGAATCGCTTGCGCTATCGCCTGCCGAATTCTCTCCAAATCGGTCTGTACCTCTGCAGAAAAGGCGCCTATGTACTCTTCCACGCTTTGAACTTTATCGCCGGTCGGCATAGCCGGATCACCTCGTTGCGGAATGAATTTGCGAAGCCTGGTCCAATACCTTCATTATTAACCAATAATCGGCTCCGCGCAACGAAGAGTCGCGCCGGAGCCGATCGGGATTGGACGATATTATGGGCTTAGCGCAGCCAGAATGGCCTGGACGCCGTACGAATGGCCAAGCGGGCCGTAGCCCAGGGCAAGCTGCCCGTCGATATTGTAGACTCGATCGTTCTGGACGGCTTTCAGGGTCGACCATACTCCGCTTTGCGTCCATTCGTCCGACAGGGCCGGAAGCGACGGGTCCGACACGTTGAACTGGCCGAGGAACAGATAATCCGGGTCCAGCTGGCTCAAGCCTTCCAAGGAAAGCTGGGCCCCTTCCTCCATCTCGCTCGACTCCGGCGCCTTCAGCCCCATTCCCTCGTAATAGGTCGGCAAATAATTCGTTCCTTGCAGCCAAGCTTCCTTGGCTCTGATCTGCACGAACGCCACGGATCCCTCGATGCTCGCAAGCTTCTCCTTCGCGGTCTCCACGTTCGCGCGGAAATCGGCGATGAAGCCCGCCGCGGTCTCCTCCTGACCGAGAATACGGCCGAATTCGGTTACGACGGAAGGCCAGTCTCCCCACACGTCCGTTTTCTCTTCGTCCAGCACGACGGTCGTGGCGATTTTCGTCAAGGAATCCACGATGTCCTTGTTGATGGCGTTGCCCGCGATAATGACGTCGGGAGCGTAAGCCAGCAGCGCCTCCAGATTAACGGCCGTATTCTCTCCGACGATCGCCAGCTCGTCCAGCCGGTCGACGTACGGCTTGTACGCATCCGTGCGCAGCACGGACTGCTTCTCGGTGAATGGAAGCGCGAGAGCGACCGAGTTCAAGTCGAACGGCAGAATCGAATCGTTATAGCCCCAGTGAACGACCGCGACCCTCTGCGGCTGCTTCTCGATCGTGACGTCTCCGTTGGCGGCATGGATCGTGCGCGGGAAAGCGGCTTCCGGCGCGGCTTCTTCGCTCGGGCCGGAGCTTGGACTCGAGCTTGGGCTTTCGCCGGAACCGGATTCGCTCCCAGTCTGCGCGGGTGAAGAAGACGCTTGTCCGCTTGGCGATTCGGAATTCGAACAAGCGCCGAGCAGCAGCGCCAGGGCAAGCATTAGCGCCGATACCGTTAGGGAAGATGTACGTGCAGTCATGTCCAGCATCCTTTCTAAATCGGAAGGTTATATATGATAACGATTCTCATTATCGAATATAACCATATCACCTTGTTTCCAGGTTGAAAATGGAGAGATTCCCGATTCAGGATGGATGATTTCGCTTCCGGCGCATGCCGACCCGGCCGGGCGGCACTCCCTTGTGCTTCTTGAACAGCCTGCTGAAATAGTAGGCGTCCGAATAGCCTACGCTCTTGGCCACGACGCCCACCGGAAACTGTCCCGTGACCAGCATCTCGTTCGCCCGGTTCATCCGGTACCGGATCAAGTAATCGATCGGCCCGATTCCCGCGTATTTGCGGAACAGGGAGGAGAAATACTTCGCCTTGATCTGGTAACGCTCCGCCAGCAGATTCAGCGTGAGCGGCTCCGCGTGATGCTCCCGGATATACCGGATCGCTTCGTCGATCAAGGAGTAGCTTTCCTTGTTCCGGCTCATCCTCTCGGACTGAAGGATATGGTGAATCAACCGGTAGAAGAGCGCCTTCTTCTCCAGCAGCCCCATGCTGTCCGGAGAAGCGGCGGCTTCGAGCAGACGATCCAGCACGTGCAGAAGCTCCGGGTCGAGAACGGCGTCCAGCGCCGATACCTCGACCAACCCGCGCGCGTCCTCCCGGTCGGCGGGCTCCGGCAAATAGTGAACCAGTCCGTACTCGAAGCCCTCCGTCCCCGGATAGACCTCCAGCCGCTGTCCCAGGCCGCCCAGCAGCACCTTCCCGGGCTCGAGCCGGTAACGTTCCGTTCCTCCGAATACGAATTCGGCGCTTCCCCGCAGCGCAAGGACGACGGCGCACCGGGTCGTCGGTCTGGCGACATGTCCGCTGTAGACCAGATCCGAACGCAGCTCCGTCCGGAAGACGCCGTATACGCCCAGCGGGATTCTCGCGAAATCCCGCGCCAGTTCTTCGTATGAGCCGTCCATGCCGATTCTCCTCCTTTTACGCAATCCGGAACTTCGGATGCCCCCTACAGATTCACCTCGACCATGGAAAGGGCTGTCTCGGGTTGGTCGGTGATCATGCCGTCGATCTCGAACTTGAGCACTTCCTTCATATCCCGACTGGCGTTGACCGTCCAGACCCACACTTCGCGCCCGGCCGCGTGGGCCCGCTTCACGAACGGCTTGGTCAGCATAACCTGCTCGATCGTATAGAAATCGACGTCCTGCGCGGAGAGATCCCCGAACGCAAAAAACAGAATTCTCCCGATCTTGATCTCGGGCGCCAGCTCCCGGACGCGCCGGAGCGTATCTCCGTCGAACGACTGGATGCGCACCTCCTGCTCGCTGCCGACCTCCTGAACCAGCCGCACGACCTCTTCCGCGAGCGCTTCGCCCCGGCCGTGCGGCTTCAGATCGAGCAGCAGCTGGATACGGCCCTGCGCTCCGGCCAGCACGTCGGCCAGCGCGGGGACGCGAATCGGCTTGCCGTCCTCGCCCTCGCCGATGGATAACCGCAGAAGCTCGGCATAGGTGAGCTCGTCGACGCGCGTCCGTACGCCGGTCACGCGCCTGAGATCGTTATCGTGGTTGAGCACAGCTACGCCGTCCTTGGTCAACTGGACGTCGATCTCCGCAATCTGAATCCCCTTATCGATAGCCGAGATCACGGAGAGCAGCGAATTCTCCGGCGCGTCCAGCGTATCGCCGCGGTGCGCCGCGATCGATACGCTCCACTTCGCGTACACGAGGCTGTCGTTCGCCCGCAAGCCGATGAAGAGCGACAGGGCGACGTAGACCACCGCGGCCGACACGATAATCAGCCGCTTGCGGCGGAGTCTCTTCCACCCGACCCAAATGCGGTTTTCAAGCCGTCCCAGCCTGCTGGGACGAAGGATCTTCAGCCGTTCCCTCTCCTTGATGCCCGTCCCCCGGTTTAAGCCGTAATAGAGCCGAGTCAGCAAGAAAATGTTGATCGGCAGCAGCAGATGGGCCAGCAAATAAGTCAGAACGGTGGATAACGTCAAGGAATGATGCTGCGAGACAAGCGCAAGTACGTCCATGTTCAGCCAGGCGGGAATGGAACCGATGGCGGATAACGCCGCGGAGGTCGCGGCGAGAACGGCGGCGTTCAGCAGGAGCAGCGAGCCGAACAGCCCCAGCCATTTTCCCCGCGTCAAGACGTGGCTCCGGACAATGGCCTGACCGAGCCTCATATCCTCGATGACGATCAAATGAAGCACGAAAATCCACCGAAGAAACGTATAGAGCACGACCGCAAGAAGCGCCGCGTAAGCGGCGGTCATCGTATAAGAGGCTTCCAGCACGTAATGATTCAGGAAAATCGGCACGTTAAACAGCGCATAAAACGAAGCCGAAAGAGGCGAATCGATAAACGGAATCAGCAGGAGCAGCAGCAGCATAAGCTGGAAAATGCCGAAGCCGAGCAGCCTGGGCGTCTTGCGCAAGGCGATCAGCAGCGCGTCCACGATCGCGATCTGTTTGCCCAGGTAGCGCTGCTGGATCAGCACGATAAGCACGAACAATTCGATCAGCAGCGCGAAGGAAGCGACGAGTCCGATGAGCAGCAAGCCGGTTAAGCCTTCATAGCTCCATCCGATCCGGTAAACCTCCCCGTTAAGGAGGGAGCCGGACCCGACGACTCTAAGAATGCGGTTGAACACGAACGTAATCATCGGAATGACAACGGCGCTCGTCGCGAGCATATATCCCATTTCGAAGAAAAGCAGCTTGGCGGAAAACGCGCGAAAATCGCGCAAGCTTCTGATAATCAGTCTGAGCATAGCGAATCATCCCAATTCAAGGTGTCGGTATCTTCTATATAAACTATTATAAAATAGACCGAATCCCCGCTGAAAGCAAGGATTCGGTCTATTTTGCCGGAATCGCCCCGAATTATTTCGCGAACAGCTGCTTCTTCAGCTCCCGGTTGCGTTCCATGAAGATTTCGTTGTGAGAGGACACCATTCCCCAGGCGTACGCGTCCGGAGTAATGAATTGCTTCGCCCGGTTTACGGCGTTGGCCGCGTCCTGGAACGCGCCCGCGATCAAGTGCAGCTTGCCTTCGTGGCCGAGGATGTCGCCCGCCGCGAACACGCCCGGCACGGACGTCTCGCTCATCGGCGTCCCCTCGATCGCCCATTCGTTCTTCATCTCGATATGGACCTGGCTGTTCGAGAGCAGATCCTTATCCCGCTCGTAGCCGTGGTTGATGATGACTTCATCCACCGCCAGCTCGACCTCCGCTCCGTCGTCCTTGTTGCGCAGCAGCACCCGTTCGATCGCTTCCTGGTCCGAAGAGGCCATCAGCTTCTCGATCTCGGTATTGAGCAGGCAGACGACCGAGCTCGCGAGCAGCTTGGATACTTCGGCCTCGTGTCCCTTCAGCGCGTCGTTGCGGTAGGTCAAATACACCGTCTTGGCAATCGGCTCCAGCTCGTTGGCCCAGTCGACCGCCGAGTTGCCGCCGCCCGAAATCAGCACCGTCTTGTCTTTGAAGCGCGACAAGGATTTGACCGTGTAGTGCAGATTCGCCACCTCGTACCGCTCGGCGCCTTCCAGATTCAGCTTGGTCGGCTTCAGAATGCCCCCGCCGACCGCCAGAATGATCGTTCTGGAGTAATGCTCCGCCCCGGAGGCCGTATGCAGTACGAAGGTATCGTCCTCCTCTTTGGCGATGGAGGTGACCTTCTCCCCCAATACGACCTCCGGATCGAACGTCCGGCCCTGCGCGATCAGCTGCTCGATCAGCTTCTCTCCGGTAATCGGCGTGACGCCGCCGACGTCCCAGATCATTTTCTCCGGATAGACGTTAACCTTGCCGCCCAAGAAAGTCTGGAACTCGATAATTTTCGTTCTCATTCCGCGCAAGCCGCTATAAAAAGCGGAGAACAGTCCGGCCGGACCTCCTCCGATAATCGTCATGTCGTAAACATCCTTGGCACACATGCGTATCCTCTCCCTCATTCTCCGGTCGTTCTGCTTCGGATACATTGTATCACAATGCATTGAGAATGAAAATCATTGTTATTTCCGATTGGATCGCATTTGAACCGCGGATGCTTCGTCGGTCTTTAGCGGTGAGCGGCATAGACGTTCGGTTTGCTGAAGCCGCGGATGGTCTCCAGTTCTTCGAGCGTCAGCTCCGGCGCTTGGGACGCGGCGATATTTTGCAGCAGCTGCTCCCGCGAGCTGGCTCCGGGAATGGCGACGGCCACTGTCGGATGAGCAAGCGAGTACCGTATCGCCAACTGCGTAAGGCTTCGGCCCGGCGTCTCCAAGCCGCGCAAGCGTTCGCGCAGAGCCTTCAGCTCCTCCAGTTCGTAGTCCGGCACGCCGCGGGCAGGCTCCCGGTTCGCCGCAAGCGCCCCGCTGGCCAGCGGACCTCTGGCGATCACCCCGATCTTCCGTTCCCCAAGCAGCGGAAGAACCGTCTCCTCCGCCCGTCTGTCCACGATGCTGTAAGCATTCATCACGCTGACGATAGAGGAGCGCGCCGCATATTCGCGAATGACGTTGGGACGGATCGAGGAGATCCCGTATTCCCGGATCGTCCCTTCCCGCTTCAGCTGCTCGAACGCTTCGATCGTTTCGTCCATCGGATCTTCGATCGTTCCGCCATGAAGCTGGTACAGGTCGATGTAGTCCGTGCCCAGTCTCCTCAAGCTCTCCTTGACCGCGGACAAAATGTAGGCCCGGGAAGGGTCCCACGTCCAGCCCTCCTGTCCGGGAACGCGCCGGTTCCCGACCTTCGTGGCCAGCACGACCCGGTCCCGTCTGCCGCGGATCGCCTTGCCGACGATTTCCTCGTTGCGGCCGTCGTCGTACAAGTCCGCCGTATCCAGGAAATTGACGCCGCGTTCCATCGCTTCATGGACAAGCCCGATCGCCTTCGCTTCCTCCGTACCCAACGACATGCATCCCAGGCCGATCTCGCCGACAAGCAGATCGGACGTCCCCAAGCGGTTCATTTTCATCGTATGCTCATCCCTTTCCTTCCGGTCGTCCTCTTGTCCGCAACCCTCCGAAGGCGCGGAGCGGACGGCGTTCTTCTTCCTTCGTCCATTATACGGCCGCGGGCCAAATAGACCAACAAGCAGGCGGGACGTTGTGTTACGATAACGATAAAGATTGCGCGAATGGAGTCGAACACGGGTATGGATTCGCAGTTGACGACGTATATCACCTTGGTAAGCGTATCGGGCATATTCAACGTATTCCTCTGCATCTACGTCCTGATCCGGAGAAGGGAGATTCCGGGGGCCCGGACCTTCATTCTGTACACGATCGCCCTGTCCGTATACAGCTTCGCTTACGCCTTCGGCCTGGCCAGCGATACGCTGCGGGAGGTCAAGCTGTGGACGGTGATCGAGTATATCGGCATGCCGTTCTCCGCGCCCCTAGGGCTGATGATCATCCTCCATTATCTCGGATGGAAGGTTTCCCGACGCCAGGCCGCGGCCTTGTTCGTCATCCCCTCCGTTACGCTGCTGATGGTCGCCACGAACGACTGGCACGGCCTGTTCTACAAAGCGTTCCGGATTAAAGAAGGCCTGTCCCTGCCCTATCTGGAAATCGAAATCGGAGATTGGTATATCGTTCACGGAATTTATACCTCGAGCTGCCTGCTGGCCGCGACCGCGCTGCTGCTGAGCCGCTGGAGACAGACGCGCAGGTCGTATAAGCCGCAGCTTATCACCTTGATTTGCGGCCAGTTTATTCCGATGACGACGGCGTTCCTGTATCTCGTCGGCCTGACCCCCGCGGGCATCGACCCCGTGCCGATGGTGATGTGCATTACTTCGGGCTTGTATATTTGGGCGATTCTGTCCGCGAAAATGCTGACTGTCATCCCGATCGCCAAGGAGACGATCTTCGACAGCATGAGGGAAGGCGTTATCGTTCTGGACTCGGCGGAGCGGCTGAGCGACTATAACCGGGCCATTGCGCGCATGATCCCCGCCCTCAGCCCGGCCATGATCGGCAGAACGCTGAATGAAGTCTGGACCGAGCTGACAGGCGCGGCGTATCCGTTCGTGCATCAGCCAGACGGACGGGACGAAGAACTCGTCTGGACGACGGACGGAGCGGAGCAGTTCTACCAGGTCCGGTATTCCCCGCTTCGCCAGCGCAACGGCGAAACGGCGGGCGCTCTGCTGATGTTCATCAACGTGACGGAGCTGAAGCGGCTTCAGCAGGAGCTGGAGCATCAGGCTTTCTACGACGGCTTGACGCAAATTTTCAACCGTTCCCAATTCATCGCCCGCAGCCGCAGCTTGCTCGAAGCCTGCCGCGCGGAAGGCAGCCCGTTCGCCGTCGTTCTGTTCGATATCGACCGCTTCAAGCAGGTGAACGATCATTACGGGCACGAGACGGGCGACAGGCTGCTGGTGCACGTCGTCGAAGTGTGCAAGCGGCAGCTCTCCCCGGACATGCTGTTCGCGCGCTACGGCGGCGAAGAGTTCGTCGTCGCGCTGCCGAACGCCTCCCTGAGCGACGCCTGCGCCATCGCGGAGCGGCTCAGGGAGGCGCTGGAATCCGAGCCGCTTGCCGCCCGGGGCAGCATCGCCGTCACCTCCAGCTTCGGCGTCGCCGAGGCCGACGCCGGTCCGGACGTCAGGCTCGATACGCTGCTGCGTCAAGCCGACGAGGCGCTGTACGCCTCCAAGCGCGACGGCCGCAACCGCGTGAGCGCCTATCGCGGAGCTTTGGCTTCGCGCCCCTAGGAAGCCGGCTTCCGCTCCGTCAGCAGCCGCGCCAGCAGCTCCAGCTGGCCTTCGATCGAAATCGGATCGAAGAAGGAAATGTCCGCCTGGCTCAGCACGTGAGCCCGGCCCTGAGCCACGGCGGGCAAGCTTCTCCAGACCGGATGATCCTGCACGTACCGTATGCCCTCGCCTTCGTCGGCGACGAACAGAAAATCCGCGCTGCCGGCGTAAACCGGCAGTTCTTCGAGCGGCAGGTCTTGCAAAATCTGCAGGCCGCTGTTGATCGCCTGCCGCTGCACGGCCTCCGGAACCCCCAGTCGCAGCCCCCGGTAAATCGGCCAGCCCCCTCGGCCGTAATTGTCCCCGAACACGGAAAATTGCCGGCCCTGGTGATCGAATCTGACAATGGCGGCCGTGGAGGCGCGGTTTACGATTCCCGCCAATCTCTGCCGGATTTCCGCGGCCCGGCGCTCGAATCGCGATTCCAGCTCGTCCGCCGCCCGCGGGCGATTGATCAACCGGCCGATCAGCCTGACATCGTCGAAGATGCTGCGGCGGCCCTCGTAAGGCAGGAGAAGAGTCGGCGCGATCTTGGACATGGCCGGGTAATCCGCCAGATTGGCGTCGTTCATGAGAATCAGATCCGGCTCCAGCTTCGTTACGGCCTCTATGGACGGCTCGCAGCCGATGTCGACGATCCCTTCCTCCATCTCCTTCAGGAACGTGCTCCCTCCCCACCAAGTCAAGTTGGCAGCCACCGGCTTCACCCCCGCCGAGAGCAGGACGTTGGCGTAATAAAGCGCCACGATCCGCAGGCCTTTGCGGGCATGGCGCACGTATTGCTTCGGAGTTTGCCCGACAATCTGCTTGAATCTTCGGCTGAAGTAGTAGACGTCCTTGAAGCCGGCGCTCTGGGCGATCTGCTGCAGGCTGTCGGCGGAGGTCATCAACTGTTCCTTGGCGCGATTAAGCTTCAATTCCGTCATATAGTCTACCGGGCTTGTGCCGGTCAGCTGCTTGAACAGGTGCGAATATTGACGGGCGCCGATATTGGCCTGACGCGCCAAAGCTTCCACGCTTATGTCGGAGACGTCCAGTTGATGCAAACCGTCGATCGATCGCCGCACCGCTTCGCGGGATTGATGACGGCCTCCGGAAGACGCGCTCTCTTGGCACAGCTCGTACAGCAGCTCCTGAAACCGGATATGCTGTCTGAAATGCGCAAGCTCCTCCGTCTCCCCCCTGTGACGGTAAAGCTCGTCCAATCGATCCGCAATGCGGCCGAAAGGCTGCGCGTCAAGCTCCTCGTACGGAACAACGAGAGGAGCGGCTTCGTTCTCTTCGTTCGACGGGCTCCCCGTGACCGATACGACCCGGTAGACCAGCCACATCAGCTTCAGCTCCGGACCTTCGTCCGCCGACACGTCGAACAGCGTATCGGGCGGCAGGAGAAAGCAGCTCCCCCTGACCAGCCGGCGCCTCCTGCCGTCGATGACGGCGCTGCCGGCGCCTTGCTTGACCGCGACGAATACCTGCTCCGGCGCATGCAGCCGGTTCGCCTTGGCGGCTGCTTCGCAACGAATTTCGACGATGTCGGACAGAGTGAACAGAGAGGTGCGGAAGGGCAGAGACAAACAACTCATTCGGGCGCGCTCCTTTTTCGTTGATAATGATTATCAATTAGTCGGATGTCTCTATTCTAGCGGCTCCTCCCTGTACGCGCAACAAGGAACTGTCCCCGATAAATTTAAGGCTACTGAGCAGAGTTGCTCAGCAGCAAATCCGCGATCAAGTCCATCTGGGCGGAAATGGAGATCGGGTCGAAGTAGTAATATTGCTTGACGTCCAGCTCGATGACGCGATTTTCCTTCACGGCCTTAAGCCCTTTCCATACGGCGCTGCCCTTAACGACATCGAGCGCGACTCCCTCCGTGGAAACGAACAGGTAGTCGGCGTCCTCGGCATAATCGGGCAGCTTCTCGAGCGGCAGCTCCTGAAGGATTTGCGTGCCGTTGTCGATGACGTCCTCCTTGATCTTGGCCGGATATTGCAGCTTCAGCCCTCTGTAGATCGGCCATCCTCCGCGGCCGTAGTTGTCGCCGAACACGGTGAACTCTCCTCCGTTGCCGTCGAAGCGAATAATGGCCGCTTTGGCGTCGCTGGCCAATACGCCCTCCAACTTGACGCGGGCGGCCTCCGCTTTCTTCTCGAACTCCTCCAGAAGCCGGGCCGCCTCGTCCGGCCTGTCCAACAGCTTGGCGATTTCTTCGGTCTCCTGATAGACGGTACGGCCGCCGTCGTACGGAATCAGCACGGAAGGCGCGATTTTGGCGAACTGCTCGTAGTCCTCCGCGTTATTGCTGTTCATGATAATCAAATCCGGCTCCAGCGCGGCCACCGCTTCCAGCGACGGCGGGCCTCCGACGTCGGTGACTCCCGCTTCCTGCTCTGCAAGGAACGGGCTGCCGCCCCACCAGGTCAGATTGGCTCCGACCGGTTTCTCCCCGAGCGCGAAAAGGATGTGATGATAATATAAGGCGACGATGCGCTGCGGATGCGCGGGGATTTCGACGTCGCCGTTAACCGTGCTGACGATTCGCGTCCCTTCGCCGTCCGCGGGGGCGGATGCCGAAGACGAGGGGGATGGGGATGGCGTCGAGGACGGAGAAGCGGCGGGGGATTTCGAGGGACTGGAGGAACCGCCGTTTCCGGCGGAATTTCCGTTCCCGCATGCGTTGAGCAGCATGGCGACGACAAATAGCAGCACAGCGGCGATGGCTGTCGGCTTGCGAATAGCTTGCATAGTTCAGACTCCCTTGTCTAAGTGATAATGATTCTCATCATATTATAAGGAGGCTGCGGAAGGTCAACAATGGAGGATTCGGAGCAAAACAAGCCGACTTGCCGTCGAAACGCGAAATTCATGCAAAAGCTCCCGCGGAAAAAAGCCGGAAGAACCCCTGTTGGAATATTCGCTTCTTAATTGAAACCTCGCGCGCGAACCCACGTATTATTTTCCTGTATGAGACTTGCCCAACCGAATAGTCAGACTCCAAAGGGGAGTAGCTGTACAATAAAAGTCGTCAATACGAGAGCGCCCGCTCTCCGGCTTTATTGGCATTGCCGAAACGGTGCTGTTAGCGAGACCTTTGTCCAACGAGGCGAAGGTCTCTTCGCGTTCTTTGGGAAGAATATGCGGCAGGTTCATCTCACTTCTTCGTTCAAGGGGGACGGGTTAAATGGATTTCGGATTGCTGATGGAGTACGGATGGGTGCTGCTTGTATTAATCGCGCTGGAGGGGCTGCTGGCCGCGGACAATGCGCTTGTTCTGGCCATTATGGTCAAGCATCTGCCGGAGACCCAGCGCAAAAAAGCGCTCTTCTACGGGCTGGCCGGAGCGTTCGTGTTTCGCTTCGCCTCGCTGTTCGCGATTTCGTTTCTGGTGGATGTGTGGCAGGTGCAGGCCATCGGCGCGATCTATCTTCTGTTCATCGCGGCCAATCATATTTTCCGTAAGGTCATCGTGAAAAAAGGGGAACAGGAAGCGGCGGTCAAAAAGGAAAGAAAGGCGTCCGGTTTCTGGATGACGGTGTTCAAGGTCGAGGTGGCGGATATCGCCTTCGCGATCGATTCGATTCTGGCGGCGGTCGCCCTGGCCGTCGCGCTGCCGACGACGTCCCTGCCGCGGATCGGCGGGATGGACGGCGGGCACTTCATCGTCATTTTCCTGGGCGGCTTCCTCGGTCTGCTGATTATGCGATTCGCCGCCAACCTGTTCGTCAAGCTGCTGGAAAGCCGGCCGTCGCTGGAAATCGCCGCGTTCGTCATCGTCGGATGGGTCGGCGTCAAGCTGGCCGTTCATACGCTCGCCCATCCGTCGCTGCACGTGATCCCGCATGAGTTTGCGGAATCGACCGGCTGGAAGCTGACCTTCTACGCCGTGCTGCTGATCATCGCCTTGAGCGGCTGGTTCCTGTCCGGCAAGAAGAGCAAGGACAAGGAGTCCGCCAGCGCGGCCTGATCGCTCATCTCGCGCCTTCTCCGCGTTTCTTCGGTTGGCGCGGCGCGCTGTAGGACGTGCCAAGCTGTCCGGCGAACCGTTCGAGGCCGGCCGCGATCGCCCGGGCCATTCGCGCGTCTTCCTTGTCGACGCCGTCCTCCCACCACCAATTGTGGAAGGCGAGCGGCGCGCCCTTCCGGTGCTTGACCGGATCGAAGCGGGCGACGATCCGGTCTCCGTAGACGACGGGCAGCACGTAATACCCGTATTGGCGCTGGGCGGCCGGCTTGTACACCTCCCAGCGGTATTCGAAACCGAACAGCTCGCGAATCAGGTTGCGGTCCCACATGAGGTTGTCCAGCGGGGCGAGCACGCTTGCCCGTTCGTTCGGGCCATCGTCCGCGACGGCCCGCTCGAGAATGGGTCTGTCCTCGCTGCGCACATACAGCGGATGCGCTATCCCTTCCACCCGGACGGGGACGACCCGCTCTTCCCGGACAAGCGCCGCGAACGCCTCGTTCCGTTCCCGGCTCTTTAAGCCGCGAATGCCGATCCAGGCGTCGCTCGGCCTGTTCCACAGAAGCCCGACGCTGCCGATGCGCCTCGTCACAAACCAGGCGTAATACCGTTCGTCCGTCGCGAACGGATCCTCGGCGGCTCTGTAGCGCTCCGGAATCAGACGCTCCGTCAGATCGTAATATTTGCGCGTATGCGATTTATGGTGAATGCCGAGCCGCCCGGCATGGTACATCGCCTCCAGCGCGGCGCGGGACAGTCTTGTCGGTCCCCACGCCCAGTCGACCTTCTCGTCGTCGTCCAGATCGCCCGAGCATAACGGACCTCTGCCCGCGATTTCGCTGCTCACCCGCTCGACGATCGCTTCGTTGTTCCTGCACCACGCTCCGTGATGCTCCCGCAAGCGGGATAAGCTCGGCCAGTCCTCGACGGGCAGAATCGACATGCATTTGTCCCAGTAATCGACCAGTCTGCGATCCTCGTACAGCAGCTCCGGGAGCATAGCGGGCTCGAAGTCCTCGACTTTGGAGCGGAGCACCAGCTCCGGATTGGTGCCGACGACGTTGAGGGGATCGTATTGAATACAGCCGACGCGGCGGATGTAAGCCATGACGCCTTCCTTGCCCCGAAACTCGAATTCCCCGCTTAGGCCGTGATACAGCAGCAGAAACCTGCGCGCCTGCCGCTTGGATATCGAGATCGCAAAATCCTCCTTATTCGTCTTCATATCGGCTCTCTCCCGTCTCCTCTTTCTTATGCCGGGCTTTGCGTTTGACGCTTTTGGCGGGCCCGCGCGCGATAGCTTGCTCCTTCAACGTATTCGCCTTCATGAGCGGATTTTCCTTCGGGAATTGCATTGTCGGGCAGCCCTTGCTACACTGGCAGTAGGTTTCGGGGAGGTGTCGGAGTTGACCCATTCCATGCGTTTAAGGTAATGCCGGAATGATCTCGCGGCTCGGCCGTTTTTTTGCGAAGGCGGCTTGGGTTTATTTGCGTCTCATTTTTGACATGCTTGATCAACGAAGGGATGGTTCTCTGTGTCGACCCATTGGAAAAAATATTTCGCGATTCTGTTCACCGGACAGATTTTCTCTATTCTGACGACCTCCATGGTGCAGTTCTCGATCGTCTGGCATCTGACGGCCACGACGCAATCGGCCGTCGTACTGACGTTGGCCGGACTGGTCGGCTTCCTGCCGCAAGCGGTTCTCGGTCCGTTCATCGGCGTATGGCTGGACAGATGGAACCGCAAGCTTACGATGATCGCGGCCGACGGCTCGATTGCCTTGTTCAGCCTCGTACTCGGCTTATACTACTATTTCGGCGACCCCAGTCTGGAGTTCGTCTATTTGATTTTGCTGATCCGTTCCGCCGCCTCCGCCTTCCATGCCCCCGCCCTGCAGGCGGCCATCCCGCTGCTCGCTCCCGAGGACCAGCTGACCCGGGTAGCCGGCTGGCAGCAGATGGTGTTCTCGGTCTCCACGGTCGTCGGTCCCGCGCTCGGCATCGCCGTATACTCGGCCACCTCGCTCGGTCTCGTGCTGTTCCTGGACGTCGCGGGCGCGCTGATCGCCAACCTCATGCTGCTGTTCATCCCCATCCGTCAGCCGAAGCCGGCGGGGCAGCAGGCTCCCCATTTTCTCAACGAGTTCAAGCTGGGGTGGAAAACCTTCGTCCGGGCGCGTCCCGTCGTTATCGTCACCGCGGCGACCGCGATTTTCAGCGTCGTCTTCATGCCTCTGGCCACGCTGTTTCCGTTCATGACGCTGTCCCATTTCGGGCGCGGGGGATACAGCGCCAGCCTGATCGAGGCGGTATTCAGCATCGGGATGATCCTCGGAGGCTTGCTGCTGGCCGTCGCGGCCTCCAAGCTGAAGGATATTACGTATATTTGCTGGAGCCTGGTCGTCATCGGTCTCGCGTGCCTGGGGAGCGGGGTCATCGGCCCCGACGCGTTCTTCGTCTTCGCCGTCCTGTCGTTTGTGATGGGAGCGGCCTCTCCGTTCTTCAACGGTCCCTATATGGCGATGATCCAGAAGGCGTACGCGCCGGAAATGCTGGGACGCGTCATCTCGCTGGTGACCAGCGTCATGCTGCTCGCCTCCCCGATCGGCCTGCTGCTGGCGGGCCCGCTCGTCGAAAGGTACGGCATTCAGCCTTGGTTTTTCTGGTCGGGGGTCGTGACGGTGCTGACCGGCCTTCTGCTGATGGCCGGCTTTAAGAAGCTGCAGGCGGATCAGCCCGCCTCCGAGGCTTAAATACGCTGCTTGACCGGAAGGGGCTGTCCCATAGGCCGGGCAAGTGGCTTTGAATCAATAGACCGCAAAGGGGGTTCTCCTTGCGGTCTATTGATGATCTCCGGCAAGTCCGCCTCGGGACAACCCCAGAAATAGTTTAACCTCCGCTATAACTTTACCCGTGCTCCGACATGCGATTCCTTCGAACCTTCCGGCTCCAAAATCGGTCGAAGCCGCCCAGTAACGGCCTGTCAGACCGCTAAAAGCGGACAGCTGCCCGAATTGGCTTGCGTAATGGCTCCCTGACCGCTAAAAGCAGGCAGTTGCACAAATGGGCTTGCCGGGCCGTAAAGAGGGGGAAGTGAGTAGGGGGTTCGCGACTCCTTCGAGTTCACGTATGCAAATTGGTCGGTCACAGAAAAAAAGATAATGATAATCATTATCAAATAGGGTAAAGTACAGGTAGAATTCATCGGCTGCGGCCACTATTAAAGAGGGTAGGATAGAGGAGTGCACATCGCCATGCCGTTCAGTCTTTCAGCCCCTGTTCCCGAATCGCCTGCTCCGCACCCTTTTGCCGTTCCCCTGCGGATTACCGGATTGGCCGAATATGCCGAATACGAGGCGGTCGAGCGGACCGGGTCCGTTCCGGGACGCTCCCAGCTCCTCGTCGTATGGGGAGGAAAGGGAAATCTGCATCTCTACGAGCAGCCTCATCAAGCGACACGCGGATTTGCGCTGCTCGGCCGCCCGGCCTCGCAGACCGTCGGGTTCGATCCCGATACTTCCCTCCAGGGCATCCATATCGAATTCATCCATTCCCCGGCCGGCTCCGCCGACAGCGGCCCCGCTCCGGAATTCGAGATGGTTCGGCGCTGCCCGATCGGCTGTCTGAGGCTGGCCGCCGAGCTGTACGCCGCCTGGAGGGAGCGGTCGGACGAAGCCGAGCCTTACCGAGTGCAGCTCTTGTTCGGCCGCTTGCTGTCCGAGCTTCACCGGGAGCTGGCGGCAGCCCGGACGTCGTCCGGGGACTGGCTGTCCCGGGCGGTTCGGTTCATCGAAGCCCATTACAACGAGGATCTGACAAGAGAGCAGTTGGCGGAGAGGGCCAGCGTCAGCCCCGAGCATTTCTCCCGAATGTTCCGCAAGCATACCGGCCGCACCTTCATCGCTTACTTGACGATGCTGCGGATTCGCAGCGCCCAAAGCCGCATGCTCATGGACAATACTGCGATGAACGCGCTGGCTCCTCAAGTCGGATTCAAGGAAGGTCTGTATTTGAGCCGCAAATTCAAGGAGGTCGTCGGGATGTCCCCGACCGCCTTCAGGCGCAAGCCCAAGCGAATCGCCGCGCTGAACCTGAATCATACCGGCATTCTGATGGCGCTCGGCCAAACGCCCGAGCTGGGCGTCTACACTTCCTGGCTGGAGCAAAACAAAACGCCTGCGCAATCCGGTGTTTCGCTGAATCCCAACGGGCACACCCCGTCCAGCTTGTACGATACGGTGGCCGAGATCCGTCCTGACATGATCATCCATTACAATACCGCCGCCGAGAACAGAAGCCTGCTTCCGCTTGCTCCCGTGATCGCGCTGCCGTTTCGCACGATGAGCTGGCGAGAACAGCTGCTCGTGATCGCCCAAATGCTGGACAAGCGGCGGGAAGCCGAGCAATGGCTGGCCCGTTACGACGAACAAGTCGAGCGGATCAACCGAGCCTTGGACGAGCGGCTTGGCCACAGAGGCACCGCCATCGTATGGGAGATGGCGGGCGACAAGGCGTACGCGTGCAGCGGCAGCTATGGAAGAGGCGCGCACATTCTGTACGGGGACCTCGGATTTCGGCCTCCCGAGCGGGGCGGGTTCTCCCACGGCTACGTGGAAACGACGATCGAGGAGCTGCATGCGTACCCGGCCGATCATATTTTCATGACCGGAGCGCCCTCCTGTCCGAAATCCCGCCCGTACCTTCGGCGCCTGCTCCGCTCCCCGCAATGGTCGGACCTGGAGGCCGTTCGCAACCGGCGGCTCTATTGGCTGCGGGAGTCCGTCCTCTTCTGCGGCTACGATCCGCTCTCCACGCAAGCGCAGTTGAACCTGTTGGCGCGCCAACTGCTGCCTGATCACAAATTTGCATGAGCAAATATCATTTCTGCCCGTAGTCGAACGAACGGATACCCTGTATAGTTTCATTGAGAATCATTATCACCACATACAGGAGGGTATCCGTTTTGCCGCATCGCTTTGTCACCTCGCGTAAAATGACGATAATCGCCGTCATACTCTGTCTCGCGTTTCTTGCCGCCTGCGGATCGAACAATGCCGCTCCCGCCGCGTCGCAGCCGCCGGCTTCCGAATCCGCCGGGCCTTCCGCTTCGGAAAGTCCGTCCGCGGAGCCGGAATACAGGACGATCGACACCGTGAACGGCCCCGTTCAAATTCCGGCACACCCGCAGCGGATCGTAGCGGAAGAATATTTGGGCAGTCTGATCGCCCTGGACGTTATTCCGGTCGGAGCCCCGGGCCTGTCGCTGCAAAATTATTACTTTAAGGAAGCTCTTGCCGGCGTGGCCGACTCGGGAACGTACGGCTCCCCTTCCCCCGAAGTGATCATGAGCCTGAACCCCGATCTCATCATTACGGGGAACAAGGACGTGTACGAGACGTTGAGCAAAATTGCTCCAACAGTAGCGGTTCCCTACGGAGAATTGAAGAACGCCCACGAGGAACTGACCTTCTTCGGGAAGATGCTTGGCAAGGAAAAGGAAGCCCAAGCATGGCTCGAGGAGTACGACCGTCAGATTGCGGAAGCCAAAGCCAAAGTCGACGCGGCGATTCCGGCCGACGCCTCCTTCTCGATCCTCGAGAGCGCCGGCAAATCGATCTGGGCATACGGAGACAACTTCGGCCGAGGCGGGCAGCCCGTCTACCAGGCTCTGGGCCGTAAGCCCCCCGTAACGGTGGCGGAGCAAATTATGGAGAAGCAGTGGGCGGAAATTTCCCCGGAGACAATCGACGAATACGCGGGCGACTACATTGTGCTGACGTCCAACGATCGCACCTTGGAGGATTTCCAGAAGGACCCGATCTGGAGCAGCATCCCGGCAGTGAAGAACGACCGTCTGTACGTCTGGCCGGAGGAGCGTTCGTGGTATTACGATCCGATCGCGGTGCTTGCCCAGACGAAAGAGCTGGTCGCCTGGCTTACGCAGGAACGGTCTCCCTGATTGCTAAATGCAGGCGGCTGCACGAATAATGGGCCAGCGTAGCGTAACGGTAATTCCAGAGCAGCTGCGCGACTGGCCGAAATTACCGCCAGCTTCCGCTTCGACGATACCGGGCCGCAAGCCGAGCACAGGTCAATGAAGGGTTCGCAAGCCCTCATTGACTTTTTGGCATAGGCGCGCTAAGATTAGAGCGTTCATTCTAATTTAGGGCGAAGATAGTCGACAGGAGAAGGTTCGCATGTTCGAGAAATACAAAAAGACGAAAAAAACGATACTGGAAACGACGCTTAAGCTGCTCAGCGCCAACGATCTCCAATCGACCTCCATGTCCCTGATCTCCAGCGAATCGGGGATTTCCATGGGCAGCATCTACAATTGCTTCTCGGGCAAAGAGGACATCGTCAACGAGCTGTATACGAGCATCGTCGATCACCAGACGGAGATCGTGCTTCAGGGCTTCCATGACAGCGCGGATATTTTCGAACGTTTTCGGACCGTATGGCAGCGGGTTATCGAGACGAGCGTCGATTACGCCGACGCATTCCGGTTTATGGAGCAATACTCGCTCTCGCCCTATATTTACGAATCGTCGAAAAAAACGGCCTACGAGAACAACTGGTGCGCTCCGTTGTCCGTCCTGTACGCGGAGGCGATGGAGAACGGCTTATTCAAGCGCGGGGATGCGAGATTGATGGTCCAGATGCACTGGGGAACCATCGTATTTCTGGTCAAGGGGCATCTTCAAGATCAGCTTGAGCTCACTCCCGACGTGGTCGATATGGCCATTCATTCCTGCTGGAACTCCGTCAGCACGGCAAAAGCCTTTTTGCCGTAGCTCCTCTTTTTTTCGCCCAAATTAGAATGAGCGTTCACTACATTTTCAGAAACAGAGGAGAGATTCGAATGTCGAAAACAGTGTTCATTACCGGCACAAGCACGGGTTTGGGAAAGCTAACGGCGATCCGATTTGCCGAAATGGGGTGGAACGTGGCGGCGACGATGCGTTCGCCGGAGAAGGAAACGGAGCTTGCGGGGCGCGATAAAATAAAATTGTTCAAGCTGGACGTAACGGACGCAACTCAGGTGCGAGAGGCCGTAAACGGCGCGATCGAAGCTTTCGGCAGGATCGACGTCGTCGTCAACAATGCCGGAATGGGCGTCTACGGTGCGTTGGAGCTTGCGGAAGAGCAGGCCATCGACTGGCAATTCGCCGTTAACGTTCGCGGGCCGATCAACGTCATTCGCGCGTTTCTGCCGCATTTCCGGGCCAACGGCGGGGGCATGTTCATCAATATCAGCTCGCTGATGGGCGTCGCGACGGCCGCCCCTACCGGCTCTCTCTATAATATGTCCAAATTTGCGCTGGAAGGATTGACCGAGGGGCTGTATTACGAGCTAAAGCCGTTAAACATCGAGCTGAGATTGATCGAGCAAGGAGGCTCCGCGGGCAACAACTTCTTGAAAAACACCGTCTGGAGCGCCAGCGAGGAAATCAAGGCTTACGATGACGTTACGGCAAAAGTGAAGCAGAGGTTCGAGCTCTCGGCCAAGGAGCCCGCCGACGACCCGCAAAACATCGTCGATGCGATCACCAGGCTGGCGACGGGAGAGAGCAAGCAATTCCGCACCCCCGTCGGCAAGAGCACCGAGGAGCTGATCGCCTTCCGGCAATCGGTGCCGATCGAGCGGTATCTGGAGACGATCGCCGCCGGTTATGGCTTGTAAAGGCTCGGAAACGTCGAATACACCGCCACTCCGCCTTCTCAGCGCGGGCGGTGTATTCGACTCCTGCGTCCCTTTTTCCCCTAGTCCGCTCTCTCCTGCAGCTTTTTCCACACCGTCTTGTTGCTGTACTGCTTCGTCGAGCTGATGTCGGGACCGAACCAGTCCGGCGCCTGGAACCGCGTCGCCGCTTCTTCCGAATCGAACTCGATCTCCAGCACTCTGAGCTCGAGCTGGTCGTACGTATCGATCTCGACGGTCATTCCTCCCCATTCGGCCGTCGTCCTTACCTTCGTCAACGGAATCGCTCCGGAAGCTTTCATGAGCTGCTCGTACAAGCTTTCGGAGATCGAATATTCGATCTCCTCGCGCACGAGGCCGTTGCCGTTCTTGAACGTATGGGTGAACTCCAGCTCGCCGGAGGCCAGATCCTTGATCTTCCGGACCCTCAGCTCCTGAGTGTCGTCAATCGCCAAATAGGTTTGCTCGATCCGCTGTTCCTTGACCGAAACAATCGCTCCCTCCCGCACCAACGAATCGGGAAACTCCGCCAACAGAAACTTTCTCTCAATCTCCAATGCCATCTATGCCAGCCTCCATTGCGTTTTGCGTCCTGCTCACTCGCGATAAAACAACTATACCCGTTCCGGCGGGCAAGGAAAAGCAATTGTTCGCGACGCGGTCGCGTCCGGGCCCGGCCCGTGAACGACGGAGGGGCTAACCGTTCGGCCAACGATAAGGCGGGGCGTATCGAAGCATCGCATGAAAGAGCGCCGCCCACTGATCCAGCGATAACGAGGCGACCGCCTGCTCGCGCATGACCTTGGCGTTCTTGAACGCCGTACCTAACTGAACCGAAGTAAAAATCCCCTTAAACGCATCCGCCGCCATCCGCTTTGGCTCGCTTAACGCATAGGCTGCGAATGCGATGAATCTTTTCCCCTCTTTAGCCGGGATCCGCGGACAACGTCTGCGGACAATTCGCACAATCGCCGCATCGACGCGCGGAGGCGGGGCAAAGTGCGTACGGGGCACCGTCGCTCTCATTTCGAAATCGAAGATCATCCTCCACTTCAACAGCCGCGGATCCAACGTCTGGTGCTGCGTGAACCTTCGAGCCGCTCCCTGCTCCAAAATGAAGACCCCTCTTTGAAAGGTCTTCCCCTCGGTGCCCAGCAGCTTTTCCAGGATAGCCGTCGTGATGGCAAACGGAAGGTTCGCCACTACGCAGAACGGCCCCGCGGGCAGCCGCACTTCTCTGATGTCATCTTGGATAACCGTGATGCGGGGATATGCCGCCGCTTTGGCGCGCAGGATATCGGCGAAATCCGCGTCTATTTCCACCGCCAACACTTTGCCGGCTTTTTCGGCAGCCGGGAAGGTGAGGACTCCCTTGCCCGCTCCGATCTCCAGAACGGTATCGGTCGGTCCAAGGCTCGCCGCCTCTATCAGCCGTCGGATCGTTCGCGGATTGTGCAGCAGATGCTGACCCGTAAAGTTGGGCCCCGATTTACATTTTCTTATCGTCCGGTGTTTCTTATTGTGTCTGCGCATGAATAGGTTCCTCCCTGGTCGTCGAATAACAAAAAACCGCAGGCGTATGCCTGCGGCGGAACAACGATACCGGGGAAAGAGCGATTGCGCGCATTCGAATAAACCATGATCCTTGAAGCGCCAAGGACGACAGTTGAGCGGATTTCAATGGCAAGGACGGATAAACGTCCCCTTAACGGGAACGCAAAAAAGAGACAGACGCGCTGTCCCCAATGATCCGCCTACGCGGCAGGATATCCTAAAATGGGCAGTCCGATTCCGTTTTGCTCCGCACGCAGGCAGAGCCTTTGTTCACTATTTAGTTAGTGGCACAAAGCGACAAAACGCAATCTGACATAATCAATAACACCCATAGAAGGACAACCCTCCGTTCCTTGAATTGAAGCTATTGTAGCACAGGGTTTGCCCCTTTTACAATGTTGGGGGGTCTGTTGGCCCGGATCAACCTAGTGCACCCACTTGTCGGAATGGTACGCTTTCATGAAATCCAGGAACCGCTCAAGCACGGCCACTCCCTTCGTCTCCGCCTCTTGGGCCAGCTTCAGTCAATGAATCGCTTGCTCGGCCGTCGCCTCCTCCTTGGGAGTGCCGCCCTGGGGAAACGGGAACATCGCGCGCAGCTCGGCGAATGCGGCGGCGACCGCCTCGTAATGCTCCGCGGCTTCCGCCGCGAATTCCCGAACCCGACGCTCCACGGAACCGGTGCCGTTCCATTTGACGACCAGCTCGCGCAGGAATTGCGCCGCGAATTCGCGCGCGTCGGCGACTACTTCGACGTTGTACGCATTGCCCAGTTCGTCCGCTTCCCGCTTCTCCATCGCTTTAATCCACGCCTCGTAGCCGGCCAGCCCCATGCTGTAGCGCCCTTTGAATCTGGCGTTCCACTCCCGCCCTCTCGCATGATCGACGATCATATCGAGCGCCATTCGCAGCATCTCGTACTTGGAATGCGGCAGACTCTCGCTGATCGTAATCACGAACAGCACGCCGATCTTTGGGTCCGCAAATTTGGCATAGGAGATCGTCCCGTCCTGCGACAAATCCTTGGCATGGAACAGCTGTTTGTCGTCGTCGTATCCGTAGATAAGCCCGAATTCCGGAATGAACAGGTCGAACGCGATCGCGGGAACGCCCTTGTCGAGAGTCTCGTGAATAAGCGCCAGCGTTCCCTCCACCTGCTCTGGAGTCGGCGGAGCGGCCGCGTCCCCAAGTTGCTGATAAAGCCCAAATTGCACAGGTTGCGGCGGAAAATATACCCTCCGGGAAAAGAGGTCGGCCCGGCAATATGAATCTGCTTGGGCTCGATGTTCATCCGGAAAGGTGTCCCGTCAACCCCATGACGTCCACCAGGGACAGATGCTTCTTCTCGGTATAGCCGACCGCGCCGTATATCGCGTGGGCGGCCGATGTCCACGTCTCGTTCCAGTTCGTCTTGCGCTCGATCGTCATCTTGGTTTCCTCCTGCGGGATAGGTTTGGGGCGCCCGGTCAAGGCGGAGGAGCCAGCACTCTGCGGCGCGGCAATCCCTGTTCCTCGCGCTTGCGAACGTACAGTCCGATGGAGACGCGGATGCGCTCCTTCCGGACTTTGGCCCGTGAGCGGGAAAGGCTGTTATAGATGTTGGCCGTCGAGGTGTCGAACAGCTTGGCGATCTCGGCGGGCGGAAGCTCGCCGAAAAATGCGCTTCGAAGATGGCCCGCTCGCGCTTCGTCAGAATGTGCAGCAGCTCGCGCAAGCCTCCCAGCATTTCGTACCGCAAGTAGCTCGCGGAAGGATCGCCGAGGCTTTGCGCTTCTTGCGCCGCCGCCGTCTGCAGACGGAAGAGCAGACGGTCGATGTTCGTCCAATCCGTCGAAGCTCCGTCGCCGCCGGAATCCGAATAGTCGTCCGCGCCGCCCGCTCCTCCCGCGAGCCCGGAGAACGGCTGCTCCTTCGCATAAGGACCGCCGCGCCGCAGCTTCAGCAGAGCCTGATTCCGGACGATTCGGCGAAGCCATGGCCCGAACTTGCCTCCGTCCATCAAGCTGCCGAGATGGATGAAGGCGCGGATAAGCGCGTCCTGCACGACGTCCTCCGCCATATGCGGGTCGCGCACCATCCGGTTCGCAACACCCAGCGCCTCTGCCCGATACTGACGAACCAGCTCCCCGAACGCTTCTCTGCTTCCTCCTCGCGCCTGCTCGATAAGCTCGCGGTCCGTAGCTCTCGGAAATCTCTCCGCCTGTTCTTCGTCCTCTCTCTCCAGCCCGATCACCGACTGTCGCACGCTCCTCTGAGCCTGTATGGGTCCCCACTCCTTAAGACACCGCAAACGGAAGAAATCTATCATCCCTCCACCTTTCATCCTGATTTTACCATACCGGCTCGTCTTCCGGACTCTATTTCGCCGCCCCTTGCCCTATCCGCAGGAAGCACGAAACGACGGGTTGTCCCATTCGAAGAATGGCATGGGGATATATCTCCTTCCGCATAAGGCGCTTCGCCCTGCAGGAGATATATCCCCATGTTTATAAATTGATCATTCCATGTTGTTGCCCGCTAATGACTTATGGGACAGCCCCTTGTCGAGCCGTCTTGCAAGCGTCTGCGCCGCAGAATCAGTACGAGAATTTCTCCCAAGGACCGATAGCGGCACGGTTCGCGATCAGCGCGTCGACGCCCGCGTTGTCCGCGCAGACGTACTGGCCGTTCACGACGGCTTGCAGCGAGAACGTGCCGTCGGAGTTGGCGATCCAATTAAACTTCTGCGCGCTGCCGATCGCGGTCGCATCGGCGATCAGGCTCGCCGAAGACGAAGCGGTGACGTATCTGTTATTGATCGTCGCCCGAAGCGCGACCGCGCCGCCTCCGGCATCGACGACGGCGAATTGCTCCCAGGAGCCCGCCGTGGCGCGATTGGCGATAAGCGCGCCCGCTCCGGCGTTCTCCGCGGTCACGAATTGGCCGTTAACGACCGCCTTGAACGCGATCGTCTGACCGACCGGGGCATTGGAGCCCCCTCCTCCTCCTCCGCCTCCTCCCAACGTTATCTTAAACGAGGAAATTGTGTTGTCGTTGCCGGTGTTCGCCAGATTCGGATTGTCGGACGTGAACGTCCACGACGGACCGTCGAACGCCCCGTCGCCGTATGCGACGACGGTATAGCCGGAAGGCACCCGGATCGACGAGATGCTGTCGTTGGCGATGCCCGCTGCCTGCATCTGCGCAATCGCGTAGTCGCCGACGCCGAGCGTTACGCCTATGCCTCCATAGTTGGCATCCGGATAGAAGGTGACTCCGGAGGCGCCCGTGACAATGACCTTGATCGACGAGATCGCGTTGTCGTTGCCGGTGTTCGCCAGGTTCGGATTGTCGGACGTAAACGTCCACGACGGACCGTCGAACGCTCCGTCGCCATAGGCGATCACGGTGATGCCCGCCGGCACCCGGATCGACGAGATGCTGTCGTTGGCGATGCCTGCCGCCTGCATCTGCGCGATGTTGTAATCGCCCGGAGGAAGCGACACCATCGTGCCTCCGTAGTTGCTGTTCGCGTAGAAGGTCGGCATCGGGCCGGAATACGGAGCGGAGCTGCCCAGCGTACGCTTCACGCCGTTGACCGTAATCGCCTTCGCTCCCTGATTCGCCGTGCCGTTCAACTGCGAATAAGAGTAGCTGCCGAGCGGCTTCGACGTCCGCTCGACGACGTAGACGGCGTTGGCCGTTGTCGCGAAGCTGAACTCGCCGCTCGAGCTCGTCGCCACGATGGCGTTGTCGGACAGTCTTCTGACCTGAGCCTGCTGCGTTCCCCACGGGTTGACGACCGTCGCCGAGTTGCCGTACAGGCTCTTGATCCCGACGTACTTGGTCTCGTTCGCCTCCCTCTCCGAGCTGACGAGGAAGCCGCCGCTGGCCAGCAGCGTAAACTTCGCGTTCATGCTCGAATCGGAGGGCAGCGCAGGGAATACGCGGATCTTGTCGTTGTAGCTCTGCAGCAGCGATTCGTTCATCGCCAGGAGATGGACGCCGATATACTCGAATTCGCCGTTCGTATTCGTCGTGCGGCCGTTCGGATAGTCTTGGTATCGCTGAATCATCATCCGCATGCCCAGGTAGGCCTCGTCTCCGAGCCCCAGCCTGGCCGCCTGGATCGGGGCCGGGTCCCATACGTTGTTGCCGCCGTAAGGATACGGCCGATTATTATAGTTGTTGATAAGCATCTGCTGATCCGGCGCGCCGATGCCGCTGACTCCGTACGGCCAAGCCAGCTCGAGGATAACGTTCTCGTTGTTGCGGTTCTGCGAGAGCGGCGGCGAATGAGGATAGTACCTCGACGGGTTGTTCGGATCGACCGGGTACGCGACGAGGTTGTTCAGCACGTTCTGCCATTGCGAACGAAGCGCGCTGTCGACGCCGAGCTGCTGGCTGACCTGGATCGCGGCCGGGAACAGCGCCCGGACGGCGGCCAGATCGGTGATCGCGTTCTGGACGTCCCAATGCTGCTCGTGCGCGTTGGACGAAGCCATATAATATTTGCCGGTTCCGCTGTTGTAGCTCAGCTTCGCCGCATAAAATTTGGCGGCTTCCTTCATGAACGGATACGCGGTGTTCGACAAATACGACGAGTCGTTCGTGTACTTGTACTGCGCGTACATGTTCAGCGCCGCCTCCGCCGCGGTGGACAGCGTATCCTGCGTATAGTCGCTGTTAATCGTATGGCGCGCGTTGCCGTCCCAGCCCATCGTCTCCGGCACCCAGATGCCGTCGATGCCGTAGCGGGTCATCGTATACGATTTCAGCGCATTGAAGTTGCGGCTGTACAGGTTGTTGAAAATACGGACCATATCCGCGTGGTTCGAGGCGAGGAACGAATGGTAGACGTCGCGCTGGTTCCAATACCAGTACGCATGGCTCCACTTGCCCGCGTCGGTGTCGTTGACGCCGCTGAATACGCCGTTGATGAAGTGGTTCGGATAATTGCCGTAACCACCGGCGGCAATCAAATATGTGCTTAAATAATAGAAGCTTTCCAAATAGTCGGCGTCGCCGGACGCGTTCGAATATTGGACGAACGACTTGTTCCAGAAATCGTGCCACCAGTTCTTGAAATTGTTCAGCGTCGCCGCGTAGCCGGTGTTCTTCACGTTCGTCAGCAAGCTCTTGGCTTGCGCGACGGAGTCGTTGCCCGGCGCGTTCAGACGGCTGGCAACGGCGATCCAGATCGTGTAGCTGGAGGCCGGCGAGATGTTCAGCCGCACTTTGTTGCCGCCGACGTTCTGCGTCGTGAAGCTTGCGCCTTCGACGGTAGCGGCCATCGTGTAGCCGAACTTGTTCGGGTCCGTCTGCCCGCGGCTGAAGCCGGCGACGGTCGGCTCCGCGAAGACGGACACCGTGCGCCACGTGTTGAGGTCCGGCACGTCGCCGCCATTGTTCAGCGAGCTGACGTCCCACAGACTAAGATCGAGGGAGACGCCGGACAAGCCCGTTCGGCTATCCTCGACGTGGATGCCCATCACTTCGGAATTGGGGGATCCCATGATTGTAATCGTCCGGTTGTTGTCGTACTTCGTCGTGACCAGTCCGTCGTACAGCGAGAGACGCTGCTGGTAGCTCGAATAATTCGAGTCGAAGCCCGGGCTGCTGTAGAGATTGACGAGCCCTTGCGACGCCCAGCCGTGCTGCGAAGCGTCCACGCCTTGAAGCTGCATCGTCAGTCCGCCGGCCGTGTTCCACACTTGCGCGCCGACGCGGCCGTTGCCTGCCGGAACGCCGCTCTTGGGCTGGCTGATCGGCGCGTTGAACACGAGATCGTGCTTGGAAAGGTAGGATGCGTAATCGACGTTTAACGTGCCCGTTCCCGTGTTGAACGAATGCGAAGTCGGACTGGCCCCCGCCGTGCCCGCGAAGAAGCAGGAGAGCAGCATGCCGCAGGTAAGCGTCAAAGACAGCCAACGGCCGGGCCGGGTATTGCGCGCGTGATTCATTACCTTTTCCTCCTTATCGATGATGGTTTCGCTGCCTTGCCTCATTCGACCCGCAGTCTTTCAAAAGCCGCTGCCGCCGCACCTCCCTTTCTCTCATTTTCATGGACGCGCCTTCATCTTACCCTCTTCCGCAGCGCCAAAAAATTGATTTTTTTACTTTTATATTTGAAAAATATCTGTTAATTCGAACGTTTCGATTCCACGGAGCAAGGAAGCCAAGAACGACAATGGAAAGTTTAATAATGCCTCACTACGAAACGCGCGAGCTTGGAGTATGCTAGGGGTGATTCCCAAATTTACATTATTATCCATGAAGATGGCGGGAGAGGAGGCGAGGGACGATCGTCCGTGCCGCGGACTTGGACCAGGTGCGGAAGCACGCAAGGATTCGGCGGAAATTCAATAGCGAGGAGGCAAATTGATGAGAAAAAAGCCTTGGAATGTGCTGCTGTCGGGGACGATGGTCCTGTCCTTTTTCTTCTGTCTTATTTCCCCGTCTTCGGCGGAGGAGCCCGCCATGTCAGGCAATCCGATATTTACGAGCATGTTTACGGCCGACCCTTCCGCGCACGTGTGGAGCGACGGACGGATTTACGTGTACCCGTCGCACGACATCTTCCCTTCGCGCGGCAGCGATTTGATGGATAAGTACCACGTCTTTTCTTCGGACAATATGGTGGACTGGGTGGACGAGGGCGAGATTCTGCGCGCCGACGACGTCCCCTGGGGACGGCCGGAAGGCGGCTTTATGTGGGCGCCCGACGCGGCTTACAAGGACGGAACCTACTATTTCTATTTTCCGCATCCCAGCGGTACGAATTGGAACAATACGTGGAAGATCGGCGTCGCGACGAGCGACAAGCCCGCCGCGGATTTCACCGTCCAAGGTTATATCCAGGGACTTCCCGGCAGCAACCTGATCGACCCGAGCGTCTTCCGCGACGACGACGGATCGTACTATCTCTACGCCGGAGGCGGAGCCGTCAGCTACGGCGCCAAACTGGGCGCCGACATGATGTCGATCGACGGTCCGCTCTTGCAGTTCACCGAGCTGGAGGACTTCCATGAGGCTGCGTGGGTGTTTAAACGGGGGAGCCTGTATTACCTGATGTACGCCGACGGCAATCCGGGAGCCAATCGGATGCGTTACGCGACCAGCAGCCATCCGCTCGGGCCTTGGACCAATCGCGGCGTTCTACTGGACCCGGTAAGCCATAGCGAGACGACGCACGGATCGATCGTGCAGTACAAAGGCCACTGGTACCTGTTCTACCATGACGCCAAAGTCTCCTCCAACGGCACGCTGCGCTCCGTCAATGTCGCCGAGGTGAACTTTAACCCGGACGGGACTATCCAGAAGGTCGTCCAGACGCCGGACGGAGTTGCGGCTATCGGACCGCGCTCGTACGCGACCGAGGTGAAATATTACGATCTGGTCAACGAGAACTTCGATCAATACACCCTGAAGACGGAATATGCCATGGACGCCGGCAACGTTGCCATCGGAGGCGGGGCGACCCGTTCGGGCGGCAACGTCGAAAACATGCACAACCAGGGCTCGTACATCCAGCTGTCCGGCATTGACGGCGGCGCGGGCGGCAAGGCGCTGCTGACCGTGCTTTACGCCTCCGCCGACAACGGAACGGCCTTCAAGGTGGACGCCAGCGGCGATACGGCCGGAGACGGCTATTTCCTGGCGCTGCCGGGAACAGGAGGCTGGGGCAATTATACCGGCCGCGCCAATCGGCTCGTCGACTTGAATCCGGGCGCGAACAACGTCATTAAGCTGAGCGGCGGCATGGGAGGAGCCAATGTCTCCCGCGTCATCGTATCGCTGGTTCCGGCGGCCGGTCAAGAAACGGAGTATCCGGTAACCGGCGGCAACGTAACCTTCGGAGGCGGAGCGACCCGCTCGGGCGCCAGCATTGAAAATATGCATATTCCGGGCTCCTATTTCCAGTTGACCGGCATTGACGGCGGCACGGGCGGCCAAGCGCTCCTGACCGTCGTCTACGGTTCCGCGGACAACCAGTCGACGTTCCAGGTACACTCGAGCGGGGACCCGACCGGCAACGGATATTCCCTTACGCTGCCCGGCACGGGAGGCTGGAGTACCTACACCGGCAGCGCCAGCCGCCTGATCGGCTTGAATCCGGGCACGAGCAACGTCATTCGCTTCGAGGGAGGCATGGGAGGGGCTAACGTTACCCGGGTCGTCGTCAAATTGAATCCGTAGATCTCCGGTTGCGGGAAAGAATGGAGCTCCGCGGAGTGCGGAAAATGCTTACGGCTGTCTGCTGAACCCGTTAAAAGGCTCGTGTCGATTACGAACCGACACGAGCCTTTTCATTTATTCAAACAACGCGGGGTAGATTTCCTTGGCCAATTGCTCCATTCCATCGATCGTATTGTAGCTGTATCCGAACAAATAGTTATAATCTACAACAAAAATTTGCTTATTCTTAATGGCTTTCATACTGGACAGCTTCGGATTGACATAGATTTCTTCTCTCACTTTGTCGAGATCCGTATCGTCCCACTTAGGCAGGATGAGGATATCCGGATCTTGCGCAATCAGCGTTTCGACGCTGACCTCCCCTTTTTCTTCCGCGAATACATTATCCAGCTTGATCATGCCGAAAGCGTCGTTGAAAAAGGATTCGTCGCTGGCCGGGTATACATACAGCTCTTGCGGATCGTTAGTGTGCAAGTAGGCGAACGTTTTATGATCTTTGATACTTTCCAATTTGGAAGAAATAGAAGCTTGCTTGTCCTTCAGTTCTTTGCTGAAGCGGTCCGCCTGCTCTTTAACGTCAAATATTTTCCCGATATTTTCGATATCTTGATAAATCGAATCATAGGTTCCGCCTGTAATCGAGGACTCCAGCACGTACGTTTTGATTTTCATGCCATTGAGCGCATCTACCGTCCCTACTCCCCATTCCGCATCCGCGAATAACCCGCTTCGGCCAAAGACCAAATCCGGATTTGTGCCCAAGGTGACTTCTTTTCCGACATATTCATCGCTCAGGATGTTCAATTTCGCATATTGTTCCGCTACCGTCGGGTCAGGCACGCCGAAGTTGGCTCCCACACCAACGATCTTGTCGCCGAGGCCCAGATGCAGCAAGAGTTCCGCCGCCGGGCGCGTATTGGCCATAATTCTTTCGGGCGCGCGATCGAATACTTGATCCTTCTTCTCCCAGTTCGCGCCTTCCTCTGTTCGGGAATAGTTTTGAATCGTCAGCGGATAGTGCGCTTGCGTCTCGGATTGCTCCGAGGTCTGGGGTTCCGAGCTTCCACAACCGGTTAAGAGCAGCGCAACAGACAAAGCCGTACCGAATAATAAAGTCTTTTTCATCCTGTTCTCCTTATAGGCCATAAGCAAAACCAATTCCCTTCGTAACCGGATTGGTGTAGGTTTGGCATTTTATTTGATATAGGATTTCAATGGTAGCCGAGGTCAACACTTCTTCGGGCGTCCCGTGCGCGTAAACTTCCCCGTCTTTCATCGCGTACACGTAGTCGCAGTATTGGGCCGCCATCTCCAAATCATGGAGCGCGGCCAGGACGCCGATGTTCAACTGCTTGACGATCGATAAAATCTCAATCTGGTAACGGATATCCAGATGGTTGGTCGGTTCGTCCAAAATCATGAATTTCGGCTGCTGCGCAATAGTTCTGGCCAGAATAACCCTTTGTTTCTCCCCGCCGGATAACGATAAATAGCCGCGATGCTTGTATTCAAGCAAATGGGTTCTCGTCAAGGCTTCCTCCACAATGGCAAAATCCTCTTGATTATCGGACTCCAGCAGTTTCTTGTGCGGTGTTCTTCCCAGCATCACCATTTGCTGCACGGTCAAATTAAAGCTGATTTCATTAAACTGCCCGACCACGCCCAGGTTTTGCGAAACCTTTTTTTCCGGGCTTTTCAGCACGTCTATGTCATCTAGAAATACGGCTCCTCTCTGCGGGGGCAGACTTTTGTAAATGCTTTTGAGCAAAGTTGATTTCCCGCAGCCATTCGGGCCAATCAACCCGACAAACTGCTTCTTTTTCACGTAGACCGACACATCTTTCACAATTTCCTTTTTGCCGATCCGCACTCCCATTCCCTTGGCAGTCAGCTCCATTTTCTACCCCCCAAAATTGTAACCTCTCTTGACAATCATATAGATAAACAAAGGAGATCCGATAACCGAGGTAATGATTCCGATCGGCAGTTCGACGTTGTGAATGATCGTTCGGGACAGAATGTCCGCCCAGATCATGAACAGCGCTCCCAGCAGCAGCGTCCCCGGCATCAATCTCTTATGATCGGTGCCGAAAATCCCCCTCGTAATGTGCGGGACCACCAAGCCGACAAATCCGATCATTCCGGAATAAGCAACCATCGTTCCGGTAACGAGCGCAACAACCATCATGTAGAATTTGCGATACGCGCTTAAGTTAATGCCCAGCGTAACTGCCGATTCGTCGCCCAGCAGCATCGTATTCAAGATCCGATGTTGAAATAGAAACAGCGCCGCTCCAAGCAACACGACAACCGCCATAATCGGCGTCCTATCCCAGCTTGAAGATGCCAGACTGCCCATCGACCAGAAAGTAACCGTCTTGATGCCTTCCGCGTTGTTGGCGAAATAAATGACCAGGCTGGAGAACGATCCGCATAACGCGCCGATGACAACGCCGGATAAAACAAGCTTCACGGACGTTGCCTTGCCCCCGATGCTGGATAAAAGCAGGACGGCGATCGAGGTTAGCATAGCTCCGGCAAAAGCGCCAAAAGCGACGCCCATCTGCACCAAATATGCACCGCTGCCGAATCCCACCAATATGGCAAAGGTTGCGCCCAGCGATGCGCCGGAAGAAATCCCGAGAATGTAAGGGTCCGCGAGCGGGTTTTGCACCACTGCCTGCATAACCGTCCCGCACAGCGAAAGTCCGATGCCGATCAACAGCGCATAGATCACCCGGGGCATCCTTACTTGCAAAATAATGTTTATAAAGGAGTCGTTCTGAACTTTCTCGAGCGACCCCAGCGTACCATTGGTCAAAGCGTGCAGTACGATCTCCTTGGATTGCGCAAAGGGAATGCTCACTTGTCCGATAGACACCGAATACACGACAGATAACAAAATCAGACCGATTAGCAGGAAAATAAACAGATAATAACGCTTGCCCGTGCCGAGGTTGTCCAGGTCGTCTTTACTCAACATTTCACGCTCTTCCCTAAATCTCCGTTATGTTTGATAATGATTATCATTATCACGTTGATAGTATAAGATGAGTGGCGTAAAAATGCAACAAAATAATGATTGGGAGATCGGTTTGCTCGGACATGCCAAAAAACCGCCATAGCCCTTGGGCTGTCTGGCGGCTTATTGGTCGTTCAGATGCGGCTAATCTTCTTTCCGTTGTCCTTCAGCTATTTCCTCATAAAATTGGATTGTACTCGCCGCTAAAACCAAATGCGTAATTGTTGTCGATTCGGATATAACCAAGGATGCAGCATCCTCGTTCTCTATGAACAACGCCTGAATCATTCCGGTTATCTCTGTTGCCCTCAGCGACTGTTATTTCTTGGTCATCGCAAGCTAAAACAATGCCGATATGGTCATGCGGGTCATTCGACAGCAGCTTCTCATAAATCACGATATCCCCGCGCTGTGGAGCAAACCCATCGTGTCCATCATAATAAAGAAAACCCGTTTCGGGCAGTTGAGCCCACTCTAACCAGGCGCCTACGCCAGCTAACCTGTATATCCCGTTCGGGTATCGAATCGGCAGCTGAAATCCGGCCCGCCAACAACAATGATATACAAAAGCGGCACACCAGCTGTTTTGTAATTCTTTATATACGGCTGCGTCAGGCCAATGCTTGCAGATTTCCCGATAGCGTTGATCCCCCGGCACCCCGGCTATGTTCAGTCCCGCCAACGTTTCCGCCATATCAGCCAGCTTACTGCGTCTATCCGTGTCTGGACGATTCTCGACGTCACCAGAGCTATATTTTTCCCCCGGCATATCCATGGGAATCGCCAATTCATGAAGCACATTTCTAAGTCTGGCGACATCCTGCGGAGCAGCACTGCTTGCCGAATTCTGAAAATAAAAATGCAATAAGCAGGCATCCTTGACGAGTTCCTCACATGGACCGTGAATGCTGCTTCTATCTCCCTGATGGAAGATCGCCCGCAGGAGGGTCGTCTGCTCTTCTTTGGACAAAATATTCATATCCCTTAACAGCGGCCTCACGGCCTCGGAACTGTTGGGGCCGGGAAAATCAGGAATGCCGGTTTTATAAAAGTAATAGTTGTGAAGCATCCCCGCAATGGCCGCAAGTTCCCGATCCAGCTGGCGTTTCGTCGCAAGCATTGCAGCGAAGGCAGACACTCCGTGCAGTTGAACGCATGACTCTTGTTTCCGGATCTCGCTGGGAATGGACATGATCATATCTTGAACAATGGACCGAACGCTATCCAGTCTCGTATTCGCTCTCTCTGCGCTCACCTTTTCTCCCACTCGCTCAGAGCCTCAACACGGTTATAGACTCGTCATTGAAGATTTCGCCGTTGTCTCGGAAGCCGAAGCTCTCATAAAGCTTCTTGGCAGCAAAGTTATCGGGTTTATAAGGAATCCAGCAATAATTCGCTGGCCCCGCGGGGAAGGTGTGGACAAATTCCAGAATCTTATGCATGGCTTTCCGGCCGTAGCCCCGGTTCTGGTATTGCTTATCCAACATCAGCCGCATCATGCAGTAGTTGTTAACCGCCAGTGACGGTTCATCGTATCCGGTGATGCCGTAAGTCAACATAACAAAACCGACCGGCAGCTCATCCGCATAAATAGCAAACGGAAACGGATGTCCCCCGTTGGTGGCCAGGACATAACACGAAGCCACGCTTGACAAATTGGACGCAACAAAACGGCGCTGATCCTCGGAAACCTCCAAATTAATTATAGAGCGTCGGTTTTCCAGAGTGATTTTCCTGAGCGTAATCATGCAGGACTTCTCCCTTCATGGATCGTTTTGCGCCGCGGTCGCTTATATAACATATAACTTGCTCATAAAAAGAAATAGACTTATGTTGATTTTTTTTATAGACTAACATGTATCCATGACTTTTTTAGGGTTCTCCCTTATGCCGCGCGACGAAAACCCAACCGACCACATCCTTCCGTCAAAATTCCCCAGAATGGATCAACCCTGGCTAGCGCCACTCCTTGATTTCGAATATAAAACGAACCTCAGCCGCGCCCCTGCAATCAGAGCCAATAAGATCAACCACTGACCGGCGAGCAAGGCTCCATAACTCTGACCGGCCAGCATTTCGGAAGCAACTGCTCCGATCATTAGGATTCCAAGCGCTGCCGCTGCGTATAGCGTCAAGCGCGGCAAAGCCAACAGAATGGCGCCTGCGATTTCAACCAGTCCAACTACGACTCGACTCCAGTCGGGATAACCCAACTTGAGAAACATATCGACCATCTGTTCCGTACCCGCCAGCTTCTGAATTCCGCTCTGAACAAAAAATAACGAAGTCAGACCTACAACGCTCCATCCCGTAATGCGCATCCATTTTTTCAAAATAGATCTCCTCCTGACGAAGATATATAGTTAGAATTCTAACTATATGAATAAAAAAATTTGTTACTCCTTTGCGAGCAACCCGACCATTTTGACAAGGAGCGTTTTTAAAGATTCGAATTCGTCCGCCGTCATTCCCTCTTTAATCCGCTCTTCTACAACGGAAGTGAAGTGCTGTGTCTCTTCGGCCAGCTTCATGCCTGCGTCCGTTAAATAAACGAGTTTGTAACGCCCGTCTTTCGGATGATCCTTGCGGATGACCCATCCCTTGCTCGTCAGCCCGTTTAGCAGGCTGGTGACGCTTGGCCGTTCAATCATCAGAATCGGCTCCAATTGAGATGGCGAGATCCCCGGAAAATGACGGATAACGCCCAGCGCGCTCCACTGAGTATGGGTTAACCCCAGCGGTCTCAAGAGCTCCTCCACCTCTCTGCGAAGCGAAATATAGCCCGTTTTCACCAATCGACCTATCGGCCCCTTATCCCACTGCCAATTCTCGTGCTCTTCGTGCTCTTGCGCTTTAATCGCAGCTCACCCCGATAATTAGAATTCTAACTATATTATATTCGGAAAAGCGGAATTGTAAAGACTTGTTTCGTCGCTGTCTCCGGTACTACGTTGGACGCGGAGCCCCTGCTCAAATAGCTACAACGCTAATAAGTAGGGTGCGGAATATCGCTGCGCAAGCATGCCAACAGGAACACTTGATCGCCTATTGAATTAACGTTAAGATAAGGTTGTACAATTGAATCTTGGGTGGGCATGGTTTCCCTTCGAAAGGGGGTGAAGCCATGGAAATAAAAGATGCAATCCTCATCATGATTGCTTTTTCAACTTTTGTTATTGCTCTTTTAACGTACATCGCGAATAACTACAAGAGAAAGTAAAAACCCACCCTAAGGTTCACGGCCAAAGGTGGGCTTTTGTCCTTTTTTAACTTAGAAGGGGAACCCATCCAAGCCAATTGTATAGGCCGAGTGTTCTCAGCACTCGGTCTTTCTATTGCGATTTTAACATATGCGACAACGTATAAACAAGTGATTTGATACAGCCGTCACAATCCCCGTAAATATTTCTTCTTCGCTGTAAGACATCTAATCGCTCCAGCTATAAAATCATCTTTACTTTCCGGCCGAAGATTGGTTTTGTCCTTTTTTTGACTTAGAAGGTGAACCCCTCCAAGCTAATTGTATAGGCCGAGTGTTCACACCGGTCCAAATACCGGAGCCAATCGCGACTCGGAAAGCTGATCGCTTAAACCAAAATATTCACAGAAATTCATGATCATCGGATTCCATTTGGACGGATCAATATAATTAGGATGATCCCCCATCGTTAAAGCCTGCTCCACGTGAATTTTCTCAATATGGACCTCCAACGCGACTAAGGAGCTCGGCTCTTCGAATGGGTGTACCTTTACGAGCTTTGCCTCTAAGTGAACCGGACATTGCTGCACGCGAGGAGCCCTGACATCCCGCGACGGCAGCGGGGTCAATTGGGAGATGCCGAACTTATCCGGTTGGAATCGATAGCCCCTGGCTGCCTTGGATTCCGGGACCGGATTGCGGCCGGTCAATAAAGTGAGACTTTCGATCGCAGGAATCAAGTCGACGGACGGCAAGTTCAGCACGCATTCGCCCTCTCTGATCAGGTTCAAGACGGTCTGCGATTTGCTGCTTAGCCCGAGCATGCAAGAACGATTCAGCCACCAGGCCGAAGACATCGGAGCCAAATTCGGGGTGCCATCCTCGTTCATAGTACTGATAAGCACGACCGAAGTGCCAAAGTACAAGATTTTAGGTTCGATTTCGACATGCATTTTCTGGCTTACAACTCCTTCAGTGGGGTCAATGTGCACCTACTATACCACAAGCCGGCAGACGACTATGCGGTTTGGGAATGAGACAGCAAGAAATCGAAAGACCGCACGGACAGTTTTCAGTAACCGTCTTGTTTGCAAGCTGTTTAGCCCAAAGAGGGCCGCAACAGCCTGCCCTCTGGCAATCTGTCACAGCCCTCATACCCGTATGCAATAGTGCGATTACCTTTCAACGCTTACGCAAGATCGTTTGGCCAGCACTGCGCGCGTTAGGAACGAAATCATTAACAAGCTCATCAAAATCCACCATCCGACAGACTGGAACACATCTTCCGGAACAAATATCGTATATCCCATATAGCCTAAAAATAACGCAACTTGAACGATCTTAAACGATTGGGCATCCTTCTCGTTTCTTGACGCAACCAACCGTTCGTCCGTTTCTTGTATTACTCTGCTTTTAATCGTTTCACTGGAGTTTATTGTTTTGGAAAACCTCGTGAAATAAACAAGGGCAACGCTTAACGGGATGAGCGAAAGAGCAATCAGTCCCTTGTTGCTCGATACGGGATTGATTCCCGCCAGACTAAACGCTGTACCCGCAGCTAGAAGAATAACACCGACGATTAGTGCGGTTCTCATGATCAATTTCGCTTCCTTCGCGGCATTCCTCGTATCCATCTTTCATTCCTCCCAAAATAAATCGTTTAAATTCTTGTTCAACGCTTTGCATATAGCGATACACAGTTTAAGACTCGGATTGTAGTTGCCCGTTTCGATCAAATTGATCGTTTGCCTGGTTACACCTACGGTCTCGGCCAATTGTTCCTGCGACAAGTCGGCTTCCGTTCGGGCTATTTTCATTTTGATGTTTTTCAATCACTCCGAACTCCTTTCGCCTCCTCATTGTATAATAAACACGACAAAAAGTAAAATATATATTACAGTCAGATGATTGAAGGCCGCTAATCGTGAACATCAAAAAGGGCTGTAAAGGTCGTTTGCTTACGACCTCTTACAGCCCCCATACCCTCGTCTGACGCAGTTTCTTGGCTCTTATTCTTCTCTTGTTGCGGTTGGTCTGAAGTACAATCAATCACACCGTTGGTCCGTCTGCATTCACGATAGCTAAAATAGTGAGTAACAGAAGAAACACAACTGGAGGCATCGTTTTGCCAACCAAATCTTTGACCCTTAGGTGCGCGAGGAGTGCCCCAATTTCAGCAATATCACCAAGTTCATTACCGGATACGATTCGACCGATCAAGATTTTCAAGCTAGGTGGTCAACCTTTCTAACCCAAGTAAGCGAGCGCCTCTTAAACAACCAGCAAGACCCTACGAGTTAATGAGTGCTTGTTGGAAAAAATTTCTTTATTTGTAACATGGTTCTCAGTAACTCTAACAGCGAAATTTGATATTTTGTAAATCCCGATCTATGGCGTAAATATGGGGTTTAAGTGAAGCAAATATTTTATATGAAATACTTCCAAATAAAATATCCCGGCAAAAGGAACACTGCCGGGACGACCTCACTAATTATGAGTTGCCTCTAGTTTTTCAGTTAATGTTTGAATGATTTCTGTTGCAACTTGTTCTTGTAGTACATTATTTACCCACGAACGAGCCATAGATCTCCATAACTCATTTCCTCCGACAATTAACTTGTCAGCTACGTAGGGGACCCAGTCATGGTGGTTGGGCAGTGTCGTTGCTTGTGATGAAAAGTTAACCAACTGCGCGTGAGACCGATTCACGAAATTTGCGACATTCGGCCAACCTGCTAGTTCAAGATCATCAAATATCTGTCTCTCAGGAGCGTCATTTCCCGGTAGTAATAGGCACCCTGTTGCTTCGTCTTGGTCAGCATCTAAGAAAACTAATGTGGGACGTAGAAAGCGATTTTGAGAAACCATCAAACCCAAAGATTTTCCAACAGATGCAGAACCAAAAGAAACAATTGAGCATCTTGAAAGATACTCAAGTTGGTATTTTGCAATTATCTCTTCTAATAAAATCTTCGCAGTATCGTCCTCAACAAATAAGTCAAGTTCCGGATAGTTAGTTTCATCCATATTCGTCAAAGCAAATTCCGAACTTATTCCACTTACAACATTTTTTGATCCGTTATCATTAAAAACATAAACCCGTGCACTTACAGGAAGTTCATCTAAGATATACGGAGAGTGTGTTGTAATTATAAATTGGACTTTTTTCTCCCGCGAAATATCCGCAAGATCGCGAAGTAATCTTCTCTGTGCCCTTGGATGTAAAGAGGTCTCAACTTCATCGATAAGAACGATACTGTAGGGCGGAATATCTTGAGAAATCAGACCAGCAATCGTCGCTTCGCCCGCACCTTGGTGAAAACCAGAATACTCCACTCCATTAATCGAGACTACCGATACACTCCTGTTTGCATCTAAGTCCGTAAGCGATTGTCGTACACTACTATATGACTTTCCAACAATATTTGAAAATCGTCCACGTTGCTCGTCAGTGAATGGAAGTGAGGATGCTTCCCTTACAGATTTCTTCGCAAGCCTTGAATATCCCATTCTCGCATAGATAGGTTGAATCCTCCTAAGATCAAGGTATTCGACCTTGCGCTCTCTCCTTGTATCAAGACCTCTCCATCTTGTACCCGGTTTTCTTACAGAAGCCACCTGACTATTTGGACCTTCTTTAATTGAAGCTTTAATATCAATATCAGTGTTTTCTTCCCATGCAGTATCGGGGAAAAAATCAGAAGGATAAAGCTGTTGGTTTACAGATTTTCTAGGATCCTTATAAATGGAGGCTGCGCTTTGTAATATGGTACTCTTTCCGACTCCATTTTCTCCAACAATAGCAACAATCGGAAACTTAAAGTCAATCCGTTCAGCATTCCACCCACGGATTCCTTTTATCTCTAACCATTCTAGGTGTTTAGGGAAATCTCCCCTCTCCCACGTATTTTCTAATCTTCTTACCTCTCTACTGAGTTTCAAGATATATTCCCCTCCGAACGAAGTATTTATTGTAGACCATACCATAGGTAAAGAAGTTTTTTTGTCGAATTATGTAGCTTACACTTAAAAATACAATCAAATTTCGCCCTACTTATGATACGATTCACCTCGTTTGAGGCTTCAGCAACGAAAAGATCATATAACAAAGTCACGCTATTCTACTGGTTAATCCCTTTATGTATTATCTACTTCTCAGACCGAATAGATCAAGAATACTAACTTCCGTTTATCTCCTAAAAGCTTATTTTTTTATTTTGATGTTCTTGTGGGTTAAACCAACCAATCCTAGATTCAACATCAAGGCTAGGATTTAAATCTTTTCTATCGGTTATCCTTAAGTGATATTTCTTTATTGCTTTTTTTCTCACAGGAATAATATTACCATTTCTCATAAAACAAGTATTAAACTCAATCGGGGTTTGTTGCAGAAATTTCTTAAATATCCCTTTTAGGTCTCCCTCGCCAGTGTACGTTGCTGGTAAGAACTCGATATACGATAGTACTTTTAAGTTCACTACCTCGTTTTTATCCAATCGGCTCTCTACTTCCCGTTTTGTATTTAAAGCTGAAAGTCTATAGGGGCTGGGGTAAATATAAAATGAATAGCGAAGATTGTCCTCAAATACAATACTTAACACTAAGTTATTATCCTCATCGTTCAAGCTTCCTAGTACTATAGACTCAAATTGTTGAAAGTGTTCAATAGCTTCCGCCTTTGTTTTATACACAAGGTAGATGAATGGTTTAAGTTCTTCTTCATCAGTGTATCCGTATCCTATTGAGACGTGCTGATTCCCTCTCACTCTTTGAGGAAAAGGATTAACATGAACAATATTGTAAACAAAGATCATTTTTTCTATTAGATATCCTATTAAAGCAAATATGACCGCAACGGCTACAGTCACATATATAGGCAAAGTAAAAAAACTTATTAAAATTGAACCTGCTGCAACTATTCTATTCACAATTTTTATCTTGTTCTTGTGCCTTCCATTTATCTGGATTGGAAACATAATGCTACTCCTTTGTTTACGACCCCTGAAGAGTTATCCGCTACTTTACTGAGCTTCCAAGATTACTTCTGCGGGCCAGGCCCGGTGAATACAGTACTAGATGAAAGCGATCCCTTCATTTATTTAGCTAAATAACTCAACTTTCGCGGATCCAAAAACGGTTTGAGTCCGTGTAGCTATAAGGTTTACGATCAATCAAATAGATGGCTGTTAAAATAGAAAAAACACCGCTTCGTTTGGTAAGGTGAGAGTGTCGAGCAATCACTTCAAACCGAAGAGGTGTCTACCCTATGATAGCCCATCCATCCGAATTGAATCAACTGCCAAACGAATTAAAACCCGCATTTCAAGAATTAAAAGTCACACAACACTTGAAGCAAGCCGGATTCCGCAAGCGATTTGGACTCAGTTGCACCCATCTATTCCAGCTCGTCTTCGTCCTGTTGTTCCATCAAAAGAACTGGTTTCGTCTGCTTGAGAGCAGCAAGGGCGAATCGTTCCCTGGTAAGGATGCGGTTTATCGTTTTCTCAATCATTCCAGCTTTGCCTGGCGTCGCTTCTTGACGATGCTAAGCGTCGCCACCGTGCAGAAAGTCAACGCCCTTACGTCTGCCGCTCGGGATTCTGTCTTCATCATCGACGACTCCATGTTCGAACGCAACCGCAGCAAAGCCGTGGAGCTGCTCGCCAGGTTCAAAGATCATGCCACAGGCGCTTACTACAAAGGGCTGGTCCGACGGCCATACCTTCTTGCCAATGGATTTTGCGCTGCTTAGTTCGAGCAAAGCGGCAATTAACGGTATGAGCGAGCGTATCGACAAACGGACACACGGCTACAAGCGTCGGCAGGAAGCGCTTCAATCGGCCCCGCAGGTCGTGGCGTCCATGCTCGACCGCGCTTTAGCAGCCGGCGCGACCGCTTTCTGATCTTGGACAAGGAAACGTTTGTTGTCGTTCTTGACCATGCCAATGACGTCGAGCCCGCGGGCGATGACTTCGCCGATGAGAGGTGCGTGCGTGAACCAACTGTCCATCAGAACATGAGAAAGCTGTCGCTGAAGGAATTGTACACAGCGGCATCTCCTGTAGAAAGCAAGAAGCGCAGCATTCTCCGATCGATCCGAACGGAGCTGGCTTGCGGCATCCCGGTTCATGTGGTGTTCGTCTGTCATCGCTCAAAGAAGAACGAATGGCTCGCCGTGTTGACGACGGATCTGACCCTCTCCGTGGAGGAAATCATCCGTATTTACGCAATCCGTTGGGACATTGAAGTCTTTTTCAAATGTACCAAGTCGCTGCTTCGTTTGCAGAAGGAGTTTCAAGGCCGCTCCTACGATTTGCTGATCAGCCACACGACGATTGTGTTTTCACGCTATATTCTACTGGCCTGGCAGCATCGGCAAAGTACGGATGCGCGCACGCTCGGCGGTTTGTTTTATTTGCTATGCGACGAGGTCAGTACGCTGGATTGGACGGAGGCCCTACAACAACTGCTCAATCTCATTAGCGAAATCGCCACGAAGACAGGAAATTCGATTTCGGCAATGATTCAGCGTCAACTCCAGAATTGGATGGCTGGTTTGCCCAGTTATATCAAGGCTTGTCTGCCGATTTCATGCTGCGAAAGTTGAGGCATTAAGTACCTTAGTTACTTCCATGTCATTAACATCTTTTACATACTTAACTCCTGAATGACATGCATCAATTATTTTTACAGTTAATTTGAGACTTAAACCTTTTAATAAATCATCAACTTCACTGTTTTTATACGTTGTCCTATTTAACCAAGACGAATTATAATCACTTAGCACCAAGTGAAACTCTTCTTTGGAGAATAATCCATGACCAGTATAGTAGAAAAATACTTCATCGATGCTTTCCGAGTTACCTTTATGTTTTAATGTAAACTCCGCGAGTTTTTCCTTAACGTTATTACTCGTTGTATTATTAGCAAGGTATAGAATATCTTGAAATCTATCTGTATTCTGAACTAAATCATACACTAACTTCACATCATTTCGACAACCCGGTAGTGAATCAATTTCGTTATAATCACTTACCCCTAACAAAATTGCTAAATTCATGGTTAACCCCCAACTCTTTCAGACTTTATTTCCTATATATAACATCCTAACTGCTTATAGTTAAAAATAAAAGCAACCTTATAAATTAAACTTTCGTTGTTCTCAGCGATCCTCATCCCCAGTACATCCTTGTCGCCGTCCAGATCAATACCGATCACAATGTAAGTTGCTTTGTTCACGATGGCGCCATCCTGCTTCACTTTGAAGTGAATCGCGGCCAGGAAACACGACCGCACACACGCCTTACAGTGGACGTTTCTTCCATTCCTTAATTGCCTTTGATGTGCATGATGCAACATTTTTCATGACTTTACAAAATCGAACAGGGCTTCTCGTCTCACCGATCAGTCCCAGTTCTACCGTCAAGTCGATTGCACGTTCGTGATTTTAAGATCGTATGCCGATCTCTATAGAGCCCCAGCAGGATGCACCTTGCCGACTACCTGCCGGGGCAATCCTAAATCAAAAAAAGGCTAACCAGACAATTAAGCTGGCTAACCTTATATAATCATAATGTATTAAATTAATGTTAAGAGAAATGAATATTTCTGAGCAAATCAAAATCAGTTACATAAGGTGTAAAATCTCTATATTCTTGATTATTATTCTTTAAATGCTTTGAGTTTGCATGATAGCATCTTAATATATTCCTTTTGATACAGAAAAAATAAGGTTTTGCAACGAAATCTACAATATTTGCAATAAAAAGCTCATTTGCCTCATCACGAAGGTCATCGTGTTTAGTATAACGTTGCAATCGATACTCCTCGTCAGCCTTCTTACTTAGTGCTGAGGCTTTAAGTACTGCCAGTAAGCTTTTATGTTCATACGTCAATTGGGTTACGAAGTTTATATCATGTATTGCATCATCATGTTTTCCTATTGACATGTAAAGCAACGATTTCCATACGTTTAGCATAACTTTTAACTCATCATAAGCCACAAAATTTGATGCATGAACAAACTCTGTATTTATTTCGTTATAAATGGAGAATCTAGCCTTATCTTGAATCAAGTCTCCAAGAGTCTGGCGTAGAGCCATCAAATAATTGCCTGCGTAGAGCTTACTAATTGAATCGACATTATCCTCCATCCCTTGTTTGTTAGATAACAATTCTAGTGACATATTAAAGGACATAATTTCGTTCTTATTTATTATCGTTTTTAAACCAAAATTAAACGCAAATTCTTCCGGAATATCTTTGTCGTATAGTCTAAAAGCCCTACTCCGCTGTATTAACCTATTAAATTCCCCTCCTGGAATCCTCTTTTCTTCCAGCAGATAGCTTTTTAACAATGCATTAAGTAAGTATACTTGTTGTCCTTTAATAAATTCTTTATATACTACCGAATTTGAAATTAAATCCTCTAACACTTTCTGTAATTGCACTCGCTCTAAATTGGTAACCCCTATTAATTCATTTAATGATAGATGGCCGTATTCGGACACAGCTAAAGAGTACATTAGAACCAACTCATCAGGTCTAAGATTAAATAAGGTGGAGTCAAAGCAGTATGCTTTTAATGGCTTCTCACTTTCAACATTTCTTCTTTCTAAAATTTCATTTAGATTCCTTCCCCTATGCATTTGAGCTATAAAAAACTTAATATAGAGTGGATTACCGTTAGTCAATTCGTAGAATTCTGTAAATCTTAAACTAATTTCTCGTTCATCTACTTTCCCCTGTTCATTCTTATTTAATTCAAAAATAACATTATCTATATATTGCTTTGTAACATCTGTGCCAAATTGTTTAATTGGTACAAATTCTTGTACGCGTAAATCATGTCTAGAAGTTAGTAAAAACTTATGTCCATGTGGGGTGTCTTTTATAAAATCATTAATCTCGGACAAGTCCTCATCAGAGAACACTTCTAAGTTATCAAGCACAAACAGAAATTTATTCCCATTCAAAGCTTCGTTTACGTAGTTCAGTTTATCTTTGGTGCTCAAGCCTTTTATAAAGTTTAGATCATAGAAAACTAGTAGAATCTTATTATAAAGATCTTCAAGTGAATTAAACTCCCTATCTAGTTCTCTCCTCTCATCGAAATATATTCTTTGATCCTTTGCGCTGATCCAAATTACGTCATCAAAATCTCCTTTGCCAACTTCAATATCACTTTTTACTTGTTCAGCGATCTTATATGCAATTGACGTTTTACCAATCCCACCATCACCTGTCAACGATAATAGGTAATTTTTATGGTGATTTACCAATTTTGACATTATATCGGCCATTTCCTCTTTCCTGCCGAAAAATTCGTAATAAGGGGCCGTGGGAAATTTAGAATATTTATTGTATGTAGGGTCGAACTGAGGATTTTTTTCATTTAATTGCTGCGTTTTTTGAATTATCCGCTCTAATGTGACTAAATCTTTCGCTGTATCATTTGTAGATCCATTTCTATAGTATATGTTTCCTTTAATTAATTTCTCTCCTGCATCTTTTGTACAAATTATAGGACGTTTTTGATTGGTACTTATTTCGATCACTACGATGTACCTGTTCTCTACGTCAAGTTTTATCTTTTTAATCTTAAACTCGATTGGATGGCTAGTATAGCTACTTAGTAGTTGAATCCACTTAGCGTCATCTGTTGAAGTTTTAGAATCAACTCCAACGATCTCTTTATTCCCCGTTGCATCGTCTTTGATTCCACAAATAATATAACCTTGATTGATAATCGTTGAGTTAGCAAATGAAATTAAATCCTTTACAAAATCTGTTTTGCTCTTGAAATCTTGAATATCATAAAAAATCGTTTTAAAATCTAACAGAGAATGCTCATCATCTTTTAAGAGTCCTCTAAGAATTCTAACATCCATTCAAATCCCTCATTCCTTATTATGGATATGTAGTATTATTCTCCACCATTCTACAATTCCCCTCCTTTTATACTATATGATTCATCTATCGAGCATGCCATCCAGCCTACTCTCTTAGATATTCCGTCATAACACAAAGGTCCTAAGCCCTCATAACTACAATGTCCCAATTTTGTAGTTACTAACCGAAACAGGCTATACGTCAATTGTTTCTCTGTTGACTCTAATCCGCGATACGCAGATTAGAGCCAATGTCTTGAAAAACCTCTCTGGCTGCAATTAGCTTCTTAATAAATAGGCAATCTTGCCTTCGCTTCTGGAGTCACTATCGTCGCCCTCAATCCTGTTGTAAGTTAGCTACATATTATACTCTATCATCCATAAATCTGAAATTTGTTAGTTTCCTTATTACACTCCCTCTCTTGGGTGATGTGAAAAAATCACCTTCGGTCAAATATTATTAATCCAACATAAACTGGACTGCACACTGTCTAACACAAGGGAATGACTACAAGCCCCCCGTTCACTTAGTTTTTTATCGTAAGAACAACACGGTCCGTTGATTTTGAGTTGATTAGCTTTTTTGTTTCTCTATATATTGTTTATTCGTATGCTGAGCCGGAGTTTACTACCGCAACAATAGGTATTCCTGGCTCTCTGTCTGTAAATGGAGTCACGGAGGATACAAGCAAGCGTTTGATTGGCCTCATTCTGTAAGTACTTTCAGAAACCCCTTGTTGATTCTCTGTTGACTTCAGGGCACAAAAATACATCGCCTGAGCTCACAAGCCACTTGACGATGTATTTAACATCTACGTACTGCTCGGCTCTTACTTGTCACCGGTGGCAATGGGATTCTCCTCATAACTAATCCAATCACTCCAACTCCCCGCATACAGCTTGACGTTCTCGTACCCGGCCTCGTGAAGGGCAAGAACGTTCGGAGTGGCCGAGATGCCGGAGCCGCAGTAGACGATGATCTCGCCGCTCTGCGGCAGGTCGGAGAAGCGCTCGCGAAGCTGCTCCGGCGACTTCCAGGCTCCGTCCGCCTCCAGCGCGTCCTTCCAGAAATAGTTGGACGCTCCCGGAATATGCCCGGCTACCGGATCGAACGGCGCTTCGCGCCCCGCGAACTGGGCCGCGTCGCGAGAATCCACGAGCTTCGCCTCGCCACTGGCTGACGCTCGCCGCACCTCCTCCACGCCCGCGAGCCAACCGGCTCTCGGCGAGGGCACAAACTCCCGCGGAGCCGCGGCCGCAGCCGGCTCCGCCTCAACCGCACCCCCGGCGGCCGTCCAGGCCGAATAGCCGCCGTCCAACACCTGCACGCGCTCCGCTCCCAAATATCGGAGCACCCACCACAGCCTCGACGCGGCCGGCCCGTTGCCGTCCTCGTAGGCTACAACGGCCGTCTCGCGGTCGATGCCCAGCGAGCCGAACAGCGCTGCCAGCCGCTCCGGAGCTGGCAGCGGGCTTCGCCCTCCGTGCTCCTGCGCCGGATCGGTCAGATTCGCCTTGAAGTCGATAAATGCGGCGCCCGGCAAATGTCCCTTCGTATAAGCCTCCCGGCCATACGCCGGCTCCTTCGGATTAAACCGAACGTCCAGCAGCGCGATCCGCTCGCCGCTCTCCAACCTGTTCCTCAACTGCTCCACACTCACCACGTTAGTCGATGCCATTTTTCTCCACGCTCCTCCGCATTAATATATAAGTTGAACCAATACTCATTACATTCCGAAAGGGAAGGCTTTACCGGCTTTTTTGAGTTGCTTGGATGGATAAGACCTTCATTGGTATGCAACTCAATGCCAAAACTCGCGTCGCCGCAAAACCATTCCCTTTCTCCATTCCATCGGGCCGTCTTCGAGATACTTTGATTTAATTCATATAGAATCAAATCGTAAATTCCACACTTTCCGGCGACTTCACTTCATGAATGGCGGCATAAATATCGTTCTGGATCTTCAGCAGCTCGATATCGTCGCGCTTGCGCGGACGGGGCTTCGAAACCTGGAAAATCCGGTTGATCCGCCCCGGCCTGGGCGACAGCAGCACCACCCGATCTCCCAGGAACACCGCCTCCGACACGTCGTGCGTAACGAACACGACCGTCTTCTTTTCCGCTTCCCATATCTTTAACAGATCGTCCTGCAGCTGCAATCGGGTCAGGTGATCCACCGCGCCGAACGGCTCGTCCATGAGCAGTACCTCCGGAGCGTTCGCGAGCGCCCGCGCAAGACCGGCCCGCTGCTTCATTCCGCCGGACAAGTGGTGAGGATACTTATGCTCGAACCCTCGCAGTCCTACCAGATCCAGATACCGCTGCGCCGCCTCCCTGCGCTTGTTTTTCGCGACGCCCCGCAGCTCCAGGCCCAACTCCACGTTCCTATAGGTCGTTCTCCACGGATACAACGACGGATCCTGGAACACCACGCCCCGTTCGATGCCGGGACCCTTCAGTTTCTCCCCGTCGAACCAGACTTCGCCCGAGGTGGGCAGCTGCAAGCCGGCCAAAATTTCGAGCAGCGTGCTTTTGCCGCAGCCGCTGGGACCGAGAATGCTCAGGAACTCGCCGTCCTCGATCGTCAGATCGATGTTGGAGAGCGTCTCCGTCGGAGTCGTCCCGCCGTATACCTTCGAAACGCCCCGAATCGAGAACCCTGCCATACGATCACCTCGTCCCGCTTAATTTTTCGGAATGAACCGCAGATCCAGCAAATCCTTAACCTCATACACCTGGTCCTGGAAGCCCAGATCGACTTGAACCTGCTGGGTGTCCTGCAGAGCGTTCAGATCGACGTCCGGGTTGTTTTCCCAGAGCACGTTCTCGCGTTCGAACGCCTTGTCCACCGCACCCGCGTCGATTTTGACGTTCTGGAGGAAGAACTCCTTGTATTCGTCCAGGTTGCTCTTCGCGTATTCCTGCGACTTGAAGTAGGCGCGCAGCAGCTTCTCCACGAGGTCCGGATGCTCGTCGATAAAATCTTTCCGCGAAGCGAGAACGCCCGTGTGGAACGTCGGCAGGTAATCCCAGCCCTTGGCGAGAATTTTGCCGGTTCCTTCGATCTCCGCGAGGGAGGCGAAAGGCTCGTGAATGATCGTGGCGTCGACTTGACCGGACGTCAGGCTGGCGTACGCCGCTTCGTTGACTCCGTTGGCCAGGTACGTCACGTCGTTTTTGCTCAGGCCGTGCTTGTTCAGAATCGTCTGCGTATACACGTCCAGCCCGCTGCCGAGCGCCGCCGCTCCGACCGTCTTGCCCTTCAGGTCCTCGACGCTTTCGATGCCCGTTTTCGCGACCAGATAGAACGGCCCCTTCGTACGGAACATCGAGGAGACGATCTTGATCGGAGCGCCTTTGCCTGCGGCCACAATGGCGTTGGTCGTCGCGACGTCGACGATGTCGACGTCCTTGCTCGTGAGCGCTTCAATCGGATTTTGCGTGGAGACGAGCTCGACTTCCAGCCCTTCGTCCTTGAAAAAGCCTTTCTCGATCCCGTACCGAACCGCCAGTCCGCTCACCCCGTTAAACGGCGCGTATCTGATCTTCTGAAGCTCCGCCGTAGCCCTCTCCGAAGCCGGGGCCGATGCAGACGGCGAAAAGCTCGGGGACGCCGATGGCGATGATGCCGCTCCTCCCGAATGATTACCGTTACCGCATCCCGCGAGAACAAGCGCTAGCGCCGCCGCAACGATTCCCGACCCTGTCCATTTTCTCTTCAACATGGTTTCTCTCTCCTCTAAAAATGAATATGTTTTACGCCGACTTCCATCTGAGCACGACCCGTTTCTCCAGCAGATCGATCACCCCGATAATGAGCACCGACACGACCGTCACGACCGTAATGATCGCGAAGGCTTTCGCCGTGTCGTACAGCGAAGTCGCCTGAACGAGCAAATTCCCGAGCCCGTCCTTCGATGCCACCATCTCCCCGAACAGCGCTCCGACAAGCCCCGTTGCCGCCGACACCCTCAGCGAGACGAAGATCGTAGGTGCGGCCGACGGCAGAATCACTTTGACGATCGTCTGCAGCTTGGAAGCTTCGAATACTCTTGCCACCTTGAGGTGGGCTTCCGCCGTCTGCTTGATGCCCGTAATCGTATTGAAGGCAATCGTGAAAAAGCAGAACAAGAACACGATAGCCACCTTGTGCGACAACCCGATACCGAGCCAGAGCATCAACAGCGGGATGATCGTAACCTTCGGGATCGCCAGAAGCGCCGACAGGAACGGTCGGAGGAATGTCTCCGCATGTGGCACGAGAACGAGGAACATCCCGGTCGCGATTCCGGCGAAGGCGCTAAGCAAATACCCCACCGAAAATTCCTGCAGCGTGACGAGCAAATGATGAAAAATCTCGCCGTTCGAAAACAGCTTGTAGATCTCGTCGACGACTTGGGTCGGCTTCGACAGGTACAGGCTGCCGACGATTTCCGCCCGTACGAGGTATTCGATTATGCCCAGGCAAGCGAGCAGCAGCGCGACTTGCCCGATTACGATGCGCCACCTGTAGCGCTTGTTGTTGACCATACGGTTGTTCGCCCCTCTCCATGCAGCCCGCCGATTCGCGGGACCTGCTCGCCTCTATTCGCCCGCGCCCTGCAGCGTCGCCTTCCGGGCGTAACGGCTCTCGGGGCGGGACAGGCCGAAGTGCCCGCGAAACGTGTCCGCCTCGTACTCCGTCCGGAACAACCCGCGGCGTTGAAGCACCGGCACGACCAGATCGAGGAACAAGTCGAGTCCGCCCGGCATGTACGGCGGGCAGATATTGAACCCGTCCGCCGCTTCCCGGACGAACCATTCCTCCATCTGATCCGCAATCTGCTCCGGGTCTCCGACGATGAGCAAATGCCCTCTCGACGTGGCGGCGAAGTAGTGGAACAGCTCCCGCACGGTAATGTTCTCCCGGCCTTCCGCCCTCCGCGCCAACTCGACGAATCCTCTCGCTTCATTGCCCGGAAGCGACGAGAGCGACAGGTCCGGCAGCGGCCCATCCAGCGGATAGGAAGAGAGATCGATGCCGATTCTCGCGGACAATGGAGCCAGATCGTAGTTCGTCACGAGCAAGCCGTTCAACTCGCGGTACTTGGCTCGCGCTTCTTCGGAGGTGCGGCCGACTAGAGGCACGAGGCCCGGAAGGATGAACACCTCGTCCCGTTTCCGACCGTACTGCTCGGCCTTCGACTTGACCTCGTTATAGAACTCTTCCGCCAGATCGATCAAGATCTGCCCCGTAAACACGGCGCTAGAGAGCTTCGCACCCAGATCGCGGCTGCGTTCCGAGGTGCCCGCGTTGAGCAGCGGAATTTGCCCTTGCGGCGGCCGCGCCACGTTCAGCGGACCGGTCACGGAGAAGTGATCGCCGACGTGGTCGATCCGGTGCACCTTGCTTCCGTCGACGAACGTGCCGCTCTCCTTATCCCGGACGAACGCGTCGTCCTCCCAGGAATCCCACAGCTCCTGTACAATCTTCACGAATTCGTCCGCGTAGTCGTACCGGCGGGAATTGTCCCAGTGCTTCTCCCGGCTGTAGTTCTGGGCAGCGCGCACGTCCATGCCGGTTACGACGTTCCACGCGAGACGCCCTCCGCTCAAGTAATCGAGCGACGCTGTCTGGCGCGCTACCGTGTACGGCTCGGAATACGTCGTGTTCGCTGTCACGATCAGGCCGATCTTCTCCGTCACCGCCGCGATATTGGCGATCATGGTGAACGGCTCGAGGCGCACCATCTGCGAAGGGAACGTGTGCTGCATGTCCGCGCTCGTCGCGAGCGCGTCTCCGAGGAAGAAGAAGTCGAATTTCGCTTGCTCCAGCCGCTGAGCGACCCGGTGCAGGAACTTGGGATCGAACGCGCCGTCGGCGACCGCTTCCGGCAGCCGCCAGCCCGCCGGGTGATAGCCTGTCGAGAACAAAAACAGGCCGAGATGAAGTTGACGCTTGGATTGAGTCATGGTTTTCATTCTCCTATACTTAGTTTATCTATGGGAAAACAGGGTTTTAACTCAAAAAAAGACCGATGCGGCGGGAAATGATGTCGATCTCCGCCAATTCTTCGGGGGTCAGCCTCTCGTGAGCATGCTGAAGGGAGTCGCGAATGTTCTCCGGCTTCGAGGCTCCGAGAATCGCGGAGGTCACGTAAGAATGGCTGAGCACCCAAGAGAGTGCGAACTGCGCCAGCGTCCAGCCTCTCGCTTCCGCCAGCGGCCGGATCTCTTCGACGAGCGCGTATGCCGGGTTCGACTCCAGAAGCAGCTCCAGCCTTTTCTCGCCCAGAGCGAGTCTGGAATCGGCCGGAGGCGTTTCGTCCTTGCGGTACTTGCCGCTCAGAATCCCTCTTCCCAGCGGGCTGTAGCTGATAATGCCGACCTTCTCGGCTTCGGCGAACGGCACGAGCTCCCGTTCGATTCCCCGCGTGATGAGACTGTATTCCGGCTGAACGCTCTCGAACCGATGCAGGCCGTGCAGCGCGCTGACCCCGTGCGCCTTGGCGAGCTGCCAGGCCGCGTAGTTGGAGCAGCCAAGATATCGAATTTTGCCTTGCTTCACCAGGTCGTCGAACGCCCGCAGCGTCTCCTCGATCGGCGTCTCGGGATCGAACGAATGAACCTGATAGAGATCGACGTGATCCGTCTGCAGCCGCCGCAAGCTGTTGTCCAGAGCGCGATAAACATGATACCTGCTCTGGCCGCCGTCGTTGACGCCGGGACCTACATGGGCGTGGAATTTCGTCGCGAGCAGAATCTCGTCTCGGCGTCCTTGCAGAAGACGTCCCAGAATCGCTTCTGACTCGCCGAATCGCGACCGGTCGCCCGTGTCCATCCCGCTTCCGTACACGTCCGCGGTGTCGATCAGGTTAATCCCCGCCTCCAAGGCCGCATCCAGCACCTCGCCGGACGCCTTCTCGTCGATCCATCTCCCGAACGCCATCGTGCCCAAGCTGACCTCGGATACTTTTAACCCCGTTCTTCCCAATTTCCGATATTGCATGAAGCTCTCCCTCTCTTTCGGATACGACAAAAAGACAGACGTAAGCCGCTTTGCAGTTCAGCGCCTCTCCGTCTGTCCGGTCGAGTTGTCGTATGTAGTTGATCTTGCTTGTCGGATCAAATTCTCAGCAGCTCCGCGGAAGCGGTATGCCCCAGGGAGACCGCCAGCTCGTACGGCGTCCGGCCATCGGCGTTCTTCGCCGTCTTGTCGGCTCCGTAGCCGAGGAACTTCTCCACGAGCGGCGCTTTATCGAAGTAAGCCGCCACGTGCAGAACGTTGAAGGCTTTTCTCAGCTCGCCCTCGCATCGGGAATGAATGTCCGCCCCGTGCTTCACCAGCAGGTCGACGAGGTGATCGTAGCCTCCGAACACGGTCGCGTGAATCGCCGTATTGTTGAGGCTGCCGTCGCGGCTGCGGGCGTGAATGTCGGCCCCGCGGCTGAGCAGCAGCTCCACCGTATCGGTATTGCCGAAGTGCACGGCCAGGGACAACAGCGGGAACCCGTCGTGGCTGTAGCTGTTCAGCAGCTCCGGCGATTGGTCGAGCAGTTCCTTCACTCGCGGGCTGTTCCCGACGGCGGCGGCTTCGAACACGTTCAACTTGCCCGCCCCGTTGCGAAGCAGCAGCTCCTTAATGTCGTTCGCCCTCAGGAACGCGGCCAGCAGCACGGGAGTTTCCCCTTGCGGATTGCTGGCGTTCACCAAGCTCGCATCCCGGTGGATCAGCTCGGCGACTTTGTCGATGTCCCTGAGCTTGACCGCCTCGAACATCTCGTTGCGCAGCCGTTGAAGATTGTCGGCCTGCTCCCTCGCCCGCACGAGCAAATCGTGGGAAGCTCGCACTCCCACATTCACGAAGTGGGTGACCGCTCGCGAGCGATTGGATTCAAGACCTGATTCCACGAGCAGATCCACGGCCTTGAGCGCTTCGTCGTCCAGTCGGATGGAAAGTACGGCGGTGCTTTTTTTCTTAGGCATGGTTCTCCTCATCGCTTACGTGTAATTAAAATTACAAAATTACTATATCACGAGATCGGTCATTTGAATAGCCGCTTATTCCGATTTTTTTAGACGGAATAAATAGATTGCAGACAAACTCCTTCTTTCTCGAAGTCCGTTCTGGGATAAGCACGCGACACGGGCTTATTCGGCGCAACTGCGGGGCGACGAGAGTGATAAGCACGTGGCATGGGCTTATTCGACGCAACTGCGGGGCGACGAGGGTGATAAGCACGTGGCATGGGCTTATTCGGCGCATCTGCGGGGCGATGAGGGTGATAAGCACGTGGCATGGGCTTATTCGGCGCATCTGCGGGGCGATGAGGGTGATAAGCACGTGGCACGGGCTTATTCGGCGCATCTGCGGGGCGACGTGGGTGATAAGCACGCAGCATGGGCTTATTCGGCGCATCTGCGGGGCGGCGGGGCGATGGATTGAAAATAGACAGTGAAACGCCCGCCCCATGAAGGGCGAGCGCATCATCCGAGCTTTATTCGCTTATGGCCTGACTTTGAATACGGCAGTCGCACAACGGATGGCCTACGCCTTCGGCTTGACCGGAATGTAGATGTCCATCTCCAGCAGTTCGTTGCGATCCTGCCAGCAGCGCTCGTCGTAATATTCCAGCTCGGCGCCGCCGGAGTGCTCGTAGCCGGAGTTGGGGAACCATTCGCTGAAGATGACGCCCCAAGTGCTCTGAATCGATTCGGAGAACCGATCGTGAGCGACTCTCGGGGTCGTGAATACGGCGTATGTCGCCTCCGGATAATGGCGCTTAACCGTCCCTTCCGGAGCCTCCGCGCCCTCCTTGGCCTCCACGCCGATGATGTAGCTGAACTCTCCCGACTCCATGTCGAAGTCGTCGCAGATGCCGTACTCCACGTTCGAGACGGCCAGCCCATACAGGTTTTGACCCATTTTCTCTTGCATGTACCTGCCCCAGAACGCGGGAATGTCCCGGTGATTCTCGCCTTCATGGGTTCTGGTACGAAGCGAATAGCCGATCACATCGAAGGCGGGCTTGGTAACGATGCGATACTCCATGCGAATTCCTCCCAAATAAGGATTGAGCTTTCGTTCCCGCACGCGGACCTTGGGATACTCCGGGGGACGAAGGCCTTTCTTGCGGTAGTCGCCAGGCGTCATTCCGTACAGCTTGCGGAACGCGCGGGTGAATGTCTCGGGAGTGCCGAATCCGCAGTCGATTGCGATATCCAGCAGCCTGTCTTGGGAATAGGCAACCCGCTGAGCCGCGCAAACCAATCGGCGAACTCGAACATACTCCATGACGGGCAGCCCCACAAGAGCATGAAACACCCTGTGAAAATGAAACTCCGAAAAATGCGACAGCCGCGCCAGACCGGAAAATCTCAATTCCTCTCCCAAGCGGGCTTCGATCTCGTCCACCACGCGTTGAATCGCATCCTCGTACGCTGACACCCGGCGACCTCCTTTCTCTATCATTGTAGCCCGAAGCGAACGGACGTTCTTGATGTTTTTTGCGGTTTTCCCGCGTCGAAGCGAGGAGTCCGACAATAGATCAAGGTTACCACAGAGGGCGTGGAAATTACAGGAAAACGGGCAGGATGAACCGATTCAGTCATGCGAAGGGGCTCACGATCGTAAAATAGAAGGACAGGAGCTCGTACGAAGACCAATCGCGGCGGGGAGAGGGTTACGATGAAAATCACGTCCGAAGGCTACGAGGCCGTCTACCACGGCCGAATTTTTGCTTACGGGATGGGGCCGATCGAAATTACGTTGTCGGAGGAGCACGATCCGCTGAAGTTCGTGTTCTGCGTGGAATACGAAGCGGACAGGGACGATTTTACGACCGATATCCGGCTCGTCCGCTACAACGAGGTGCGCATCGCCTGCGTCAACTTCCCCAAGGGCAAGCCGATCGGCAATCGCGATATTATCCAGATCGGCGTTCTGAACAACCGCACTCTTTCTCTCCGTTACGAGGTTACGATTAATTATGAGGCGACAAACTGGTCGCTTGCGTTCACCTTTTTCGCGGGAGAGGGGGTGGCGGAACGTGAATAAAATCGAAATTCAGGACCCGAAGGTCGCCAGCAAGATTATCGCCGCCAATTCGGAAAGCGAGAAGCGCAAAGCCGAGCTCGGCTTCCTGGGCAGATTTTTCGGTTCGGGGGACAACGTTCGCTTGTACATCGTGGGTACGGTCTCGCTCGCCGTTCTTCTGATCGCGCTGGTCTACACGCTGACGCCCGAGAAATACCGTTCGCCCGATTTCGGATTAAAGGAAATGTGGACGCTTGTCGTCCTGCCCGTGGAATCGACGATTATCGGCTATTTGATCGGATCGCGTTCGAAGGAGGGCGGGGGATAACCGCGCAGAAGAAAAGCCATCCCCAAATCCGTCTGGCGGACTTAAGGATGGCAACCGAACGGGGGATCGTCCCGCGATCAGATCAAGTCGGATTTCTTCAGCAGCCGTTGAACGAGCACGGCGACTTCGGCTCTGGAAATATAGCTTTTCGGCGCCAAACGGTTATCCTTCCGACCGGTCACGAGCTCCGCCCTCAGGCCTTCGGCCACGCTCGCTTTCGCCCATGCGGAAATTTGGTCCGCATCGGAGAAGCCGTCAAGCGCCGGAAGCGCCTCCGATTGAAGCTTCTCCTGCAATCCGGTCAGTCTCGCCGCCTGGGCAAGAATCACGAGCGCTTGCTCTCTCGTGATCCGTTCCGCCGGACGGAACTCTCCGTTCGCATACCCGCTTACAAGCTTATACGTCCTGGCCGTCTCGACCGCCGTATAATACCAGGCCTCCGAATCGACGTCCGCATAGGAGCTCGTCCCCTGCGCCGGCTTAAGACCCAGCGCCCGAACGACGATTGCCGCGAATTCGGCGCGGGTAATATCCCGGTCCGGATTAAACCGTCCCTCGCCCGCTCCGCCGATCACGAGGCGCGAGCCCATGTCGTTAACGGCGTCCTTCGCCCAATGGTTCGCCACGTCCTTGAATTCGACCGGATTCCAAATGACGGCGTAGGAGCTGTTCGTCAAGCTGCGAATAAGAGCCGCCTGCCGTCCGTTCTCTTCCACGATCTTCGTCGGGACATGCCTCATCGTTCCGTCCGGATCGACTACGACACCCGTCGTCACCCGGTTGGCGTCCGTGCCGCCGGGCAAAGCGATCTCCCGTTCCACGAAATTGCCGAAGGTCGAAATCTCCGCGGATCGGCTTCCGCTTGCCGCGGACACTCGAAACTCCAGAGGCTGGGCGACAATCGTAAAGCCGTCCCTGGAGGCCGCGCCTTGGAACGCGTTCGTAAGCTCGCCGGAAGAATCCGCGATCTCGATTCGAAGCTTGATCTGCTCCAGATCGGCCGACGCGCCCAGTTGGCGAGCAATCTCTTGAAGGCGAATCTGAGATGCGGGCAGGACGTACGTTCCCTTGTCCGTCCTGAATTCGAGAATCGCCTGCTTGCTTCCCAGCTCTTGCAAGGAATTTCCGCTCAGCTCCACGGCTGCGCTATTCGCGGCGCCGGCGACCGGAATCGAAAGCTTGACTCCCGGTCCCGCGGACTGCAGCAGGGCAGCCAGCTTCGTCCGATCCAACGAAACGAGTGAAGTCGTGCGCCCCTTGTCCGTCGTTGTTGTCAGCGTACCCGCGATTCCTTCTTCGCCGTTGACCCGTACGTTGACAGAGTTTCCTTCATCCGCTGCCGGAGCCGTCGGCGCCCCGCCGCCGGAGTTTTCGGAATTCCGGGACCACCTGGCGTAAAGCTCCGTGTCGCCGGCGATTTTATCGGCATCGAAGCTCCAGGCCTGAGTCAATTGCTCGTCTTTATACCAGCCGGCGAAGGAATACCCCGAACGATTCGGGCGCGGCGGAGCCGCGATCGCCGTATCGTAGTCGGCCTGTACTTCCGTTACCGCGCTGCCGCCGTTCGAATGGAACGAGACCGTGTATTGATTAACGACCCACTTGGCGTACAGGGTAATCGATTCTGTCCCGATCGTCAGATGATCCCCCGACGAATACAGCGTTCCTGCATTCAACGGGTCAAGCGTCCAGCCCGCGAAGCCGTGGTGAGGCTTCTCCAGGCCGCCGGTATTTCCGAGCGCTTCAATAACTTCGCCTTCCTCGTAGCTCTGCGGATTCGTGGGCAGGCTGCCGAGAGTCGCGCCGTTGCCGTCGTATGCAACCGGGTAGGTCAGCGCTGCGATTTGCCCCGTAAAGTTGCTTTTCACGGGAATGCCGGGAGATGTTCCGGAATTCGCCGCAGGCGTTACCTCGAACCGGATATATTTCCCCTTGTCCGCCGGCCGCAGCGTATACGCGGTCGCGCTCTCTTCGGGAATGAGCTGTTCGTTGGCCCCGCCGACATTGTCCGCGCGATACCATTTGAACGTCGACGCGTCTTCGGTATCCTCCTCGTGATCCGAATAGGAATAAGTTCCCGTCAGCGTCTGACCGACGACTTCCGTTCCCGTCACGCCAACGTCCCCCGCTATCGGCGCAAGATTGGGCGTCACCTCGACCGAACCCGCGCGCGTAAAGAACGGAGACATGGCGCTCCCTGCCGGATCCTTAAACGCTGCTCCCGCGGCAATCGCCAACGGTTTGATTCCAAGCGGCGAATCCGTCTTAAGCTTGAACGCGACGTTGAACAGCTCCCCGTTCGCGATCGAAGCGTTATCGGCTTGACCGTCCCATGTAACCTTTAACAGCCCGGATTCGTCCTGGTAGTCGAAGCTTCCCCCGTAAGTCGCCGTTACGACGCTTACCTCCAGCGCGCTTGGATCGTAAGGAATCGTCAGGTCGTAATAGCCGATCGGTTCCATGGAATTGGTCGTCACGGGGACGCTCACCAGACTGCCCGCTGTCCCGCTGGCGATGCCGACCGCCGCTTGCTTATGAACGGTTACCGTTCCGGCGACATCCGCGTAGTCGGTAACCGGCTGGTTGATCGTAATGTCCGTAGGGCCTCTTGTCACTGCCGTGTACTGACGGTCTATATACACGGAATAGCTGCCCGAAGGGGCATCATCCGCGATCGTCAGAAACAGGTTGATCGAAGTACCGTTCACCCAATTTCCGAATCGTTGATCTGCGGTCGGAAGCTCCCAGTCTACGTACGGCTCGTAATAATAGTAGAATCCGTCGTTCGGAATATCGACTGTCAGCGCAACGGTGACCTCCTCTCCCGGCTTTCCCGCCACGCTGGAAAGATTAAACGTGATTTTCGCCGGCGCGGCAGCCGCAATCGAGCCTAACGAGAAAACAAGGCAAAACGTCAAAACCGCGATAAGGCTGGCCTTCATCCGTTTGTTCAATTGGAATTCCTCCGATAGAGTTCAGCATGTTGTTCGGCTCATTGTAGCGTCCTGGCTCTCAACCTTTTCTAAACAATTCGTCCCGGATGCTCCCCGATCAATCCCCGCTCCATAAATCGCAATACAGCGACAGACTCGCGCAACAAATCGAAGGCCTCAGCCCCCTATAATAGAGTCGAAAATAAGAAACGAGCCCTTAAGGAGGCACGAACCCAATGAACTGGCAAGCCGCTATCGAACGGACTCTGCGCACGACCACGGCCAACCTTCCCCGCTTCACCGAGAAGTTCCCGCTCGTCAGCAAAGGAACCCCAAAATACGAGCTGGAGGATCAAACGTCCTGGACGGAAGGCTTCTGGGTCGGCATTCTGTGGCTTTCCTACGAGTACGGTCGGGACCCGGCCATCCGCGAAGCCGCGGTCGACGCCGTCGCTTCCATGAAGCGCCGTTTGGAGCAGAACCGGCAGCTGGATCACCACGATATCGGATTTCTGTATTCGCTGTCCGCCAAGGCGCAGTGGATTTTGGAAAAGGACGAGCAGGCAAGGGGAGTCGCTCTGCAGGCGGCGGACACGCTGATGAAGCGGTGGCGGGAGACTTCGCAGCTCTTCCAGGCTTGGGGCCCGGAAGGGGACCCCGATAACGGCGGCCGCATCATTATCGATTGTCTGATGAATCTTCCGCTCCTGTTCTGGGCGACCGAGCAGACCGGCAATCCGATCTACGCCGAGAGAGCCCGCATTCATGCGGAGAAAAGCCGGCGCTTCCTCGTGAGGGGAGACGATTCTTCGTATCACACGTTCTACTTCGACCAGGAGACGGGAGATTCCGTCCGCGGCGGGACGCATCAAGGCTTCCGGGACGGCTCTACCTGGACGAGGGGACAAGCTTGGGGCATATACGGCTTCGCGCTCGCCTACCGCTATACGCAAGAGCCTTCTTTTCTGGAAACGGCCGTCAGAATGGCCCGCTATTTTGTCGCCCATCTCCCGGAGGACGATGTCGCCTATTGGGATTTCGACGTGCCGCAGCAAGAGGGCACGCCGCGCGACAGCTCGGCTTCGGCCATCGCCGCGTGCGGCATGCTCGAGATTGCCGGCCATCTGTCGGCGGACGACCCGGAGCGGCAAGATCTGCTCGATTGGGCCCAGCGGTCCGCGGCCGCGTTGACAGAGCGCTATTTTACGGCGGGCAATCCGGAGGAAGAAGGTTTTCTGCGCCATGGCTCCTACTCGGTCAGAGGGGGGGTCTCTCCCGACGATTTCGTCATCTGGGGAGATTACTTCTATCTCGAAGCGCTGCTCCGGCTTCATCAAGGAACGCCCGGCTACTGGTACGAACGCTAATCTCGGCAGCGGCTATCTCGAAGCAGGGACAGCCGCTCTCCTCCGGTTGCGCCCGCTCTCCGTTGCTCCGTATAATGTAAGGAAGCGGATTCGCACCGGACAAGGAGAGCTTGACGCCATGAACAAACTTACGCCGATCGGCCTGGAGCCCGGATTGTTCCTGTACCGCCACAAGCACAGCGATCCGGAGTCGTACTGGCACCACGCGCATCGGGGGATCGAAATTCTCTATATCTACGAAGGCCACGGCGAAATTCGGGTAGATAACCAGACGTACGCGATCGAGGCTCATTCCCTGGTCTGGTTCCAGCCCTATCAGCTGCACCGGGTAGCCGTTCCGCCGCTGCCGAATCGCGCCTACGTTCGCTCCAACCTGACGTTCGATCCGCAATTCGTGCTGCGGTATCTCGCCCCGTTCCCCGAGCTGGAACAGTTTTTTCGCATGCTTTGGAACGGCTATCTTCCCCGGCAGTATTTCCCCTCGCTGCGTGACACGCCGCTGGCGGAGCTGCTGCTGGAGCTTCACGACGCAGCCGGCGAGACTGCCCCCGACAGGGAGGAGGAAGTCGGCCTGCTGATGCTCTCGCTGCTTCGCCTGCTGAAGAAGCATCTCTTCGCGGACGAGACGGCCGGAGATCTTCCTTCGCGCGCCCGCTCGCACGCGGAGCGGATCGCCGAATGGCTCGACGCCCACTACAAGAAGCCGTTCAGGCTGGAGGCGCTGGCCTCCGGTCTCCATCTGTCCCCCTACCACGTCTCCCACGTATTCAAGAAGTCCACCGGCATGACGCCGTCCGATTATTTGACGAGGCGCCGCATTCGGGAAGCCTGCGTGCTTCTGGCCAATACGTCGCTCCCCGTCGGAGAAATCGCCGCACAGCTCGGCGGGCTCTCGGCTTCTTATTTTAGCCAACTGTTCAAGAGGATCAAGGGCTTATCGCCCGATCAGTACCGCAAAAGCATACGCTGAGGGAATAAAATGATCCCCTTATTAACATGGGATATATCCCCATTCCTTCGCGAATCGGCTGCCCCGACGCTGTGCGGAGCTTGTCGGGGCTAACAACCGCGGAGGGCGTGCGGGCGTCATTTAAGTTTCATTTAAGACTCGACCGTTACAGTAAGGGCATACCTAGCGAAAGGAAGTGCCCCATACATGCTGAAACGAACCTCGACCCTGCTCTTCGCCTTGCTGATCGCTCTGACCGGCGCCGCGTCCGTATCGGCTGCGAGCACAGAGAGCGAAACCGTTATCCGGCTCTCCGACGGCGGGATAACGGTAGACGGAAAAGCGGCGTCCTCCGACCCCGGCTCCGCCGTATACGTCGGAGCGGATATTGTCTATTACAAAGCCGGACAAGGCAGCGCCTACGGGGAAGGAACCGCCGCCGAAGAACACACCGCCGAAGAAGCGGCCGCGCATACGGTCGTAACGATCACCCAGCCGGGGACTTACCGCGTATCCGGCACGTTGTCGCACGGCCAACTGGCTGTCGACCTTGGCGAGAAAGCAGCTGACGATCCGACGGCGGTTGTCGTCCTGATCCTGGACGGGGCGGACATTACCAGCACGGTCGCGCCGGCCGTCATTTTCTACAATGTGTACGAGCCTTACAGCTCCACGGAAGATACGAAAGGCGTCACCGATCTGTCCAAGGCGGGCGCGCGGGTCGTGCTGGCGGACGGTTCGGTCAACAAAGCGATCGGCTCCCACGTCGCCCGCATCTACAAGGAAGGAACGACCAAAAAGCTGCACAAGTATGACGGGGCGTTCTATTCCAAAATGTCGATGAGCATTTCCGGCGAATCCGCCGGAACCGGAAAGCTGTATATCGAGGGAGACAACGAAGGGCTCGATTCGGAGCTGCATCTGACGATCAACGGAGGGAACCTCGACATCAAGTCGCAGGACGACGGCATCAACACGAACGAAGACCGCATCTCCGTGACGACGATCAACGGCGGTTACCTGAAGGTGAACGCCGGACTCGGCGCGGAAGGAGACGGCATCGACTCCAACGGCTATTTGACGATCAACGGCGGGACGGTCGTCACCCAGTCCAACGAGAGAAGCCCGGACGGCGGCATAGACGCGGACATGGACATCGCCCTTAACGGGGGAACGGTCATCGCGCTCGGCACCCGCAACGATGCGTCGAGCTCCGCCTCCAAGCAGACGTTCATCGAGCTGGCTTTCGCTTCGACGCAAGCCGCGGGCAGCGTCGTCAAGCTGACGGACGCAAGCGGCCAAGTCCTGCTGACGCACACGGCGGACAAAGCGTTCCAAAGCGTGACCTTCAGCTCGCCGGAGCTGGCCAAGAACGCCGAATACCATGTGTATATCAACGAGGTTCAACAGCAGTATACCGGCAATTCCTTCGGCATGATGGGCGGATTCGGATTCGGGGAACGGCCCGGCAACGGCCAGGCTCCCGGGGAAGGGGAAGCTCCGCCGGCCGGCGGCAGCGGTCCGGTTCCGGGGCAGGCGCCTCCCGAGGGAAGCGAATTTCCGGGGCCGAGACCGGAAGGCATGCCCGACTTCCCGGAGGGATTCAATCCGTGGCAGAATGAGCAGAGCGCCGATCCCGACGCTGTCGGCTCCACCGCGTTCGTCATTACCGACACGGTGCACAGCTTCTCCGGCATCTCCGATTCCGCCGACGCTTCGGGCAAGCAGCGCGTGACCTTCAGCGTCAATCGCGGAGCCGGCCTGACCGGCTCGGCGTCCGGCAGCAAGCCGCAGCTGACGTCTATCGAGGCCAGCGCGGACGTGCCCGATCAGGACGTTCAGATTACCGTAACGGACGTCCCTTCGGAAAACTATTCCGAGACCCGCCTGCTGTCCGAGCTCCAGGGCTCCTTCTCGGACATTCTGCCCGAGGCGGACGGCACTTACCGTCTCACCGTCGCCGTCGTGTCCGGCAACGCGGAATATGTCGGCGTATCGCAATGGCAATTCACGATCGGCGGCCTGCCCTTCGCGGACGTCACCCCCGGCGACGGCGCCTACGACGCGATCAAGGCGCTGTACGACAAAGGCGTCATGAACGGAACCGGGGCGTCCAGCTTCTCCCCGAACGCTCCGGTGAGCCGCGCCGCCGCCATTACGGCGCTGGGGAGACTGCTGGGCGCGGAGACGGCCGAGAGCAAGCTGTTCCCCGACGTCAAGCCGGGGACGTGGTACAGCGGTTACGTCGGCTGGGCGATCGATAACGGGATCGTGCAGGGCGACAATACCGGCAAGTTCCGTCCCGACGACAATCTCTCCGCCGAGCATATGCAGCTGATCCTCGACCGTTACGCCGCTCTAATCGGCAAAGAGCCGGTTGCTCTAAGCAGCGCGGGCGCTCAGCTCACCCGTGCCGAGCTGGCCGTCGCTCTGGCCGCTTTGCTGTAGCGCGTGCAAGTGCATGAAAGGCAGCGCCTTCGCTCCCCGATACGGGGGCCGCGGGCGCTGCCTTTTTCAGCAGGATCAGGAAGTCGGGAATCGAAGCGAACCTCCGCGGCTCCTCCTTTTCGCAAGGCACATGCTTGCTCGCGGATTCCCTCCCCTTCCCAAACATCGCTGCCTTCGGAAACGACGGAGCTCGGAAGCGGCACGTAGTGCGGCCCCGCGAAGGGCCTGCAGAGCCAGCCGTAACCCCGGACTAGGCCAACGCATAGAATACTCCATGCACTAAATACGGAGGTCGTTAGAATGAGTTCGTCCAATCAGGTTCAGCAGCAGCTGAAACCGATCTATCAGTGCGATTCCCAGGTTCATCGGACCTTGCGTTCGGTGAGAGAGCACTTGCATCAGCTGTGCGGCCGCCACTGCAATCGGCTGGTCGTGGTCGAGACGATGGACGGGGAAGTCTACGAAGGATACATCCGCCATTGTCATAACGGTATTCTGTATTTGACGTTGTCCAATGAAGGCTGCTCGCGCGCCTTCTTCCCCGGACCGGTCAATCCTTATTCCAACTTCGTGCTTCCTCTGGTCCTGTTTAATCTTCTGACGATTTCGTTGCTGTAAGGCCCATCACGAACAGGAAGGTGAGATTCCTTTGGCTATTACGCCTCCCTTTGGCCCCCAAGGCGGGATGCAAGCTCCGACGGCCCCGCCTCCGCAGACGATTCCGCAGCAGCCGCTCGCCTCGGCGCTGGCGATCGATCCGGGCGCCATCTCCGGATGTTTGTTTCGCCAGACTTATATTTGGCCGCGGGGCGGGCCCGGCTTCTGGTTTTACCCGGTCTTCGTCGGACGAACGTCCGTCTCCGGATTTCGCTGGAACGGATTTTTCTGGATGTTCTCCGGCTTCGACCTGCGAAGAATCGAATCCTTTTCCTGCTTTTAAACCCGCGACAGCCGGGAGCCGCCGCAGACTTCTCTGCAGGGCTCCCGGCTACGTCGTTGCGCGGCCGCCGGCCGGGCCGGTTCCGCAGCGGCCTACTTGCGGCTCAGAGATTTGTGAACGATCGCCGCCAGTGCGCCGCCGGCCAGAGGCGCGACCAGGAACACCCAGACCTGCTCCAGAGCCGTGCCGCCCAGCAGCAAAGCCGGAGCCAGACTGCGGGCGGGATTCACCGAGGTTCCGGTCAAGGCGATGCCCAAAATGTGCACGAACGCCAGCGTAAGGCCAATCACCAGTCCCGCCACTCTGCCGTTGCTCTCCTCCGAGGTAACGCCGAAGATCGTGAACACGAAAACAAAGGTCAGAATGATTTCCACAACGATTGCCATCGCCAGCGAAATCCCGATGCCATAGCCTTCTCCGAAGCCGTTCGCGCCCAGACTGACAACGGCTGCGCCCGTCGAATCGATGATCGCGTACAGCACCGCCGCGCCGGCCAAGCCCCCGGCAATCTGACAGACCGCGTACAGAATGAAGTCGGCGCCGGACAACTTGCGTCTGATCAGCATCGCGAGGGATACGGCCGGGTTAATGTGGCAGCCGGAAATCGGGCCGATAACGTACGCCATCGCCACGATCGACAAACCGAACGCCAGAGCGATCCCCAGATTGCCCAGGTTCCCTCCGGCAGTCGCCGCGCTGCCGCAGCCAAACAATACGAGCACGAAGGTGCCGATAAACTCCGCCAATCCCTTTTTCGCAGACAAGCCCATACTCATCCTCCATTATCGTTGTAAAATGATTCCTATTCATTATAGCTGCCGGATTTGAATCATTTCTGAACCGGAAAAAATAGAAAAGCAAAACCCCCGGCTTGGCCAAGGGCTTTGCTTGCAAGACGAGCTTTATTAAAACGATTTGCGAAGTTCGTCGTCCAACCGAACAACCTGCTACACCGATGTCTTAAGCTGATCGATTCGTTCTGCCGGCAAACCGGTCATTTCTTCTACCATTGCCGGATTAAGCCCCTTTGCCAGCATTTTGGCGTGATCTATGCCTGTGCCCATTGCCCTTCCTCCTCGCAGCTCGTCCGATCGCCTGAAAAATAAAAAAACCGCCCATTCCCCTGAGCTCATCAGGAGAAAGAGCGGCGTGTGCTTCACGACCGAGTTTATTTTTTTTGCATATTTTTTACCATCTTAGCACGGGACAACCGACGAATCAATGATTGTTTCTATAAACGTGATTCGAATTTCCAAAAATAATATTCGCCACAACCTACTCCAAGCCGACAACGCTCACGGATTTCCCTTCCGTAGAGTCCCATACGACGATTTGCCGGTCCGACGTCCACATGATCGGCTCTCCGGCGCCCAGCCGCGTAACCTTGCCGTCGTCAAGGCCGACCAGATAGCTCCCGATGCCCGACAGCGAAACGACGTAATCCCGGGCCTGCTCGTCGTTCGGATCGGGAAGCGTACACACAATCTGCGCAGCCGCTGCCTCGCCGAGCTCCGACTGCAGAAGAGCCAACGCCGCCTCCGGCAGCACCGGGGCTTCTTCCTTCGACAGCAGCCCTTGACGGTAATGAAACAGCGCTTTGCCCCTGGAGGAGGGGAACTCCGGGGTGCCGAATAGAGGGACCGCCACCGTATCCGCGTCGATCCATTCGACCGGATAAATCAAGTGCCAGCCTTCACTGTGCCCGACGTACGCCGCTTGGGGAAATGTCGACCCCGTCTCGCCCTGCGCGTCCACAATCGTCAGATCCGCTATGGGACCGAGGTTGGACTCCGAATCCGCCAAGACGGCGATATGCCGTCCGTCGGGAGACACGGCCATCCCGTAGATGGAGCTCTCCGAATCATAGATCGACCGCTTCGTGTCGTTAGACGGATTGACGTAATAGACCGTTTTCAGCCCTTGGGCGACATAGAATCCCGCTTCCGTCGCATCGGGGAACGAATAAAGCGAGCCGACTCCGTCATCGCTGTACCCCTTCGCTTCGGGATCGCCCCATCCCTGCACGGTAACGTCGTGGATATCCCGGCTTTCCGGAAACAACCGGTATACGGTGCCGTCCCGGTTATAAATCAGAACTGCCCGGTCTTCGACTGCGGAATCGCGCGCGATCTGAATCAGCGCAGCCGCATCGAAGCCGTGCTCGTACACGGTTTGCCCGTCGGTATCGACCCAGCGCAACCCGCTCCAGGCCCGGCCCTGCCGAACCGTAACCTTGCCGTCGCCTTGCGAAGAACGAACGGAGAACCGTTCTCCCTCTTTGCTTTTCACCTCGTCCAGCCGCAGCTGAATTTGGGTTCCCTTCGGCAAATCCGGGAACCGAACGACGATCCGGCGCGAATCCGTCAGCTTGTACTCCGGCTTCGCAGAGCTCGCGGCATCCGAACGAATCAGCAGCGAGCCCTGAATGGCCTCCCGGACGGATTCGGCATCGATATCGCGATTGGCCGTCAGAATAACGCTGTCGCTGTCTTCCTCGACCGTTGCGAACAGCTCCGCCTCCGCCTTCTCGGCCGCCGGATCGAGCAGCAGCTGCATCCACTCCGTGCTCAGCTCCCAGGCCCGCCCGCGCTCCTCGCCGGGGAGCGCGGCGTAGAGCTTCGCGCTGACATCCAAACTATTCGTCCGGCCCATATCCTGAATGTCGAATGTTCGCGTCTGTTTCGCGCCGCGCACCACCAGCCCGTAAGGTTCGCCCGATTGCTCGGGATCGCCGATGTAGGAAGAGGGCGCGCTCTTCATTCCTTGCAGCAACCGCCGAAGGATATCGCCCTCCAGGTGCTCGCGCAGAACGACGCCTTCGCGGTCCAATACGGCCATCGACACGACATTCTCCGGAAGGGGCACCCGATCGCGCTTCCCGTCCCCGGCTCCCCCCAGACTGCATGCCGACAAAATCGCCGCCGCCATCGCAAGCAGCAGAATCCCTTTTCGCGCCACGCTGCCAGCCCCCCCACAAGTCGCAGATAACTCCTTTGCTAACTTAGACGAGGGGATCGCCCGGAACGTTGCGCCGAAGCGGCCGGCACGGCGAGATTGCCGCATCTTGATCGATGATTTGAAGTTCTCTTCCCGTCCATCCGGTTACGTTTGGCGTTTTACGATCTATGCTATAATGAGAATAAGGGTATTATCCGAATGGGGGAAAGACGATGAGCATGCCACTGGAACAGCCCAAGCTGACTTATCGGCAATATTTGCGGTGGCCGGAAGGCGCGCGGATTGAGCTGATCGATGGTGACGTCTACAATATGACTCCTGCTCCTTCGCGAATGCATCAAAAAATACTCATGGCTTTAGGGACTAAATTTGCAACCTATCTTCGCGGAAAAACCTGCGAGGTCTACCCCGCTCCCTTCGACGTCCGCCTGCCGAAGCCCGGTGTAGCGGATGAAGATACCGATACGGTCGTGCAGCCGGATATTACGGTGGTGTGCGACGTGTCCAAGCTGGACGATCGGGGCTGCAAGGGACCGCCTGATCTTGTGGTCGAAATTATTTCGCCGGGCAGTCTCAAACTGGACATCTCGACGAAGAAGTCGCTTTATGAAGCATCGGGCGTAAAAGAATACTGGATTGTGTACCCGTCGGAAAAGATCGTTACGATATACACGCTGTCAGCGAACGGCAAGTATGAGACGCTCGAATCTTATAGCATGGATGACGCGATCCCGGTCTCGATTTTTCCGGACTTCGTCATTCATGCGAACGAAATATGGGCTTAGCGAAGCCGCCCGGCTCTCGAACCTCATACAGGTCCTCCGCTCCACTCGAACGGGACGATCGGTGAACAAGCTCAATCCCAAGGACAGCGAGTACGTCCGCCAAGCCAACAAGCCTAAGCCCAACCTTGAACGGTTGGGCTTAGGCTTGTTGGAAGCGGATCTGTAGAGGAGGCCGGGCCTCTTACATCGTCGAATCGCCTTTTGATTCGCGGTATACGGAGAGCAGCTTTTCCGCCGGAATCGGTTTGGAGAAGTAGTAGCCCTGTGCCGTATCGCATCCCCAGAGGCGCAGCATCTCCACCTGTTCGACGGCCTCCATCCCTTCCGCAACCACCTCGATTTGCAGATTGTGCGCCATCGTAATCATTGCTTTGACGAGATTTTCGCTTTTCTTGTGCTCCATCATCTGCAGGATGAACGAACGGTCGATTTTCAGCTTGTCGATGCTGACTTGGCTCAGTTGGCTGAGCGAGCTGTATCCCGTGCCGAAATCGTCGATGCTGACCTGCACGCCAAGCGGCTTCAGCTTCTGCAGGACCTGCTCCAGGCGGGCCGAGTCCGCTGCGCAGCTTTCGGTGATTTCCAACTCCAGCAATTCGGCCGGCATTCCGGAGCGCTCCAGGGCGCGAATCACTTTGTCGGCGAACGCTTCCTCCTGGAACTGGCAGATGGCGACGTTGACCGATACGGTCATCGGCCGGAGTCCCTGGCTCTGCCAGGCCATGTTTTGGCGGCAGGCCTCCTGCAGAATCCATTCTCCGATCGGAATCATCAGGCTGCTGGTTTCCGCGGTAGGAATAAAATAAGCCGGCGGCAGCATTCCCTTGCGCGGATGGTTCATGCGGATAAGCGCCTCCGTGCCGCGAATGCCACCGGAGCGAAGATCGATCTGCGGCTGATAATGGAGCTCGAACCAGCCGTGCTCCAGCGCTTTGTGCAGCTCATCGATTATCGTGAGACGATTGACCGACACCTGCTCCATCTGCGGATCGAACATGACGGCGCAATTGCGCTGAAGCTTCGCGCGGTGCAGCGCAATATCGGCCGACTTCAGCAGCTGCTGGGAGGTTGTCCCGTGCTCCGGGGAGTAGGCGATCCCGATGCTGCACGTCGAATGGATCGGCGTATCCAGCAGCAGGAACGGAACCCGGAACCGCGCCAATATGCGCTCGCTCCAATCCAGCAATTGGTCCGGGCTGTCCATGTCGAGCAGAACGAACATAAACTCGTCGCCGCCCGCGCGAACGACGATTCGGCGATCGCTCTCGTCCTCGCGAAGCCGGTTGGCGATCTCCTGCAGCAGCAGGTCTCCGAAATGGTGCCCCAACGAATCGTTGACATGCTTGAAATCGTCGAAATCGATAAACATCAGGCCGACGGAAGGCCCGTCCGCTTCGTGCTGCCGCGTCGGCCCGAGCACGTGATGATCGAACCAACGGCGATTCGGCAGCCCGGTCAGCTCGTCGTGATAAGCCCAATACTCGATGTCCCGCTCGTATTTCTTGCGCTCGGTAATGTCGCGAATAATCGCCAGGATGGCCTGCTGCCCTTCGTACGGAATGGCGATGCCGGTCACTTCCACGTCAAGCAGCTCGTCCAATGAATTGCGAATCCGGATCTCCGCCGGCGGGGATTGGTTTCCTTCCTGGAGCATTTGCGCGATGCGCTGCTTCAAAACCTCCCAATATTCCGGCAGCACAAAGCCGAAGATCGACTGTCCAAGCGCCTGGTCCCGCGTTCCCTTCAGCATAATAAGCCCCTTATCGTTCACGAAACGAATTCGGGCATCCTGCGTGTAGATAATTACGGGATCGAACGAAAGATCCGTCAGCCGAGAATAGCGGGAAGCCAACTCCTGAAGCCGCTGCAATTCTTCCATCCTACACCTCCGCGGTCCGCCGATTTTGTTAGCCAATAAACAGATTGCCGCTTTGAGGCTTTGTCCACGATACAGAATTTATAAGTTTCACCCTTATCCTTGTCTGTATCGTCTCCGACAAAAACGCGCTCGCCGTCCTAAGGACGCCGCAGGCGTTTTTGCTTGGAAATCCGGACAAGCTTTCGATATGATCTCCTTCGACATGGAGTCGACAAATTCCTTTACGTCTCGACAATCAACGGCTTACTTGCGCGCCGAGATCATAAATCTTTTGGCATTCGTGCGAATTCCCCGATCCGTTCGGTATTCGGCGATAAAACGATGCAATCGGGTAAAATCCCCCTCGATCTTGCCGAAGTCGGGGACGATAGGCGTGTGCATCAGCAAAAATACGAGGTTTTCGACCGTTTCGTAATATTCCGCGGCATCGTATTCCATCGTGCGAATCTCGCGAAATCCGGCCTCGGTCAATTCGCCAACGTATTTGTCCCGCAAGGCGCCGTCTTCGGCTGTCGTCTGGCTTCTCCCGAAAGCCTCCGCCAGATTGTGTTTATCCCCTTCGCTCACCTGCTGAGTCAGAAAAACGCCGCCGGACTTCAGCACTCTGGCCGCTTCCGCCGCGAAGAAGGGCGCCTGTCGGCAAGACGCCACGTCGAAAAAACCGTCCGGGAACTCGATCCGCTTCGCATCCATCGGCAGAATCCGCACATTGTCCCTGCCCGAAGCCGCCGCATTCGCCTGCGCCGTCTCGACCATGCCCGCCGCGTTGTCGATCCCCACCAGCAGCAGAGCCGCATCGGCCAGAGAGAGCAGCCGCTCCCCGCCGCCCGTCCCTATGTCCAGCAGAAAATCCGACTTGCGGCACCTTTTAGCCACCTCGTCGTAGAAGTCCCATTTTACCCCTTCCGAAATGCATTTTACCCGACTGAAATCCCAGCCGTTCTCCGCGCCGATACGATCGTAGAAATCCCGCAACTCCTCCATATGCGCCCCTTCCCTTTCCCGTGGAAAATAAAGAGCCAAAGAAGCTAAAGCTGCCGACATAGAGAACAAGGGGACAGCCCCTCCCATTCGTACAGCTTTTCGTCCTTTGGCTTTCTGCCGCAATCGATGACAGGCCGACATCTTTCGAAGCTTCATGGGTTGCTTCGAAAGATTCGGTTGAATATTCGCTTCACCTCGCCGGAAGGTACTCGAAGTCGATCTCGTCGTATTCGTCCGCGGCGTCGCGAAACGTCCCTACGATCGCGGAATAGCGCGCCTCGCCATCGGAGTCCGCAATCCACCTGATTCTCAGCGGCTTCGGCAAATATCCGGTCAGGCAGTCCCATAACGCGTCCAGGTTGCGGCCGTATCCTTCGGGCAAGCCAAGCTCCGCCGCCAGCCATTCGTGAACGTCCTCGCGGCGATCCGCCTCCGACTGTCTAAGCTCCACAATCGCGCTCATTCCGGGATGCTGCCCTTCTCCGTAATATCCGTAAACGATTGATAATGATCGACGGTCATATAGATCAAGCCGTCATTCGAATAGAGAATGCGGTCCGCGCCGCGCGTTCCTTGCTCGTAATGGATGTCCGCTTCGTACCAGATCCGGTTTTTGGCTTTGGGCAGCAGCCCTTCCCGATTGCCGAAGCGGTCTCCGCCGATGCTCTTTCCCGGGGCGACCTTGTGCAGATTGCCTTGGGCGGGAACCCAGCCGAGCGCCTCCGCTTCCTTCTTCGTAATGAAGTTATCCGGCAGCTCATGATGCCGTCGGATATAGTCCGCCACCTCCCGGAAGCCGGTCGGCGGAGACGAATTCTCCTGCCCGAGCTCCGCTTCGACCGCAGGCGAAGCGCGCTCCGTCCCAGCCGAGGACCACGAGGGCGCCGTCGTCGAAGAGGGATTCTCGAGCACGCCGCCGCAGCCCGTCAGCACGATCGCCAGAATGACCAGCAGCGAGGCCAGTCCCGGGCGCATCCGCGCGCCGATTAGTCGTCTGAATATCCGAATCATGGTCTATCTCCATTTCCGTAGGCAAAATACCGAACCGGCGCTCTGGAAGCCGGCCGTTCGATTTTCTTAATCAGTGTAACAGATTTATCGGGCGGCGGGGAACGGGTCTCTTCCCCGAAGCATAGAACAAGGCCCCAAAGTGCGGGGCCCTGTTCTGCGCGCTACTTGCGCTTCAAAACGAATTTGCCAAGCTCGTCCTGCAGCTGCTGAGCGCTTGAGCTGAGCATCTCCGAAGAGGATTGGACCTCTTCCATCGAAGACAGCTGCTCCTCGGTCGCGGCGGCCACCTCCCTCATCTCGTCCGCCGTATGCTTCGCGATGCCCGCCGTCTCGCCGATCGCGGCCGTCACCTGCTCCGTGCCGGCCGATACCTGCTCTGCGGCGGCGGAAACCTCTTGAACGTATGCCACGACTTGGCCGATCGAGCTTAAGATCGTACCGATCGCCTCGATCGCATCTTTGTTCGCCGCCATGCCGCGCTCCGTTACGGCCGTCGATTCCTCCATCGACGAAGTCACCCGGGCCAGCAGCTCGCGAACGTTCCCGACAAGCGAGGCGATCGACCGGGCGGATAGCGCCGCCTGCTCCGCGAGCTTCTTGACCTCGTTGGCCACCACCCTGAAGCCTTGACCGTGTTCCCCGGCCCGCGCCGCCTCGATATTGGCGTTAAGCGCCAGCAGATGGGTCTGGGCGGAAATGTCCATAATCGCGGCGACAATCGCGGCAATCTCGTCGGAATGCTCGTTGAGCCGGATCGCCAGGCTGTTGGAATGAAGCACCGACTCCCGAATGCCCGTCATCTGCTCGTAGGTCTCGCGCAGTCTGGCCTCGCCGGAGGCGGCACCCTTCGTAATCTGCGCCGTCGACTCCGCCACGTCGGAGGCGGTCTCCGCAATCCGCGTAATCGCGGCGGCCACCTCGCCCATTGCCTGGGCATTTTCCTCCGCGACCTTCTGCTGTCCGTCGGCGCCTTCGGATATCGAACCGACGGATTCCGCGATCCGCTGCGTCACCGTCGTCGATTCCACGGCCAGCGCGGACAGCTGCTGAGAGGCGGCCGCGACCTGCTCCGATATTTCCTGATTGCGCAGCAGCAGCGCGTTCAGCTCGTCCGCCATATCGTTAAACGACTCGCCGACATAACGCAGCTCGTCCCGCGTACGCAGCTCGAAGCGCTCGGACAAGTCTCCTTTGGCCATTTTTTGGGCGCCGGCCTGCAGCGCGCGAATCGTCTGCCGCACGTTCCCGTAGAACCCGAGATAGAACAGCGCCACCAGCAGCAGCGCGGCTCCGACCACGATCAGCGTAAGCGTTCGGCTGGCGCTCAGCTCGTCGTACCGCTCGTCCAGCAGGCGGTTCATCTCGCGGGTCATCACCTGGAAGAACTCCGCGGAACCGTTAATGGCCTGCGTTCCCCCGGCAAAGAAATCGGCCGGTTTCATCGTCATGACGGAGCCGGCCTGCAAAATTCCGTCGTCCAGCATTCCGAAGAACCGTTCTGCCGACTCGACATTTGCGCTGCCGCTCGCCTTGACGTTGGCTTCAGCTTGGGCGTTGATCTCTCCGATTCTTGTCAACGCCTTCTGAATTCCTTCCAGCGCATCCTCGGCCTGGCGTCTCATGATCATCAAGTCGATCCGCTCGTTTTCCGATAGCCGCTTGCTGGCCAGAATTCCGTTGCCCTGTCCCCGTACCTGACCGGACAGCTCCATCAAGAGGGGCAGACGGTTCACGATCACGTCGTAAATAAAGAAAGTATCGACCTCCGGGTCCAGCGTAAGACCCGACTCGTCTCCGACGTGTCCGATCAGGTCGAGCACCTGCCGGATCAGCTCGGAATGGCGCCGGAAGCTCTCTTCTGCCGCAAGCCCCGTTGCCTCCGAGTTCAAGGAGCGCCATTCGTCCACTACCCGGCTCCAGAGCTGCGCCACGTTCATCCGGGCCGCCTGTTCGCCTTCCTCCTGCTGAAGCTCGGCGACAAGCGCGTCAATCTTTTTCTTCGTCTCTTCTATTGCGGGTTTGGAATTCACGTCGCCCTTCAGGTAACCGTTCACCAAACCCCGGTGCTGCTGAATATCGAGAATGATCGGAAACAGCCGCTCGATATAGTTGACGCCCGCTTGTTCTTTTTTATTGAATCGAATATCCTTTTGCATTTCCGACAGCAGCAGAGAGAGCAGCAAAATCAATGGGGCGATTAGAAGCAGGCTAAGCAGAACGAATTTCTGGGCGTATTTCAGTCGGGACATCAGAACAATAAAAGGCTTAAGCAACGAATTCATCTGGACTCCACCTTCAATTATGTATTTTCAGAGGCTGTCGCGGCGGGAATAACCGTCGGGTCTGGAATCATTCTGCAGTAATATTTTGGGAGCGACTATTAAGAACTTCACATTTGGAAAAGCTATCCTTTCCATTCTCTCATTTCCTTGTCGCTGCTTTGCGTATATGATTATCTCAATGAGGGGGTTGTCAGACTCCGGAATCGAATAAAACAAGGGGGATTTGCGGTGTATTTCTACCTGATTATCGCAGCGGCGCTGGTTATCGATATCGCGACCAAGACGGCGATCCGCATGCAGCTGGAGCTTGGGGAAACGACGGAGATACCGGGGATCGGCTTTCGGCTGATTCATCTCGTCAACACGGGCTCTACCGGAAACCTCTTTCACGGGTGGGGGAGGGCTCTCGCCGTGCTCGTCCTCGCGCTTGCGGCCGCCGCGATCTATGCGCGGCGGCGAGGGAAGCTCGGCGGAACGTTCGTGCAGGCGTGCGCAGCCCTGATCATCGGCGGAGCGCTCGGCAATGCCGTCGATCGGCTGATCTACAATCAAGTGACGGACTTTCTCTATTTCTCCGAGATGGCGACGATGAATTTCGCGGACATCTGGGTGTTCGCCGGAGTTTCGCTGCTGATCGTCCAACAGATTGTCCGCACGTTCCGCGGTCAGGGGAGATAAGCCCCTTCCACCGCGACGGAAAGCCCCTGCGGGCCTTCGGAGTATTTGACGTTCACTTCGCAGCCTTCCTGAAACTTGGGGATATGTACCATGTAAATGGCCGTTCTGACGACCGCGCGCTTGATTTCGCCTTCGCTCGTATGCACGTCCAATTCAAGAACGACGACCGGTTCGTTGCCAAGAATGGAGTTGGTCGGCTGAATCGAACGAACGACGGCCCGAGCGGGAATTCCGTCCGCCTGCACCTTCTTCGCCACCGCCCGCTCCTCGCGCCCGCTCTGCTTCATTCCCCTCCTCAGTATCGGAAATGTAAACAAAAAGAAACTCAGAATCGAAAGCGCGACTACTCCGCCAATAATCCATCCCAGAGTCATATAGTCTCCTCCTTTTCCTCTCCTCCAGGTGAAGATAACTCTTTTTCTATTTTATCACAGCCCGACAGGCATCAGAATAGGTGCGGAGACCGGGGCGCGGATACTCATTTCGCAAGCAGCCAACCCTTGTCAGTCTTGACAATTTGCGCTTCCATCATCTATGATTCTCCTGATTAAAGCGGGGGAAATCTAGTCGTTCGGATAGGAGTGATCGGCTGTGGCGAAAATTCAGAAGCAATTGATGCACGAATTGGTATCGCAGGAGATTCAAAAATATATCGAAGAGAAAGAGCTCCAGGAAGGAGACAAGCTGCCCTCCGTCGAGAAAATGACGAAGATGTTCGGCGTCGGCCGATCATCGCTGCGCGAAGCGCTCCGGCATCTGGAGACGATTGAAATCGTTAACGTCGTCAACGGCAAAGGCATTTTCGTTCGCGACGTCGACACCTACCGCTTCGCCGGCAAAGTCAAAGTAGAGAACGAGAAGCGATTCCTGCTGTCGATTCTGGATGTGCGCCGGGCACTCGAGGGCAAAGCGGTCGAGCTGGCGGCCAAGCGGATCAACCCGGCTCAAATCGCCGAGCTGGAGGAAATTTTACGGGAATACGACAGACGGAGAATGGCCGACCTTGACACTTCGAAAATCGACCTGGCGTTTCACCGCAGCGTCATGCGGGCGGCGTCCAATCCGATTCTGTTCAGCGTGCTCGAGTCGATCTCCGGCATGTACGAGAAGTTTTTCAACGAACCGCTCGGCGACAAGCGGCTGTTCGACGAAACCTATCCTTATCACCGATTGATGTTCAACGGCATCGCCGCGCACGAGCCCGAACGCGCGCTGGCGGAATTCAACAGAATGATGAACCGGATCGAAGAAATTATCAGAACGTATTAACGTATCCGCTTGCAGGCCGCTGCCGTTTGCCCAATTCCAGAGATTAAGATTTTTTTATTGACAGAGTAAAGCGCTTTCTTTTACACTTATACCTATCAGACAGGATGACTGTCCGATTGCTATGGATTGAGGTCGATATGCAAAAGAGGAGGCCAAAAGAGATGGCGGTAAAGAGAAAAACTGCAGTGTTGTCCGGTACGGTTGCGGGGGTCATGCTTTTAAGCGTCTTAGCCGGCTGCGGCGGCGATAAAGCCAATACTGCCGGAAACGGCGGAGCAAGCGGCGAAGGCGGCAAGGAAAAACAAGTCAAGCTGCGGATGATCGAAAGTCTGACCAGTCCGGATCGCACGGCTTACTTGAAGGAAATGCTCTCCAGATTCCAATCTGAAAACCCGAACATCACGGTCGAACTGGTCTCGCCCCCGTTCGATCAGGCCGATAACAAGATCAAGACGATGCTGGCGGCCAAGCAAGACCTCGACGTGCTCGAGGTGCGGGATTTGACGGTATCCGAGTTCTCCAACAACGGCTATTTGGAACCGCTTAACGATTATGTGACGGATTGGAGCGATTACGGCACGATCACCGACGTAGCCAAGTCGGTCGGTTCGCTCGAAGACAAGCTGTATTTTATTCCTAACGGAATGTATCAGCGCCAGCTGTTCTATCGCGCCGACTGGTTCGAGGAAGCCGGACTCGCCGCGCCGACGAATTACGAAGAGCTTGTCGAAAGCGCGATCAAGCTGACCGATCCGAACAAAAACCGCTACGGCTTCTCGTTCCGGGGAGGCTCGGGAGCCAACGGAGTTCCTGACGCCATCGTCCAGAATTACAACTTCGACAATATCGACCATGAGGATTCGCTCTTCCTGAAGGACGGCCATACGATGTTCTCCACGCCGGAAGCCAAGCAAGCGGTGGAGCTGTACATCAAGCTGTTCAAGGAAGGCTCGCCGAAGGATTCGATCAACTGGGGCTTCTCCGAGCAGGTTCAAGCCTTCACCTCCGGCGTAACCGCGATGATTTTGCAGGACCCGGACGTGATTCCGTCGCTGAAGGAGAAAATGGACATCAGCACGGTCGGCACCGCGCCAATGCCGAAGGGGCCGAGCGGCAAATCGTTCGTGTCCGCCGGAGGAGCGGGCTGGGGCGTTACCAGCTACTCCGCGAACAAAGAGGCGGCCTTCAAGCTGATCCAGTTCCTGTCCAGCCCGAAGGAGAATACCGATTTCGCGAAAGCGACCGGACTCGTTCCGATTCACACCAGCGCAAGCGAAGATCCGTTCTTCCAGGATGCGATGTACAAGTCGCTGCTGGAGATGGCGGGCAAGCCGGAGGAATACGTCAACCTGAAAGCCAACACGAAATATCCGGGTACGGGCAAATGGGGACAAGTCGCCATGGAGACCGGCCAGGCGATGCTGCTCGGCAGCGCTTCCGTGGACGACACCTTGAAGAAGTGGGACGAATTCTGGGCCAACGAAAGAACGAACTATAAAGGCAAATAAGCTCTCCTGGACGGGCGGCGGCCGATTTCCGCCGCCTGTTGTTACCTTTTTACGATTTGCGATCAAGGGTGGTGAACATGATGAACGGTCGGCTGTCTTTCCTGTCGAAGCGGCTGTCGGCTTCGCGCAATTCGTCCAGCAAGTTCATCGCGCTTAGCTTGCTGCCGGCTCTCCTGTTGGTGGTAACTTTTACGTATTATCCGTTCGGACGGGGCATCGTGATGGCTTTCCAAAACTATCAGCTGTTCGATCTGACGGATGTTCATTTTATCGGCTTCGACAACTTCAAAGGCATCTTCAGCGATCCCAAGTTCCTCGGAGCGCTCACCAACAGCGCCTACTGGGTATTCGTGTCGCTGATCCTGCAATTCGTGATCGGACTGACGATCGCGCTGATGCTGAACAAAAAGTTTCGCGGACGCGGCTTGTTTCAGGGGTTCGTCTTCTACCCTTGGGCGCTGTCCGGATTTCTGATCGGCCTGATCTGGAAATGGCTGTTCAACTCCCAGATCGGCGTCATTAACGATTTGCTGCTGCGGGTCGGTCTCATCGACGAGCGGATCGGCTTCCTGTCGGATCCGAATTGGGCGATGTTTTCGGTCATTGTAGCCAACGTCTGGTACGGCATCGCCTTCTTCGCCATTATGCTATTGGCCGCGCTTCAATCGGTTCCTTCCGAGCTTTACGAGGCGGGCAGCATGGACGGAGCCGGGGGCGTGCGCAAGCTTTTCAACATTACGCTTCCTTATATTATGCCGACGGTGCTCACGACAACGCTGCTCAGGGCGATCTGGATTTTCAACGACCCGTCCATCATTTACGGCTTGACGAACGGCGGACCGGCCGGCAAGACGCACATTCTGTCCTCGCTCATGCTCGACCGCATCATGTACGGCGGCGATTACGGAGCGGCTTCCGCGATCGGCATTGTCATGATCGGTATACTGCTGCTGTATACGATCTTCTATTTAACGGTGACCAGAGCCGGGAAATTGGGGGATTTCTAGCATGAAACGATACGCGATGAGCGGACTCAAGTCGGTCTCCTTGGGCATTTATTTGATTCTCATGGTATTCCCTCTTCTGTGGGTTGCCATAACGTCTCTGAAGCCGCAAAAGGAAATTTTCACTTACCCGATTCGCTACTGGCCCGACGCCCTGACCTGGCAGAATTATGCCGACATCATTCGAGTTTCCAAATTCCAGATCTATATCGCCAACAGCCTGCTCGTCGCGCTGACGGCGGCTCTGATCGTCTCCGTGATCTCCGTGCTCAGCGCCTATGTCATGGCCAGATTTAATTTCCGGGGACACGGTCAGATCATGCTCGGCTTTTTCCTGACTCAGATGCTGCCCGGCTTTGTCTCGCTGGGGCCTCTGTATATGCTGATGACAAGAATGGACCTGATCAACACGCGTTTTTCGCTTATTCTCATGTACACCGTCGGGTTGATCCCGTTTTCGACCATATTGCTGAAAGGGTTTTTCGAGCGTATTCCGAAAAGCCTGGAGGAAGCGGCCATGATCGACGGCTGCTCGCGGCTGATGGCGCTTGTTCGCGTTATTCTGCCGGTGATGATAAACGGCATTACCGCTACTTTTATTTTCGCCTTCGTTCAAAACTGGAACGAATTGTTCATGGCCGTCATGTTCATCGATAACGAGGCGCTGAAGACGCTGCCCGTGGCGATGAACTCGTTCGTTATGAAATTCGACATCGATTGGGGCGCCATGTCGGCGGGCACGATGATGTCCGTCATCCCTACCGTCGTGCTGTTCGCGATCGCGCAGCGCTTCATCGTAGAAGGGCTGACGCAAGGCGCCGTCAAAGGATAATCACTCGCAGTCGGGCAAGCTCGGAGGCTGACGCCAAGAGCCGATCCGTTTAGAAAGAGGATGCGTACTATGCATAAGATCAACCATCGCGAAAATCTCTATACGTCGGTCGCGCACGATCCGTACGACGGCAGGCATCACGGAGCGATTCATATTCCGATTTACCAGACGAGCCTGTTTTCCTTCGATACCTATGATCGGTTCGCGCAGGCGCATATGGACGAACATCGGCAGCACGTCTACTCCCGGGGAAACAATCCGACCGTTCGGTACCTCGAGGACAAGCTGGCCGAGCTGGAAGGCGCGGAAATGTCCAAGTGCTTCGCATCCGGCATGGCGGCGATCTCGGCCACGATTCTGTCGAACCTGCAAGCGGGCGACCATGTCGTCTGCGTCGACCAGGCTTACGGGCCTACCCGGCACTTCCTGGAACACTACGTGTCCCGCTTCCAGATCGCGACGACATTCGTGGACGGCAGTTCGCTGGAGGCGATCGAAGCCGCGCTACGGCCGAATACGAAGCTGCTGTATCTGGAGAGTCCTTCTACAATGCTGTTCCAGCTGCAGGATTTGGCCGCATGCGCCAAGCTGGCTCGCAGCCGCGGCATCGTCACCGCCATTGACGGCACCTGGGCGACTCCGGTCTTCCAACGGCCGCTGGAGCTGGGAATCGATCTGGTCATTCACTCGATCACGAAATATATTTCCGGGCAGAGCGACAGCTTGGGAGGCGTCGTCAGCGGCTCGAAGGAGTTGGTCGGCCGGATCGCCGCAGGGGAGTATATGCTGCTCGGAGGCGTTATGACCGCGCATACGGCCGCTCAGGTGGAACGCTGCTTGCGTACGCTGCCGCTGCGTCTTGAACGCCACGAACGCAGCGGGCTTAAGGTCGCCGAGCATCTGAGCCGGCAGCCGTACGTGCTGCGCGTCAACCATCCCGGGCTTCCGTCGCATCCGCAGTATGAACTGGCCAAACGGCAGATGGACGGTACGAGCGGGCTATTCTCGTTCGAATCCGCCGAGTCCGCCGAAACGATGCGGGCTTGGGCCGATCGTCTGCGCTACTTCAAAATCGGCGTCAGCTGGGGCGGCTTCGAATCGTTGGTCACCGCCAATCCGGCTCCGGCCGGCTATGGCGCACCCGGCGCGCGTGCCTTGGTGCGGCTGCACGTCGGCTTGGAAAACCCGGACGACTTGATCCGCGATCTGGACGAAGCTTGGGAACACGTGGCGGCCGAAGTCGCGGCGGAACTGTCTGGACAATAACGAAAGGAGCCATCTGTCTCGCAAGTAAAAGCGTACAAGATGATCGAGGAAAAAAAGAAGCATCTATCTCCTGGAGACTGCCTCATACGTTCCTGAAATGACCCTGTGACGGGTTTACAAGATCAAAATTTCAGGATCGTATAGCAGCGGAAGGAGATAGATGCGACTCACAATTCCATCGATCATCTTTCAGTACGCCTTTGTTTAGTTGCCAGACAGTCCCTCCGCTTAATTCGCATAATGGAACAAACGAGCCTTCAACGCTTCGACTTCCTCCGGAGCGCGATGCAGGTGAACGACCTCGTTCACGTCATACTTGTTCCCGTCGAGGTCGTAGAAAACAAAGTTAATCCCGCAGCTCTCCCGGTCCGCAAGATCCTCCACCTTCACGCCGTTCGACTGCAGGCGGTCGTACAAGCGCTCGATTTCCCGCACCTCGAAGGTGAACCTGAACATTTCGTACCCGGCCTTGTTCGGGAACTGGTTATCGATCTCCCCGTCCGTCTCCACCAGGTGCAGCCACTGACCGTCGGTAAGCTTCAGAATCGCTTGCGACTCCGCCGGATTAAACGGCACGGCATACTCCAATCCGAAATTCCGCTGCCACCACGCGGCCGATTTCAACGGCTGTTTTACCGGTACGTACACCGAACAAATTCTCTTCAGATTGTCAGCCGACCATTCGCGCGATCCGTTCGACATCTCCATCATCCCTTCTCGTTTCGATTACCCGCACCACAACAAACGCAGGAAACGAAAAAAACCAAACAGCGATCCGAAAATTATTTTTGAACGATCTGAAACCGGTTGCCGTCCGAATCCTGGAACGTAAAATGCAGCCTCCCGTCGACTTGCCGCAGCCCGGACAACCGAATGCCGTCCCTAGACAAGCCCAAGTAGGCCCTGATCATCCTCCCCGGGTCGCGTTCGCGGAACGCCTCGACCAACGCGTCGAAACGGACGGGCCCGAGAGGAGAACCGGGAACGGGCTTGGCGGGCGCGGAATCGGCAGCCAAACTCCTCAATCTCCGTCGGGCGCGTCCGAGAGCGACCTGCACCGCCCCTTCCCTCATCCCGATGAGAGCTGCCGTTTCCTTCGCCGTAAAATCAAAAATGTCCATGAGCAGCAGAATAACGGCCATTCGGGGAGGCAAGCGCTCGGCCAGCGCCTCCAGCAATTCCCGGGTGGACAGGGAAGGGTCCGAAGAACCCGCGTCGTCTCCCGGCTTCCACGAGACCGCCCTTACCGCCCGCTTTCTTCGACCGTCGATCCAGGCATTTGTGACGATACGGTAAAGAAAAGCCTTGGTGATCGGCCTGTCCGGTTGTCTTCCCAGCGCCGCGCTGAGCTTAAGCCATGCGTCCTGCGCCAAATCCTCGGCATCCTGCGGATTCCCCGCGATGCGGAGGCTGTAACGAGATAGGATAGGTTTCCAGTCCATGCTTCTTCTTTCTGCGAACGGGGCCGATTTTCCTTTTTTTTGATAGGCTTCGCCGACAGAAAATGGCCGGATCACGAACATCCAACCGCGTCAGTTGACAGAATGTGGAATCGGACATACCATTTGAGATACACCATGAAAGCGATTCCTCGCTATGCGTTCTTATGCCGCCCAAGCCGTCAAAGGAGGATGCCGGAACGCTATGTTTTCCTTGTCCAAGCCGATCTCCATTCGAACCCTGCTCTTGTTCATTTTTCTGCTGCTGATGATCGTTCCGATGGTCGTCATTACTTTCGTCACCTACAAGAAGGAAAATCAAATCTTCCAAAGCCAGGTCGGCCAATTTCTCGCTCAGACCGTTCAGCAGACGGGCAAAGCGCTGGACGCCAATCTGACGGAGATCGATCGCCTCACGTGGTCTCTGCTCTACCAGCGGCAGCTCGATTTTCTGGATTCGCCGCTTCATACCCCCTACCAGCTGCAGGAGGCCAACCGCCAATTTCAGCAGACGGTCTACTACGATTTGTTCCGGGGCCGATTGGATCACATTCAGACGGTTTATTTCATCACGCCCGACAAGATCGTTCTATCGACGGACAACACCTATCAATGGGCCAAGCAAATGAACGAAGAAAATTACCGGCAAATTATCGAAACCGTGGACGGCAATCCGCTGAAAATGAATTGGTTCGGCGCGCGCGGCGCCGCCTTCCGGCCGACCAGCGGGTTCGAAACTTCGGTGCGGGACTCGGTAGTGGCGGTGCGGAAGCTGATCGACAGCAATTTCTCGGAGCCGCGAGGCCACTTGATGGTCCAGCTGAACGACCGCTTCCTGGGCGATTCGCTGGCCAACGTCCGGATCGGCTCCACCGGGGCGCTGCTCGTCACCGATCCCGAGGGGGAAATCGTCTATATGCAGGATGCCGAGCTGCTGCGGAACGAATCGATCCGGGATGCCGTCAAAGCTCTGCCGCGCCAGGGAAGCGGAACGGTCAAGCTGCAGAACGAGTGGCTGCTGTCCTATACGACTTCGGAGATAAGCGGCTGGAAGATGACCGCCGTCGTCCCTATGGGCGAGCTGCTGGGCGCCAACCAGAAGATTTTGCGGTATTTATTGATTATGGCCGTGCTCGGCACCGTCGTTTTTATCGCGATTTCGGTCATGCTCGCTGCGGCTCTATCCAAACCCGTCATTCAGCTCGCCCGCATGATGTCCTCGACCTCACTCGACCATCTGCACGTGCGGGACATTCAAGGGTCGATTCACGAAATCGGGATTCTGCAGCGGAATTTCAATCGGCTGATGGATCGCATCCAGCAGTTGATGCAGGATAACGAACGGAAGGAGAAGGAAAAACGCGAGGCGCTTCTGCAGACGCTGCAAATGCAAATACAACCCCATTTTCTGTACAACACCCTGGACACGATTTATTGGATGTCCAAGAAGCATCAAGCGGAGCCGATCAGCAAGCTGGTCGCCGCGCTGGGCAAGTTTTTCCGGTTTACGCTGAATTCCGGGCAGGAGTGGACGACGCTCGACAAAGAGCTCGGACATTTGGAAAATTACCTGCTTATCCAGTCGTTCCGCTACCGCGATCGCGTTCGGCATCATATCGAGCTGGACCCGCAGGCCAGGAATGCCGCCATCATTCCGCTGCTCCTGCAGCCGCTCGTCGAGAACGCGCTGGAGCACGGGATCTCCCGGATGCCGGAAGGCGGAATCGTGCGGATTGCCGCGCGGAAGGAAGGCCGGCTGGTCCGCATCGGGATCTTCAATTCGGGGGCCCCGGTCGACGCGAAGAAGGTCTATCGCATTTTGCACGGGGACTCTCCGGACGATCACGTCGGCTTGCGCAACGTGCAGAGCCGGATTCAGATGGCGTTCGGACCGGAGTACGGCCTTGCCGTGGAGCCCGGAGAAGACGGGGGAACGCTCGTTACCGTCACCCTCCCTTATAAAAGTCTGCCGACGGAGAGGATAGCCGAATGACGCGAAATAAATTGAACGTATGGCTGTCGATCGCTTTCGCGCTGATGGCGTTATGGGCGCTGGGCGGAATCGTACTGCTGGACCGGAGCGTGGAGACGGTCCCGTCGGAGCCTGCGGCAGCCGATTCCCTCAAGGTGCTGATTCGCACCGGGACGGAGTCGGCCGCCCTTCGGGAGCTGCTGGCGCCCTTCAAGGAGGCGACGGGAATTCGCGCCGAGCTGATCGAGGTCGGCCGGGACGGTTATTTTACGACCGTCGGAACCCAGCTCCTGGCCGGATCGGACACCTTCGATCTGGTGTTCGTGCCGAATACCTCCATCGCGGAGCTGGCCTCCGCGGGGGCGATACTGCCCTTGGACCCTTATATCCGCGATCCCGCGTTAACGGACCAAGAGACCTTCGATCTGCAAGATTTGCTGGCCGTGTACACCTACCAAGAGAAGATTTATGCGCTTCCTACCGACATCAGCACCCACTTCCTCTACTACCGGAGCGATCTTATTCCGGAGCCTCCGGAGACTTGGGACGAAGTGTACGAGCTCGCGGAGCAATTCTCGCAGAGCCGCAACCCGCAATCTCCGACCCAGTGGGGCCTGGTCATGCCCGCCGTCATTCCGGAGGAGCGAACGAAAATATTCGCTTCCCTGCTGTGGACGTTCGGAGGCGACTTCATAAGCGACCGGGACGGCCATTCGCGGCTTGGCGAACCGGGCTCCGTGCAAGCGGCGAGGTACGTGCAGCAGCTTCTGCAGCGCAAGGCGATTCCCGGAGATCTTCTCTACTGGGATTTCGTGAAAACCCGGGACGCCTTGTTGTCCGGGGAGGCGGCGATGGCCGCGCCGTTCTGGAATTCGGCCTATCCGATGATCCAATCCGACCGGAACAGCCCGTTCGGCCCTCTCATCCGGATCGCGATGCTGCCCGGCATCAAGGACGAGCAAGGGATCGTTCGCAGAGTCCCGTTCCAGCACGGCTGGACGTTCGCCATTAACGCCAACTCCAAACATCGGGAGTGGGCGTGGAAGTTTCTGGCCTATGCTACGGGCAAAGAAGGCGGAGAGCGATACGTGAAAGCCGGAGGCGTTCCGGCGCGCCGCTCGATTCTGTCCGATCCGGCGTACAAGTCGACGCGGCCGGATTTCCAGCTTATTCTCGACAGCATGAAGGTCGCCCGCTCGGAGCCTTCGATTACGCATTATCCGTTGATGGTGGAAATCACCGAGAAGGCTTTGGCTAAAATCTATACGCTCGATAGCTCTCCCGAAGACGCGATGAAGGAGGCGACCAACGATCTGAACCGGTTGTCGGGCAAATAAAGGAACGAGAGGGGATCGAAAATGACGAAGCACGGATACAGAGCCGCCATTATCGACGACGAAGCCTGGATCCGCGAAGGATTAAGCGAATATATCGGCTGGAGCAAGCTCGGGATCGAGCTCGTACGCGTATTTCAGGACGGAGCCGAAGCTTACGCTTATTTCGAACGGGAATCGGTGGACATCGTCCTGTCCGACATTCGCATGCCGAATATGACCGGACTGGAACTGCTGGCCAAGCTTCACGAACGCAGGAGCGTTCGCCCGGAGTGTACGCCGCCCAAGGTGATTTTCCTAAGCGGTTTCGAAGATTTCAAATATGCGCAGGAGGCTCTGCGGCTGGGCGCGATCGACTATCTGCTCAAGCCGACGGAGGTCGAGGAAATCGAAGCCGCGCTGCTCAAGGCGAAACGGAGGGTTGATGAGGCCCAGGCACCGGCGACCCCGAACGGGCCGTCGGAAAACGAGGGCGCGGCAGTCAACGCGGAAGAACCCGGCTCCTATCTGATCAAGAAAGCAATCCATCTCCTGACGACCCGATACGGAGAGGAATTGCACCTGGCGGACATCGCCAACGAATTGTTCATCACGCCCAATTACTTAAGCCGGTTATTCCGCCAGGAGACGGGAAAATCCTTCGTCGAGCTGCTCTCCGAGATCCGCATGGACAAGGCGAGAGCTTTGCTGCTGAGCGAAGAAGGCATGAAAATTTACGAGGTCGGCGCGGCGGTCGGTTACCCGAATCCCCGGTATTTCAGCGAATGGTTTCATAAGAACGCGGGGATGACCCCAGGCGAGTACCGGAATGCCCATTATCGCTCCTAAGACCCGTCATTGTGAAAAATATCGGAAGAAAAGATAGAACCACCGCGTTATCTCCGCCGCTCCGTCCGGGTTATGATGAATTCGTAAAACGCTTTCATCCTAAGCTGAAAGGGGCATTTTAAGGTGAAAAGAAAATGGGGACTTACGGTGACCGCCGTGGCGTTGACAAGCTTGCTGCTGTCGGCCTGCGGCGGCGGCAACGAGGCCGGCAGCGCCTCTCCGTCCGCCTCGGGTTCTCCGTCGAAGTCGCCGGAGCCTGAGGCCAGCGCTCCGGCTTCCCAGGCAGGCGGAGGAGAGGTCGAAATCTTCAGTTGGTGGACGGGCGCCGGAGAAGAGGCCGGGCTGCTCGGTCTGATCGATTTGTTCAGCGGCAAGCACGCGGATATCGAAGTCATCAACGCCGCGGTGTCCGGCGGCGCCGGCACGAACGCGAAGGCCGTCCTGGCCAGCCGCATGCAAGGCGGAGACCCGCCGGACGCGTTCCAGGTGCACGGCGGTGCGGAGCTCAACAGCGGTTGGGTGGCGGCGGACAAGGTGATCGAGCTGAACGATCTGTTCGCCTCGGAAGGCTGGATGGACAAATTCCCGCAGGACCTGATCGACCTCGTCAGCAGCGAGGGCAAGATCTATTCCGTACCGGTGAACATTCACCGCGGGAACGTCGTTTTTTTCAACCGGAAAATATTCGACGACAACGGGCTGAAAGCCCCGAACACGTTCGACGAATTCTTCCAGGCCGCGGACGCGCTCAAAGCGAAAGGGATTACCCCTCTTGCCCTTGGAGACAAAGAGCCGTGGACGGCTACGATGGTGCTCGAGAACGTCCTTCTCGGGGTACTCGGTCCCGACGATTACAAGAAGCTGTGGACGGGCGAGCTTTCCTTCGACGACGCCAAAGTGGAACAATCGCTGGAGCTGTTCAAGAAAATGCTCACCTATGTGAACGACGATCATGCCGCCCGCAACTGGCAGGACGCGGCTCAACTCGTCGCCAACGGCGAAGCGGCCATGAACATTATGGGCGACTGGGCCAAGGGCTACTTCACGACCGACCTCAAGCTGGAAGCGAACAAGGACTTCGGCTGGGCGGCGACGCCGGATACGAACGGCTTGTTCATGGTCATTACGGATACGTTCGCGATTCCGAGAGGAGCCAAGAACGAAGCCAACGCCATAGAATGGCTGAAGGTGCTCGGTTCCGTCGAAGGACAGGACGTGTTCAATCCGCTGAAGGGCTCCATTCCCGCACGACTCGATGCGGACGTATCGAAATACGACGTATACGGCCAGTCGACGATCGAAGACTTCAAGACGGCTAAGCTTGCCGCGAGCATGGCGCACGGCTCGGCCGCTCCCGAAGGCTTTACGACGCAGGCCAATCAGATCGTCAATATTTTCGTCACCAATGGGGATGTCGGCCAAGCCCTGAAGACCTTAAAAGCCGCTCAAGCTTCCAGCATTCAATAACGACTGACGGGGTCAGATGGGAAGCTGCGCATCTGGCCCTTCCCTATGGGAGGCACGACATAATGATGCACAAATCCGAGAAAGCGATCCCTGTCCTGATGCTGCTGCCGTCGGCAGCGGCGATTGCGATCTTCGTATACGGATTTATTTCCTGGACGGGATACGTCTCGCTCACCGACTGGAATACGCTCGTCAGAACCACCGGGTTCGTCGGATTGGACAACTACGCTTTCCTGTTCCGGGACTTCCGGTTTCAATCCGATTTGCGGAACACGCTGGCCTTTACCGCGTTCTTCATCGGACTGACGATGCTGTGCGGACTGTTCCTCGCTACGGTTGTGGATTCGAAAATCAAGGGAGAGGCTTTCTTCCGGAACGTCTTCCTGTTTCCGATGGCGCTCTCCTTTATCGTTACCGGCGTCGTGTGGCAGTGGGTGCTGAACCCGGGGACCGGCGTTAATCTCGTCCTGAAATCGCTGGGCGCATCCGCTGTGCCCAAATGGTACACCAGCACCGCGATTCTGCCCAAGCTGTCTCTCGGCTTGATCGATTTCGGCCTGCCCCTGGCCGTCATTGCCGTTGTCCTGGCCGCCGTATGGCAAATGTCGGGATTCGCGATGGCGATGTATCTGGCCGGCTTGCGCTCGATATCCGACGACCTTCGGGAAGCCGCCCGAATCGACGGAGCCACGGAAAATCAAATTTTCCGCAAGGTCATTTTGCCGCAGCTAAAGCCGATTTCGATGAGCTTGATCATTATACTGGCGCACATTTCCTTGAAAATATTCGATCTCGTCTACGCCATGACGGGACCGGGCGCCATGTTCGTCACGGACGTTCCCGGCGTGTACATGTTCGAAACAACGTTCAGGGGCAATCATTATGCCCAGGGGTCCGGGATCGCCATGATCATGCTCCTGCTCGTCTCCCTGCTGATCGTCCCTTATCTGATTTCGAGCTTTCGAAAGGAGCGGGGTTAGTTGAGCAAGAAAATATCTCCCCCTGTTCTGCTGTACCCGCTGGCCGTCGTCCTGGCCGCGTTCTTCCTGGTTCCCGTTTATATTATGCTGGTCACGAGCTTCAAAGGGCTGGACGAGATTACGTTGGACCGGATGTGGCGGCTGCCGGCCGGCCTGGACTTCTCCGGCTATCATGAAGCCTACGACAAGCTGCTTCCGAACCTGCGGAACAGCTTCTGGCTGGCCATTCCGGCGACCGCGCTGTCGGCCGCGATGGGGGCGATGAACGGGTACGTGTTGTCCAAATGGACTTTTCGCGGCTCCAACGTCTTGTTCGCGCTGATTCTGTTCGGCATGTTTATTCCTTACCAGAGCATTCTGATTCCCTTGATCCAATTCATGCAGGAGATCAAGCTGTACAATTCGATCCCGGGGCTCGTGCTCGTTCACGTCGTCTACGGCCTTCCGATCTGCACGCTCATGTTTCGGAACTTCTACGTCGGCATCCCGACGGAAATGCTGGAAGCGGCGAGAATCGACGGCGCAGGGTTTTTCGGCATCTTCCGCAGAATCATGCTGCCCTTGTCCGTATCCGGATTCGTCGTGGTGTGCATCTGGCAGTTCACGAGCGTATGGAATGAATTCCTGTTCGCCGTCACGCTGACGACGCAGAAGCAGCAGCCGATCATGGTCGCTCTGCAGAACTTGTCCGGCAGCCAGATCGTGCATTGGAACGTGCAGATGGCCGGAGCGCTGCTCGCGGCGCTGCCGACGCTGCTCGTGTATGTGCTGCTTAGCCGCTACTTCGTTCGAGGTTTGCTGGCGGGTTCGATCAAGGGGTAGCCGCCTGCCGAGGAAGCCCGCGCCGCGAGTTCGGAATTTCGCAGCGCGGGCTTGCGGTTTCCGGAAGCTTCGTTCACGGCCTATCCGAATAGCTCCCGCACCTCGTCGGCAACGGAGCGCAGGGGCCGCCCGACCAGCCTGGACAAGTCGTCGGATACGACATTCATATCGGAGTAGGGCAGCATCCGATAGATGCCGTTGTGATAGTCCGGGTCCTTGCGGTGGACGACCTTGCGGCCGGTCGCTTCCGTCAGGGCTCTGGCCAGCTCCGCCAGATTCCACGTTCGGGGCGGGGTCAGCTCGTAGGTCCGGCCCTCGTGGCCCTCCTCCGTAAGAACGGCTGCGGCCGCGGAAGCCAGATCCTCGCGCGAGGCCGTATTAAAGCTCCAATGGCCGGGAGGGCTGAGCAGAATCCCGCTTGCGGCCGCTTCCCTGATCCCCAGAAAATGCACGATATCCGTATAATAGGCATTGCGCAGAAAGGTATAGGGGATCCCCGATTCGCGTATGGCCTGCTCGGTATTCCTGTGAAGCTCGTGGACAGGCAATTTCCCCTTCTCCGGCGCAAAAATACTCGTATAGACGATATGCCCGACGCCGGCTTGGCGGGCGGCTTCGATGACGGAAAGGTGCTGGCGAAGGCGAACGGTCTCGTCCGTGCTTGGAGAGGACACCATCATCAGCTTGTCGGCGCCGCGAAAAGAAGGCTCGAGAGACTCCGGCGCATCGTAATCGCCATACCGGACGCTGATCCCGGAAGCCCTCCAGTCCTCCGCGGCTTCGGGCCGTCTGACGCTAACGATCAAATCTTGCGCTCGGCAGCGAAGCAGCAGCCGCTTCAGTATCATCCCTCCCAATTTTCCGGTGGAACCCGTCAATGCGATTTTCATGAAACGATCCTCTCCCCGCATGCAAAATAGTTAAATATTTAACCAAATGGCGATAAAGAAGAAGCTTACTCCTTCTTTCTCTGCAATTTGCGCAGCAGCGACAGCAGCAGCTTTAGCTCGTCCTCGTCCAGGGCGTTCATCCGCGCGGAGACGACGGCCCGGTTGCCCGGCAGCGCGTCCAGCAGCAGCTTCTCCCCGCTCTCGGTCAGCAGGACTCTGCGCTTGCGCCCGTCTAGCGGGTCAGCGGCGCTTCGGGTAAAGCCCTGCTGCTCCAGCGGGACGAGCAGAACGCTGATATTGGCCTTCGTCACTCCGATTCTGGCCGCCAGGACGGAGGGAAGAATGGAGCCTCCGGCCTTGGCGATCTCGACCAGTATGCGGATTCGCGCCCCGTTCAGTCCGAGCGAGGACCAGTATTTCTCCGAGACGCCGACCAGCTCCGCCGTCGTATCCACGATGCCGAAAAAAGCTTCTATTTCAAGCGGCTGCCGGATCACGTAGCGTCGAAGCTCCTCCATTTTTCCATCCCCTGCAGATTGTTTAATGTTTAACTATCCTCAGTTTATGACGGCCTAACGGAGTCTGTCAACCTGTATGATTGCCCGCCGACTCAGCTCAGCTTTTCGACGCTTGCGGCTATTCGCTCGATCTCGCCCTTGCCCAGCGCTTCGTCGCTCGCGCTGATCGTGACGGTGCGATCGTCCGCCTTGAAGCTGAGCATCGGCGTATCGGACGGGGTATACCACTTGCCCTGTACGCCGTTGGACAGGGTAACCGTCGTCCCTTCGTACTCGTAGGAATAGTCTCTCGGCGAGACATTCACGAGCATATGATCGAACACCAGATTCACTCCGTCGCCCGTGGCGACCGCTTTTCGATAAGCATCGCCGCTCGCCATTCGCGTCGGCGCATACGCCGTCTCGAACCCTTCGAACGCAGAGAACGCTTCGAGGATCTCCCGGATTTGGGCATCGCCGTACGACACCTCCGTCCCTTCTTCGGCGGTCGGAGCCGTTTCCGGCGCGTTCGTCCCGATTGCCACGCTCTCGCCGGGGAAAGCCCCGTTGCGGAGCAGACTCGTTCCCGCATATGCGCCTGCCGCTCCAACTACGGTCATTCCGGCTACCATCAACGTTACGACGGATTTTCTCATCTTCGTTTTCATCTTATCTTCTTCTCCTTTTTCATAGCAGGTGTGATAATCCCACTATAAAGCGGAGTTATTTCAAAGAAATATCCGTGTTGTATCGAATTTGTATCCGCGCGGATTTTTTTCAAAATACGCAATTTCGCCTCGGTTAATTTCTCTTTTTTCCTGTCCGCCGCGCCCATATGATAAGTAAAAAAAGCGCCCGCTCCTGAGCGCAGGGAGATCAACTTAGTGAAACCTATCGTTCAATTGCTGCATTTCGGCTACCATCAGGCGATGAGCTGCATTTTCCCGCTTGCGATTTTCGCAACCTTGGCGCTCTCCAACGCGGTGCGGGTCCCCTTCCTCCCCCGTTACGACGCTATTCTGCTGGTCCTGCTGGCCGTGCAATATCTCATGTACCGCAGCGGACTGGAGACGCGCGATGAAATCAAAGTCATCTGCCTGTTTCACCTGATCGGTCTGGCGCTCGAGTTATACAAGGTGAATATGGGGTCGTGGTCGTACCCCGACCCGGCGTATACGAAGCTGTTCGGCGTTCCGCTCTACAGCGGATTTATGTATGCGAGCGTCGCCAGCTTTATGTGCCAGGTGTGGCGGAGACTGCGGATGGACATGACGGGCTGGCCCGGGCTCGCGCCTTCGCTGCTGCTGGGCGGCGCGATCTATTTGAACTTCTTCACCCATCACTTTATTCCCGATTTTCGTTGGTGGCTGAAGGGACTCGTACTCCTCGTGTTCTGGAGAACCCGGATCGTCTATCGGGTCCGAAACAAAACCTATAGAATGCCCTTGACGCTTGCTTTTGTCATCGTAGGCCTCTTCATCTGGTTGGCCGAAAATATATCCACGTTCTTTAACGCCTGGAAGTACCCCGACCAGCACCAGAGCTGGCAGCTGGTCGGCTTCAGCAAGATCAGCTCGTGGTTCCTGCTGGTCATCATCAGCGTCATTATCGTCGCCCAGTTGAAATACGTGAAAGCCAATCGGGTATCGAAAGGTTCCTGAAGGTTGTCCCGTCGAAGCTTTCTTCGGGCTGCAAAAAAAAGAGCCCGTTTTCGAAAAAGCGGGAACCGATCGCCCGTTGATGGAGTCTTATTGATGAGGTGAGAATGTGGATCGGGATTATTTGCGTCATATGGACTCCATGGATAACGGGACGCTGCGGGAGATCATGGAACAATACTGGAGCGAAATATGGAACTACGCTTATTTCCTGACCAAGGACAGGGAAATGGCTCGCGATATCGCGCAGGATGCGTTTATCAAATCCTATTATAAAATCGCCACCTATCGGGGACAGGCTTCCTTCAAGTCCTGGCTGCTCGCCATCGCGCGCAATACCGCGTTCCGCTATAAGCGATCGGCTTTCTGGCGAAGGGTCACCCTCATGCCCCGTCCGCCGGCGGAGGAACGAACCGTCGAATCGGCCGAGGCCGCTTACTGGTCCCGACAGGAAACGGACGAGCTCTGGAGGATCGTGATGGACCTTCCGGACAAGTATCGCGAGGTGCTGACGCTGGATATTCTTTACGACCTGCCGGTCAAGGAGCTGGCGGCGCTTCTTCGGATTCCCGCGGGAACGGTCAAATCGCGGCTCAGCAGAGCTCGCCGAATCGTCGAAGACAAGCGGAAGGAGGAACAGGAATGAGGAACGATCACGAACGGACGGAGGACGGGGGCAAGCCGGATTGGTATGCGGAAGCCGGCGAAGGCCCGTTCGGACGGCAGGCTCCCGGATTGGAGGATATGGCGGCCGTCGAGAAGCGGATTGCCGATCGGGCATCTCGCAGACGAAGAAGGAACCGCCTGATCGCCTCCGCAAGCGCGATGGCCATACTGGCCGTGTTGGCGTCGACGCTGCTGATTCGCGGAGCTTGGCCACCCGCCGCCCCCCTCTCATCGGAAAACGCGGAACCGACCGCAGATCCGGACATAGTCAGGGCGATTGGAGAGACCGACGGCGGCCGGATCATCGTAACGCCCGACGCGTCCGTCCCGGAAAAGCGGGAGGCGCTCGGCGCGGCGAGCTGCTATGGCGTCGACACGGATGTGCGCACCGAGGGCAGCTACAAGGCGATCTATGAAACCGACGAGTCTCGCGAGGTTATCGCGTCCTTGCCCGATCTTTCCTTTATCCAGCCTTCGGAGGAGCCTGCTCCCATGCTGCGGCTGACGTTTCCGGACGCCGACGTCTTCCTGCTCGTTCCGCAATATCGCGACTGCCACGCGCTGACGTTTTACGCGTTCGCGGTCGAGAAGAACGGCGGGGCCGCTTATCCACTTGCCTTCGTCACGGCGGACGGCACGCTGGACAATTCTTATTACATGCCGGGCGACGAGCCGGAAATCCGCGACGGCAGGTTGGTCTTGTCCACGACGGAGGGGCCGGGCGGCGAAACGCCCGAAGGCGGGCAGGCTCGGCTGTTCCGTCTGGATCTTGCTTCTCGAACGTTCATTCAGGCGGCGGCGAGCGGGAACGCCGAGGAAATATTAGGCCAGACCGCCGACGGAACCGTTGCCGTATTGGCCGACTCGCCGAAGAAAGACGGGAGCTACCAGGGACTGACCGTTCGAACCCCGAACGGCAGCGCTTCTTTCCCGTGGACGAGCGTTTCCTCCTATGAGCCGGTCGTCAGGCTGGCGGATGCGAACCGGGACGGCCGCGACGAGATCGTGGTCATTCTGACGACGGGAACCGGAACGGAGCTGCATATGGAAGAGCTGCATGTGCTGGATGCGTCCACGCTTGCCGAGCTTCCGGCGGAAGACGCCGCGGAGGCCGTCCAGTCGAAAGTCGTCTCCTCGATAGAGAAACGGAACGGCAGCGTACGCGTAACCGCCGAAGCAAACGGAGAGAAAATCGAGAAAACCTACGACGAAGCCGACGCGACGTTCTGGAACGACGAGATCGGCTACGGAGCAATTGTATACTATCGCGTATTGGACGACGGAACGCTCGGGGCAACCTTGTTCGGGCGCGTCTCCATCACGGAGTTCCCGGTCAAGGTCGAAGTTCGATACGGCGCGGATTTAAAAGTAGAGGTCGTCGGGCTTTCGGAGAACGCATAGAAAAATGAGACATGTTATCGAAGAAGCGAACAGCGCAGCCAGCTCCTGGAGACTTCTGAACGATGCTTGAGGCTATCCCGTAAGCAAGCCGGGGTAACTAAAATGATCGAAAAAAGAATGGGGATATATCTCCTGTAGAGCGAAGCGCCTGCCTCATACGGTCATGAAATTACCCTGTTATGGGTTAATCCATTCTTAATTTCATGACCGCGCTTCGGGGTCCCCGGAAAGTAATCGGAATAAGCTGCGAAGCTTCTCGTCACTTTCTGGGGTGCATTGCAGCGGAAGGAGATATATCCCCGTGGTAATAAACGGATCATTTATATAGTTGGCTTACGGGACAGCCTTGCATCGTTGCCGACGAAGATTACGGTTGGGGCCCCGGCGCGTACGGGTCCGGCTCGAATTTCACCGCGTCCGCGACGACGTAGCCGTTCGTTCCGTCCGTGCGCACGGTTACGCTGCCCGGAGCTCCGGTTTCGAAGCGGTACGTGCCAAGCAGCAGCCATACCCCGCCCCCGGTTTTCTGGTTCAACGTCACCGTTGCGGTTCCGTCCGCGTGAACGATATCCACCGGGACGTTGCTCGCCCGATTGTCGTGCGACGACCACATCGCGTATACGCGATAGGTTCCGCTCCCGAACTCGGCAAGCTCCGGCGTAAACGTCACGCTCTTCGCGCCTTTGTCCGCGTTGCCGTCCTGCAGGAAGTCCGGGCCGTATTTGCCCGTTCCGGCATTGCTCGACGTCCAGGCGCCGACGATAGAGACGTTGTCGATATCGCGATTGTCGACGATGACGGCGTCGAACACCGGCTCGAACTTCACGGCGTCGGCGATGACGTAGCCGTTCGTTCCGTCCGTGCGAATGACGACGCTGTCCGCGGAACCGCCGGCGAAGCTGTACGTGCCGAGCAGATTCCACTTGCCTCCGCCGCCGGTCCGCTGGTTGACGGTGACGGTATCCGTACCGCCGGCATGAACGATATCGACCGGCACGTTCGACGCCCGGTTGCCGTTCGCCGGATACATCATGTACACGTTGTATGTGCCCGGCGCCAGGTTCGGCGCGTAGGAGACGGTTTTCGTCCCTTTGCCGTTATTGTTGTCGACGAGGTAATCCGCACCGTAACGGTCCGTGCTGGAGCTGATGGCCGCCCAATCGCCGACAATCGAGACGCTGCCCGTATCGGTATTGTCGACGATGACTTCGACCGGCACCGCGGCCGTCGTGCCGACGACGGTATCGCTCCACTCGGACTCGTTGCCGTCGGCGTCGAACGCTCTGACCTTGTAGCTGTAGGAGGTCGCCGCCCCCAGCCAAGTATCGAGATAGGAGGTATCCGTCGTCGTGGCGATTTCGATGCCGTTGCGGAGAACCCGGTATCCGGCGACGCCTTCGTTATCCGTCGATGCCGACCAGTCGAGCCGAATTCGGCTGCTCGACAGCGAGGTCGCCGTCAAATCCTCCGGAGCGCTTGGCGCCTCCACGTCGAGCTCCTTCGTCGTCGCCGCGATCCCGGCGCTCTCGGCCGACAGATTGCTCGCCGCGTCGAACGCCTTCACCTTGTACAAATAGGTTGTATCCGGAGCCAGATTCGCGTCCTGGTAAGAAACGCCCGCCGATTGGCCGACTTCGACTCCGTCGCGATAAATCAAGTAGCCCGTCACGCCCACGTTGTCCGCCGGCGGCGTCCATTCGAGATCGATCCGGCCGGACGATACGACGAATGCAGTCAAGCCGGTCGGCGCGCCGGGCGGTACCGTATCGACGAAGCCGCGAACGACCGTCGGGCCGGATTGAACCGCGGTGCGAACCGCATCGGTCGTCGTATCCGTCGCCCGGTAATAGTACGAATGAACGCCCGGCACCAGCGTTGTCGCATACTCGTACCGTTTGCCGTCCGAATACGTCTTGTCTTCGGGCTCCGCCGCCGTCATGTCGCGAATAACGCCGTCGATGACGACTTGCACGACGTGCGGCCTGTCATTGTCCGCATCGGAATAAGAGACGGCAAAGACGAATTCGGTCTCCTCGCTGCCCATCGCCGCGTTTAAGCTATCCGCCAGCAGGACGGGGGCGGTTCCGTTCTCCTCGTTCGAGGCGGTGATGTCGTCGATCAAGATTTCTCCGTAACCTCCGGCCGTCTGGCTGAGCCATAGCTCAAGATGAACGTTGTCCAGCGGGAACAGCTGGTCCAGATCGAAGCTGTACGTCGTCCACTCGTCCGCTACCGCTATCGCCCCGCCGGACAAGCTCGTGCCGTTCGCCGACACTTTAATGCGCGCGTTCGGATAACCCGGATTTTTCATCGTCACGTTTAAGGAATGATAACCGGACAAATCGATCGTATCCTTCCACGGCTCGAATTTGGCCTGGGATCGGGACGACGAAGCGGTCTGCGCGAATTTGCCCGCGCTCCTTCCGTCAACCGTTGTCATGACGTAAGCTCCCGTGCCTCCGTCCTGGTTATACCAGTTGACCCAGCCCTCGTTGCCGCCGCGGCTTCCCCAGGTTCCCAGCTTGCCGAAGTCGTCGTACAGCAGCGGATGGGACGGATCCGGCAGCGGAGGCGCCACGGCGAAATGCGTGTTGCTGTAAGTGATTTTGTCCGCAGCGTCGATGCCTCTGACCGTCACTCTGCGCGTGGCGTAGGACGCATTCGTGTCGGTAGCGACGACCCCGGTATAGACGGCCCCGGCAACCGTCATTGGAGCGTAAGCGGCTCCCGCGTATTCAATCGCGCTCACGCCGTCATCCGGCTCGGCGAATATCGTCACGTCCCCCGTCACAAAATCGCCGATTTTCGGAGACGTAATGACGATCCGATCCGGCTCGGCGCCTCCCGCGGACGAGCTTCCGTCCAAGCCGATCAAGCCCATGATCGTATAGAACAGTCCGGCCTGGATGCTGATGCTGTACTCGTTATACCGCCACTGGTCGATATCGTCCGCCCAGAGCGGGCGATCTTCGTACCAGGGGCTTACGCTTCTCTTGTCCTTCGTGTCCCGGAAGTTCGGTCCGCTGACCATCGCCCCCGGCACGATAATGCCGGTATTATTGCGGTCGTAAACCTCTTCGTCGAGCCGGGTATGCAGGAAATCCACGTGATCGGCCCCGATGCCCGACACCCAGCTGATATTCCACGGATTGGCCCCGAATATCCAGTACAGGCCTTTCAGCGCGGCGCGAAGCGCGGCAGGGTCCCCGAACAGCTCGTAATAGCGGATCACGTCGCCCACATACGAAGCGTGCGGCTCGTTAACGCCGAAATCGTTATAATCGTTGTACACCCCGTAAGGCGTATCGTCGGCGATCGACATAAAATATTCCGCCTGCTGCTTCAGCAAGTCGTGGATATGCGCCTGCGTTGCGGAATCCGCGACCGGATAAAATTCCGCCAGCGAAATCGGCCGCAAATCCCAATAATCGGTCGTCGAGAGATCGCCGAACGCCAGTCCGTTGATTCGCGTGGCGGCGGTACTGCCGTAGTCGGCGTCGCTTGTCAGCAAAAACAGTTCCGTCTCCGCCCACAGCATCGAATTGGCAAGTCCGCCATTGCGCGTCGGATACGAGCCCATCGGCCCGTCCGGATTGGCCGCCGCGTAGTCGTAAAATACTTCCGCTGCCGCCGCGCTGTCGTCGGCGAACTGCTCGAACTCCGCGACAAGACCGGCATCGATGTGCCCGTTGGCAAGCGCATGCCCGATCGCCCTTGCCGTCGCCGCCAGCGCGCCCGCCGCTTTCGCCGAGCCCCCGACGCCGAGGTTGCGAAGCTGCCGGTCGTCCGACGTTCCCGGCACGTTGTCCGTCGACTTCTCCGGGTGCACGAACCCGGCGTTATTGCTCAGGTCGTACATCGCTCCGCCGAGCTGGTCGGCGAATTTCAGCAAATATTCGCTGCCGAACCTCGCCTCGTCGATCAAGTCCGGCACGCCGTTGCTGTCGTTGTCGAACCGGACGCCGGACGCGTCCGCATGACGAAGATACGCCAGCGCGATTTCCCCGGTCACCCACTGGTTGCCCGCGAACTTGCCGTAATCTCCCGCGTCGTACCAGCCGCCCGTCAGATCGTATTGGACCGTCCCGTCCGCCGATTTGGCATCGTCGAGATGTCCGGCCGGGTGGAAAACCTTCGGCGAGGGAGCGACGCTGCTGTACCCGGCCGGATAGGCGTCGGATGTGGCGACGTTGGCCCGCTGAATCCGGTAAAACGCCGTCATCTCGTCCTTGTAGCTGTCCCACACGTTCGCCTGAATCGGAAACGTGTACGAAGAAGTCCCATTGCTGCGTATCGTATAACCCGTTCCGATCTGCGTCACGGCGGAAAAATCGATGGAGTACACCCGCTTGTTCCACGTTGCGCCTTCATCCTTCATCGTTCCCGCAGCGACCGCGGAAGCGCCGTCCCAAACTTCGTACGAAGTGTCGGTCAGCGGCCCGGAAGCGGTTACAAAAGCGACTTTGTAATCCCCCGCGCTATAGCCTGCCTGACTCACGACAATGTTCTCCACGAAGCCCGGGCTGTCGGCGGAGACGGGCGATACGGCCGCCAAGTGGAACGCCAACAGGACAGCCGCGCTCGCGGCCGTCCATTTCCGGGCAAATCTCCTTGCAAGATTGCGCTTTTTCGAATCTGTCATTACGGCAAGTCTTCTCGCCAAATTGCGCTTTCTCGGATCTGTCATTACGGTAAGCCTCCTCTTCGATTTTGTATCTCAAAGCCGGCCCGAGTTAATCCAGAACCTGTCCATCCTCCAGCAGCTTCAGGCGCAGCTTCTCAACCGCCACTTTCTGCAGCGATACGTCCGCGTCCAGCGCCAATGCCGCCGCAGTCGCCGCGGACTGGCCCAACACCAGGAATACAGGCTCCATGCGGATAGAGCCGTAAGCGATGTGCGAAGCGGAAAGGCAGACCGGCACGAGCAGGTTCGCGCATTCCTCCTCCTTGGGCACGATGGCGCGATAGCTGATCGGATAGGGCGAATCGAGCGGAATTTGCACGTCGCCTTCGTTAAGAACGTCGCCGTCCTGACTCACATGACGCTGCGTATTGTGGGAATCCATCGTATACGAGCCGAGACCGATCGAATCGGGAACCGGCGCCTTGCGGAAAACGTGATTTTCGTTCATCACCTCGCATCCGAGCATGCGGCGCGCTTCCCGGACGTAGAGCTGCGGCGTCCAATGGCCGGTATCCGCGAACTCGTCGAGCGGCAGCCCCCACGGCTCGTAAAACGCGCGAATGTCCTTTGGCACCCGGGGATGGTTCTGCACCGTCCACACCAGGCCCGTCTGATAAATCCGATGCGCCTCCGCGATTTTTTCCCGTCCCGCATAATCCGCTTCCGGATAATCGTAGTTGCGACCGATCCAGTCGGTGGAAAACCCGTAAATGTTGTTGGAGTCGGTCTTCCGGTTCGGCACCGCATGCAGCTTGAAAAACTCCGTCTGCCCCCGCTCGATGGCGCGGAACAGCAGCTCGTACTCCGACTCGTCGTAGCCGGCCGGCCGCTCGACTTTCACCCGGTTGCGGGGATCGTCCGTCAGGCACATGCGATAGCAGTAGGCCTGGATTTTGCCGTCCGCTTCCCCGTCCTGCCCTCCGGCGCCGGGATTTACGCCCGGCAGCAGGCCACTGGCGGGGTCCCCCCGGCGCAGATACGGGTCGATGCCTCGCGGAAGCTGGTTCAATACCGCCCGGCGCGTCTGAATGCCGTTGAACCGCTCCCCATACGTCCGGTTCGCTTCCCGCCCCGTCGAATACGATACGCCCGCCGCTTTCATCAGATCGCCTTCGTACCCGGCATCGACGAACATTTTCCCATGAATCGTCGCGCCCGACGCCAGCCGGATCGACGCGATGCGGTTGCCCTGGAGCGCGACTCCGTTCGCAAGGTCCAGCTTCTCGCCGAAGCGGACCTCGATGCCGTACTCGCTTACCCAGTCGCGGAACACGGCCAGAGCGGTCTTCGGCTCGAACGTCCAGACGGCTTCCCGGCTTCCGTACTTCTCTCCCAAACGCCGATAGAATTCAAGCGCGAGTCCGCCGATTGCCGACTTGTCGCCGAAATCCGTATCGCCGAGCCCGCCGCTGCTCAACCCGCCGAGCCGGTTCGAAGGCTCGACAATAACCGGCTTCATTCCCAGCCTGACGGCCTGCACGGCCGCGGCGATTCCCGCCGGCGTGCCGCCGTAGATGACCAAATCATAGCTCATGTCCGTCTCTCCATCGTCAGAACGACTTTTTTCCTCTCTCCGGTCAAGTTGAGCCGGAGGAAGACGAGCTTGTCCTGAATTTTTTTCGCTTCGGTGAGGCCTTCGGACGACGCGACCTCATAGCCGGCCAGATCGTCCCAGTACGTCAGCCCGAACGGGATCGGCTTCCAGTAATCGAATTCGAACATGAGCTCGATCCGCGAATCCGACTTCTCGTAACGGGTCACGAACATCGGCGGAATCTCCTCCTCGAACGTCTCGTACATATTCCATTGGCCGACGTAATTGCGCAGCAAGCGGGGCTTGCACTCGCCGCGAACGAACGCCATCTGGCATTGGGCGTCATAATAGAAGAAGGTTTCCGGGAACGGGCCGAGGCCGACACCGCCAAGCGTCATCGTGTACGCGTTGACGGCCGGGCGAACCTCCGCGTCCCGGGTCAGCATATAGCTCGGAGCCGTCGTGACGTTCCGCTCCTTGTACAGCCTCACCGCGTTCGGCAGCGTCGTGATCGTCACCGGATAGCCGGTAACGTAAGCGAAAAACCGATCCATCATGCGCGCGCTTTCCTCGATGTCCTCCGCCGACCAGACGGCGAAGGCGTCCGTTCGCTCCATCTCGTGCGACTCCTGCTGCTGCTGGAAAAATACCGTCTCGTTATTCGCCGTATTCAGCAAATAATCGTCGAACAGCCTTTTCCAATACTCGATGTCGTCTCCCGTGCACAGCCCGGCCCGCAGCACGTCGTTCGGATCGGTGGAAAAAATGCACGGACTGCCCGAATGGAACGATTGATGCAGGTCCCGCGCCGTCCACTCGATCGCCACGAGCTTCCCTTCGCCGGAATGAGGCACCTTGTACCGACTGCTGTCGATATACCAGGACCCCCACGGCACTCCCTTGTGCGTGATGCCGTCCCACCATACCTGATCGTAGCAGTAGCCCCACATGCCCTCGAAGCCGAGCTCCTCCAGAACCTCGATCATCTCGTTATAGATGCCGCCCCGCGCGGCCACCTTCGTCGTCGCCCACGGGAACGCTTCGGCGAGCTGCCGCCAGTGATCCTGCAGCGTCCGCCGCAGCTCGTCCTTGGAATGCATAATGTCCTTGCCGAACAGCGGGCAGAGCAGGACGACATCGTCGCCGTACTGCTCGTGCCAGCCGCGAATCCGGTCTCCGAGCGCCGGAATCGAGCCCGGATTGACGATCCAGGTGACCGGGATGCCGTGGCGATGGGCGATTTCGGCCGTCAGGTCGACGCCGATCGTCGGCGTTCCGCGTCCCCAGGAGACGTCGTAATGCGTGGCGATGCTGGTGAACGTGTAGATCAGTTTTTCCGGTTTCATCTCTTGTCCTCCGGTCCGTAATCCTCGTCTTCGAACTCGATCGGGCCGCCGGCCTGCACGGCGGCTTCCCGCGGCGGCTCGTCGTTCCCGTCTCCGAGCCAGGCTCCCTGGCCGAGCAGCGCGCGCTGCAAATCGGCGATGCCGACGTCACGGAAGCCGATGCCGGCCGCAGCCGCCATGGCCGCTGCCGTTCCCGCCGCCTGCCCCATGGCGAAGCAGTTCGGCATCACCCGCAGCGAGCCCTGCACGATCCGGTCGGACGAGACGGATCGTCCCGCCGCGATCAGATTGGACACGCCTTGCGGCAGCAAGCAGCGGTAAGGCACGCCATGGGATTTGCCGCGCGGCAGGTGCTTGACCATCATCTTGCTCTGCTGGTTTGCCAAATGGATATCGATGAAGTAAGCGTTCCGGGCGATGTCGTCCGGGAACGTTCTCATGTCGAGATAGTCCTGAACCGTCAGCATGTAGTCGCCGACGATGCGCCTCGTCTCCCGAATGCCGATCTGGTCGCCCGTATGGACGAGATGCGCCCGCTCGAATCCCGGCACGTAACGGCGCAGAAACCGCATCTGCGTGTCGACGAGCCGGCGTCCCTCGATCGCCGCCCGGGTCAGATGCTCCGCTTTCGTCCCGTCTACGCCGAACACATGGCCGAAATTAAACCCGATGGTCGAATCCGACAGCCAGGTGATGCTGGAGATCCGTTTCCTTCCTTCAGGTAAGTCCCCGTTCTCCTGCGCTTCCTGCACCGCCTTCTCCACCGCGATCGTCTGGCCCGTCTCGGCCACGTAACGCTCGAATCGGGTCTTGTCGGCGTCCGCAACGACGAAGCACATCGTGGCCGGCTGCAGCTCCCCCTCCTCGCCGCCGATATGGAAGGGCACCCCGGCCAGCGCGGAAATGTCGGCGTCGCCAGTCGCGTCGACGTAAAGCTTCGCCTGCACGACCGAACGGCCGGTCTTGTTCGCGACGACGATCCCCTGAATGCGATCCCCTTCCGTCAGCACTTGCTGAACGAATGTATGGAACAGCGGCTTCGCCCCGCTCGCTGTCACTTCTTCGTCGTAGACCCGCTTAAGCGTCTCGACATGAATCGGCACCCAGTCCAGCTGATCCTTGTACATTTCAAGGTACGCTTCCCCGGACTGCCGCTTCATCTTCTCCATCAAATCCAGACCGATGCCGCGAACGACCGGCTTCTCGCCGTCCGTGAACGGGCAGAAAGCCGGCACGAGCGCCGCCGTCCCCATGCCGCCCATATAGCCGCGCTGCTCGATCAGCAGCGTATCCGCCCCGTTGCGCGCCGCGGCGATCGCGGCGGCGATGCCGGCCGCCCCTCCGCCGATAACGGCGACGTCCGGCCGCCAGGGAACCGGCAGCTCCTGCGCCGGCAGACGGACCTTAACCCCTTCGGTTTCCCGCACAGCGCCTCATCCTTCCTGTAAGTGATCCTCGCCGATCCAGGCTCCCTGCTTGACGAGCTGACGCTGAAGCGCGTCGATGTCGACGTCCCGCGTATCGGTCCCGTTCGCTTGCGTCAGCAATGCGCCGGCCGTCCCGGCCGCCTCCCCGAACGCGAAGCACGTCGGCATGACCCGCATCGAGCCCTGCGTCGTCCGGTCGGCGGAGATGCTCCGGCCGGCGACGAACAAATTGGCGAAGCCGACCGGCAGCAGCGCGCGGTAAGGGATGCCGTGCGACTTGCCCGGCGGAAGAAAAATTTTGTCGATGTACGTTTTGCCGTCCAGCAGAGGCTTCGACAGGTGCACGTCGATATAGTAGGCGTTGCGCGCGATGTCGTCGGGGAACGAACGGCACGACGTGAAGTCGTCGAACGTCACCGTGTAATCGCCGACGATCCGGCGCGTCTCCCGGATGCCGATCTGCTCCCCGGTCTGCGCGACGACCGCCTGCTCGAATCCGGGAATGCGCCGGCGCAGCCAATCGGCAATATGGTGCACGAGCTTGCGGCCTTCGACCGCCCCGCGGGTCAAGTCGTCCGCGTTGGAGCCGTCGATGCCGGTCACATGGCCGAAGTTGAAGCCGCAGTCCGACTCGTTGTAGAAGGAGAATGCCGCCCAGTTGTGCAGCACCTTCAGCTCTCCGCTTTCCTTGGCCCGTTCGATATGGGTGTGCAGCGGGCCGTGCTCGCTCGCGAAAGCCTCGAAACGCGACCGGTTCAGGCGGCTGAGCACGAAGCACATCGTCGCCGGCTGCAGCTCCCCGCCGTCGTCGCCCTTCTGGAAAGCTCCTCCGGCCCGCCAGACGAGGTCGGCGTCGCTCGTCGCGTCGACGAACCATTTTGCCTTGACCGCCCGGCTGCCGCTTTTGTTATGAATGACAAGCGCGTCGATGCGCCCTCCTTCGCCGCGGATCACGTCGCTGATAAACGTATGATAGAGAAGGCGCACGCCGGCCTCCTGCATTTTGGCGTCGAGAATGAGCTTCAGGTTCTCCGGTTCGATCGGCACCCAGTCGATGACGTCGCGGAATTTCTCCTTCAAGCCCTGCTGCATGGCCTCCTTCAACGCCTGCAGGATTTCGTAGCCGATGCCGCGGATGACCGGTTTCTCCCGGTCGGAATACGGCGTGTAGGAAGGGACGAGCGAGACCGTCGCCATGCCGCCGAGAAATCCGCGCTGCTCGATCAGCAGCACGGAGGCGCCGTTGCGCGCCGCCGCCAGCGCGGCGCCGATGCCGGCCGGCCCTCCGCCGGCGACGACGACGTCGGCTTCGGCGTACAGCGGGAGCTCGGTTTGGTAGGAAAATGAAGTCGTCATGTCGGGCGTTCTCCTTTATGTCGCAGCGTATCGATGATTTGCCGGAACAGAACCAGATCTTCCCGGGCGTCCTCCGCCGACGTTTTCGGCTCCCGGTCCTGTACGATCGACTCGTGAAAATAACGAAGCTCGCGCGTATACGGGTCCTCGTAGGTCGGCCGGACGATCTCGGTGCGGAACGACTCGCCCGCGGTGCGCATAATCGTCGCCTGAGCCGGCAGATGGCGAATATATGGCGTGTCGTAGGTCACCTTGACCGTCTGCGTCTCGTTCATGACCTCGAGCAGGGCGTCGAACCGCCCCTGGCCGTCCAGCCCCATTTCGAACAGCGTCCGGAAGCGGCCGTGGTCGAACAGCACGGACAAAAATGTCCCGCCCAGCCAACAATCCGCGGAGACGATCCGCTGCGGCAATCCGATCAATTCTCTCATTGCCGACAGATCGTGCGAGCCGAGGCCGAGCAGCAGATGATAGACGGCAACGAGGTCCGGCGGCGCCCCTTCGCCGATCGCCTCCCGGACCAGCCGCTCGCCGCGAAGACGCCGGTCCTCGCGAACGGACTCGGGCAGCTCGAATCTCAGCGCCTTGGCCGACTGGTTGATGAAATAAGCGTTCGGCCCGATGATATCGCGCACCCGCGCGTAAGTGACGTCTTCCATCCCGCGAACAAGCTCCGCCGCCTGCTCGAAAGCCGCGGCATATCTGCGCATGTAGCCGACCATGACCTTTACGCCGGCGCGGTTTTTGGCCGCGATGATCTCGTCCGCCTCCCGGACCGTCATGCACATCGGCTTCTCGATCAGCACGTGCTTGCCGGACTCGATCGCCGCGATCGCCCCTTCGGCGTGGTACTCGCTGCTGTTCAGAATCAGTACGGCGTCCAGCCCGGCGTCGCGGGCCAGCTCCCGGGCGTCCCCGTAACGTTCCGCCTCCGGGTGCCGCTCGCCGATCGCCTGCAGCAGGCGGGGGGACGCGTCGCATAACGCCGATATTTCGAACAGCTCGTCAAGCTGAGCGAGCGCCGGAAGATGAACGATCTGGGCGACCTCTCCCAATCCGACCAAACCCAACTTAAGCTTCTTCATAACCTGAACTCCTTTGCCCCCGGGATAAAGACGGAACGGCGGCACCGCCTCGCCGTTCCGTCTCTCCGTTATTTCGTCGTCGCGTACCAGTCGTTCACTTCCTGGGTTACGGCTTCTCCGCCGGCCGCCTTCCAGTTGTTCACGAACTCGTCGTAAGTCGCTTCCGCGTCGCCGTTGACGACCGTCTTGGTAATGTAGTCGTTAAGCAGCGTGTTCAACTGCGCGTTGTTTTTGGCCAACTCCGGCAGGAACGGGGAATACGCGAGCAGGTCGTGGATTTTATGTTCCTCCGGAATTGTGTTGATCGTCTCCCAGCCCTGGAAGAGCAGCTCGTCCTTACGGACTCTCGCCTGCCAGTAAGTTGGCGCTTTGTCCTCGATGACGCCGGTTCTCATGTTGTTGGCGTTGCCCATCTCGTCGGTGAACTGCGGCAGGATCGGATAGTAATTGCCGTCCTGGACCGAGTAATGAACGCCTTCCTCGCCGAGATACGATTCCAGGAACACCTTCGGCTCCAGCTTGGCGTTGATCCATTTAATCGCTTCCTCGGGATGCTTCGCGGATTTCGGCACGACGGTGAACAATTCGAAGCCTTCGCTCAGCGCCAGGCCCGCTGTCCCGTCCTTGCCCGTCAGCGCGCCCGCGAAGGCCACCTTGGCGTTCGGATCGGACTTGACGATGGCGGTGGAGATCGTCGGGAACATATGCCAGGCCGCGATCATGGCGCCGGCTCTGCCGCTGGCAAACTTCTCGAGCATCGTCGCTTCCTTGGTCGTGACGAACTCCTTGTCGAGCAATCCGCCCTTGTACAGCTCGTTCACGAAAGCCATATAGTCCTTCAGTGCCGGATTTTCCGCCATATTCACCAGTCGGCCGTCGACATCGCTCCAGGACTGCGCGAGCCCGAAGGCGCCCCGTATATTTTCCAAAGGCACGCCGCCCATGGCGGTGAGCGGGATATTTTTGTCGCCGTTGCCGCCCGGGTCCTGTTCCTTAAACGCTTTCAGAACGTCGACCAGTTCGTCCAGCGTCGTCGGCATCGGCAAGCCCAGCTTCTCCAGCCAGTCGACCCGGATCGCGATACTCCACGACGTGTTGGTGATCGCCTCGGAAGGAATGCTGTAGATTTTCCCGTCGACCTTCACCGCATCCAGATTTTTCTGGGATACCGCCGCTTTAATGTTGGGGCCGTACTGCTCGATCAGAGGCGTCAAGTCCACAAGAGCGCCCCGTTTGGCGTAATCGAAGTACAGCTGCTTGTAGACGCTGCCCATCGAAATGATGTCGTAGGATTCTCCCGACCCCATGATGATGTTCAGTTTGTCCTCCGGCTTGTCTTGCGGAAGCATATCGTACTGCACTTTGTAGCCGGTGCCCTTCTCCAGCAGCACGGCCGGAGTCGAGCCGTTGAAGTCCGTCGTCGCGTAATGGAGCAGCGCTTTGAGCGGCGGCTTCTCGGCCGGCGCGCTCGAGGACGGCGAGCTCGAAGACGATGCGTTCGAGGACGACGGCGCGCCCCCGGAGTTTTCTTTGCCGCCGCCGCAGCCTGCCATCAGCACGACTGCCATGCCGGCCGCCAGCAGCCAGGACATCCGCTTCTTGGTTTCTTTCATTTTCAGACAACCTCCCCGATTTTGGTGTTTATCACATAAATCCTTCGCAGGATTGATGTCGTCAGCCTTTGACCGAACCGATCAATACGCCTTTGATAAAATATTTCTGCAGGAACGGATAGATCAGCACGATCGGCACAGTGGACGCGATGATGGTCGCCGACCTCACGCCTTCCGGCGTCACGTTCAGCAGGTCGTCGGAATTTCTGTACAGCATATCCGAGGAGCCCTGCGCATCCATGACCAGGTCCCGCATGTAAACCTGGAGCGGCTTCAAGTCGGCCTGCGTCAAATACAGCATCGGATTGAAGTATTCGTTCCAGTAGCCGACGGCGATGAACAGGCAGATCGTCGCCAGCACAGGCAGCGAGAGCGGGATAATGATGCGGAATACGATTCCGAGATTGCTCGCGCCGTCGATTCTCGCCGATTCTTCCAGGCTCTCCGGCAAAGTCTCGTAATAGCTTTTGACGATGAGCAGGTTAAAGACATTGACGACTCCCGGCAAAATGACGGCCCAGACGTTATTGATCAAATTCAGATGCTTGATCAGCATGTAGCTCGGGATCAATCCGCCGCTGAACAGCATCGTGAATACGAACACGATCATCATCCATTTCATGCCCTTGATCTCTTTCTTCGACAGCGGATAGGCCGTGATCGCGGTGACGGCAAGCGATATGACGGTTCCCGCCAGCGTAATGTAGATCGAGATGGCGAAGGCGTTGAGAAACGGTTGGCCCGTCACGACGAATTTCATCGTATCGAGCTGGAAATCGATCGGCAGGAACGAAACTTTGCCCGTCACGACGGCCCACTCCGCGCTGAAGGCTTTGGACAGCACGTTCATGAACGGAAGCAGCGTCACGATCCCCATCAGCGTCATGCTCGCATACGCAACCACGTCGAGCAGCCAGTCGCCCGCGCTCTGTTTTCTGATCAAATTAAGCCGCCTCCTTTACCAAATGCTCCGCCCGATCCATCTTCGGCTCAAGGAGTTGCCGGAGACGATCAGGACGAAACCGATGACCGAGTTGAACAGACCGACGGCCGTGCTGAACGAATAATCCATCTGACCGAGACCGATTCTGTACACGTAAGTGCCGATGACGTCGGCGGTGTCGTACACAACCGCGTTGTACATGACCAAGATTTGTTCCGTCCCCGCTTCCAGCAGACCCCCCAGCCGCAAAATCAGCATGAGCACGATCGTCGGCGCGATACCGGGCAGCGTAATGTGCACGATCTGCCTGAACCGTCCCGCCCCGTCGATTCCCGCCGCTTCGTACAGGTCCTGATTGATGCCCGCGATCGCGGCGATGTAGATGACGGCCGACCACCCGGCTTCCTTCCAGCCTTGGGAAAACACGAGCACGCTGCGAAACCAGTCGTTGTCCGTCAGGAACGAGATCGGATCGCCGCCCAGCGCCTGGATGATGCGGTTGACGATCCCCGTCGAAGGCGAGAGAATGTTGGTGAACAGCCCGCCGACGATGACCCACGACAGAAAGTGCGGCAGGTAGATGACGGTCTGGATCGTTCTTTTGAACAGCATTTTCCGGATTTCGTTCAGGATCAGGGCGATCAAAATCGGGAACGGGAACAGGAGCACCATTTTGTAAACGCTTATAATCAACGTGTTGCGAAAAACCTTGTAAAACTCCGGATAATGGATCAGCTTGTCGAATTGCTGAAACCCGACCCACTTGCTGGCCAAAATGCCGTCGAACACGTTGTAGTCCTGAAACGCGATCACGATGCCGTACATCGGCACGTACTTGAACAGGACGAGGAACAAGAAGCCCGGCAGCAGCAGCAGGTACATATCCAAATTTTTGATTCTCATCGTTATCCGCCTTCCCCGATTCTGCTTAAGCGCCGGCGGCTATCGCCTTGAATGCGCTTACTCGATTATTCCACGGATTCGCGGGTCGAACAATTCAACATTCGTTCGAAAAAAGCTAATCTCATTCGATTTAACAAAGTCCGGCAAGATTTTCACGATCGGCGTTGAATACGTAATCTACGGCAAAAGTATTTCTGACCCGAGGTGAGTGCGCAATGCTCAAAGCGATGATCGTGGACGACGAAAGGGCGACGCGGGAGAAGCTGATGGAATACGTGGACTGGAGCTCGCTGCGCATCGAGGCGGCCGGCGAGGCGAAAGACGGCGCGGAAGGACTCCGGCTGTTCGGCGTCCTGAGACCGGATATCGTCCTGATGGACGTCCGCATGCCGCGGATGAACGGCATCGAGTGCGCCGCGGAAATTCGCAAGCTCGATCCGAATTGCAAAATCATTTTCCTTAGCGGCTACACCGACAAACACTATTTGAAATCGGCCATACAAATGCAGGCGATCGATTATATCGAAAAGCCGATCGATCTCGGCGAGCTGCACGACGTATTGACGAAGACCGCGGCGCTGTGCGAGGAAGAGCGCGGCAAGCTCGAGCTGGCCGCCGTTCGCGTCAAACAGGAGCTCGCGCTGACGATGGCGTCGGACCGGGCGGACCTGCCGGCGATCAAAAAAAGATTCGAGAGCATCGGCTTTTCCGTCTCCTTGAACGATGTTTTCCGCTGCGTTCTGCTCGAATTCGGCGGCCGGCCGATCTTCGAGGGCGAAGGTGGGGCGGACGTCGTGCAGGCGGATCGAATCACGGATATCGTAAATCGCGAATTTGAAAACGCTTCCCTTCCCTGCGTCTCCGGCATGCTGGACGGCAGCCGTCTGATCGTTCATATTTGCGGAGGCGCGGCGGAGCAGACCGCGCGAATCAAAGCGGCGATCGAAGGCGTGCAGCAAACGTTCGGGTGCGCCGACGCTGGAGGCAACGGGATGGTCACCGCGGGTATCGGCAAATCGGTGCGCGGCGCGGAAAATATCCGCAAGTCCTTCGAGCTGGCCCGCGGCGCGCTGCAGCTGGGTTTCATTCGGGGGTTCGGCAGCATTAACGCGGAGGAAACGGAACGTACCGCGGAGGAGTTCGCCGGGATCGAGGATATTCGGCAGAATCTCAAACGCTGCTATCAGGAGGAGAATCTGGCGGCCGCGATCCGGGAAATCGACGGATGGATCGCCCAGCTGGCGGAGCGGCCGGGGAAATTCCGCATCTCTTCCGTCAAAGCCGCCCTGCTGTCCGTCATGCTCCATCTGTCCGCGCTGGCCGAGGAATCCGCCCTGCCGATAAGCGGCGAATGGAAGAAGCAGGAGCTGCTCTGGGCGGAGCGGCTGAACCGCGGCACTTTACGCGATGCGGCCGCCTTTATCAAGGAGCTGCTGCAGACGCTGTTCCGGCAGACCGGTCAAAAAGGCATTAGCCGGAAAATTCGGGCGGCCATCGAATATATCCGAGAGCATTATGGCGAAGATCTGTCGGTCGTTGCTATCGCCGACCGGCTGGAAATGGGCTCGACATACTTGTCCACCCTGTTCAAGAAGGAAACCGGGCAGGCGCTCAGCGAGTTTATCGAGGCGTATCGGATGGAAAAGGCGAAGGAGCTGCTGAAGGACGATCGGCTGAAAATGAGCGAGGTGGCGGGGTCGGTCGGTTACCGGAACGCCAACTATTTCGCAACCGTGTTCAAGCGGTCGACGGGCTTGTACCCTTCGGAATACAGGAGGATGTTCGCGCGATGACGAATTTGCCGCTGCGGATGCGCAGCTCCTTCTTCAAGGATCTGAACATCAAGCACAAGCTGCTGCTGTCCTATCTGGTGCTGATCGTGTTTCCGCTGGGCGTTCTCGCCCTGCTGACGTATATCCGCAGCTCCGACGTGATCGAGGAGAAAATGATGGATATTTCCTCGCTGGCCTTGAAGCAGACGGGCTCCACGCTCGGCTATGCGATTCAAAGCGCGATCAAGTCGTCCAACATCGTCTCTTCGAACAATACGGTGCAAAGCGCGCTGGAACGGGAACCGGACCGCTACGACAACAACGCCCAAATCGACGATTTCCTCAAGCTGAGCGACTATTTGACGGGCATTCAGGTCGATCAGGGCGTATACCGGATCCGGCTCTACTCGGCGCACGAAACGATCTACTCCAACGAGAACGTCAATTTGTTCAACTGGAAGACGATTCAGGACACCGAGCTGTACGACAAGGCGCTGGCCAAAGACGGCCAAATTTATTGGACGGCTCCCTATACGTTCAAATACGGGGGGATCGGCGACGAACAGGAGATCGTCTCCGGCGTGCGGATCGTCAACAAGCGCAATGCCTTCGGCGAAACGATCGGACTCGTCAGCGTCGACATTCTCGTGCGGGACATCGTGCGGATTTTGAACGAATCTCCTCTTGCCGAAAAGGGGTACTTCTATATTGCGGACGGAAATGGCGAGCTGATCGCCAGGTCGGACGGTTTCCTCTCCGCCGCGCCGCTTCCCGCCGACGAAGGAATCTGGAGCCGGACGGAGCTGGGCGGCAGGTCCGCGCTCGCGACGTTCGTGTCCGTGCCCTACTCGGGCTGGAAGCTCGTCACCGTCGTACCGCTGTCCAGCCTGCTCAGTCCGAGCCGGAATTTGCGCAACTTTACGTTCCTGTCCATGCTGGCGATCGGCGTCGCCGCCTACTTGTTCGCGCTGCTGATCTCCTCTTCGCTCGTCCAGCGGATTCGCCGGCTGATGCGAACGATGAGGAAAGCCGAGCAGGGGGATCTGTCGGCGAAAGTCGCGGTGAGCGGGAAGGACGAAATCGGGGAGATGGAAGACAAGTTCAACAAGATGCTGATCAAAATCGAAGATTTGGTCGAAGACCGGTTCCGCATCGGCATCGAATCGAAGAACGCGGAGCTGCGGGCGCTGCAGGCCCAGATCAATCCGCATTTTCTGTACAACACGTTGGAACTCATTACGTGCAAGGCGCTGAAATACAGGGCGGAGGACATCAATGTTCTCGTGAATCTATTGGCCAAATTTTACAAACTCAGCCTTAGCAACGGAAGGGACATCGTCTCCATCGCGGACGAAGTCTCGCATATCGAAGCTTACGTGAACATTCAGAACCTGAGATTCGAGGATCGGATCAAGCTGCGGGTGGACATCGACGAACGGCTGCGGGATTATTCGATCCTGAAGCTCGTGCTGCAGCCGATCGTCGAGAACGCCATCCTGCACGGAATTATGGAGAAGGACGAGCAGACCGGAACGATCGGCATCGTCGGACGCCTCTATCCGAGCTATATCGAATTGTCCGTCTCGGATGACGGAGTGGGCATGAGCGCGGACAAGGTGGAGCGGATTTTGACGGAAGGTCCGCGGAAAACCGGTCACGGCTTCGGCATTGCCAACGTCGACCGCAGGCTGAAAATCAATTGCGGCGAAAGCTGGGGACTGTCTTACTCCAGCGTGCCCGGACAAGGAACGACGGTCGACATTCGTTTCCCCGCCGTCCGATTTCAAGCGTGACGAACGACAAAAGGCCGGAAGCGCCGCCGTTCCGGTTAGGAAGCGGCCTCGTCCGGTCTCGGGCAAGCGACCGGTCCGGTCGCTTCCGCAGTCGTTCACAGAGTAAAATTGCTGCGTATGCTCCTGAAATCCCCCCTGTCGGGGGTTTGTCTGTTCGGATTTCAGAAGCAAGCAGCATCGCAAGGAGGCGCGCGGCGCTCATCCCGCGATAATTCCGTTAGTCGATGTCCAGCAGTTCCAGAATGACGCCCAGATCGCCCGTGCTTTCCACGTAAGCGTATTTGTCGCCATTCTGAATGAGCGGGTAGCCGAACTCCTCCAGCTTGGCCGCCGTTTCCATCATTTTGTCCTTCGCCTTAAAAGCGATATGGTGAACGCCCGGCCCCTTCGTGTCGAGAAAATCCTTCCACGTGGTAGGGTCCTCCGTCGGCTCGATAAATTCGATGACCAGGTTCTCCATCTGGAAGAAGGCGAGCTTGACCCTCCCCTTCGTCGGTTGTCCCTGATAGGTAACCGTATCGCTGCCGTCCTCGTTGGCCAGGACGATCTTCGGAACGGGAACGCCCATCAGTTGGGCGAATCGGCCGCTCGCCTTCTCCACGTCCCGCACGATCATCGCGATCTGGCAAATAAAAGAGGTGCCTAATATCGTATCCGCCATTTTTATTCTCTCCTTGACTGTCAGGTAGGGGTATTTCGATTGCGAACCTCGGCCGATTACGCGTCTTTCAGCCTGTAGCTGACGAACGCCAATTGCCGGCTGTCCGGGGACCACGAGTTGACGTTTAAGGTACCTTGTCCGCCGAATAAGCTGACCAGCGTGCGGAATTCTCCGCCTTCGCTCGGCATGAGCCGGATCTCGACATGCTTGTTCGCCGGGTGGTCGCCGGGCGCGACATCGCCCTTGCGGTACGTGATGTAGGCTATCGTCTTGCCGTCCGGAGAGACGTGCGGGAACCAGTTGTTGCTCTCGTCGAACGTCATCTGCGTCTGTTCGCTGCCGTCCGCGTTCATTCTCCACACCTGCATCAGTCCCGTGCGCACCGAATTGAACCAGATGTGCTTGCCGTCCGGCGAATACTCGGGGCCGTCGTTCAGTCCGGGAGAATTCGTCAATTGCGTTTCAACGCCGCCGTTCACCGGAATCGTATAAATATCGTATTCGCCTTTCCGCGCTCCGCAATAAGCCAGCACCCCGCCATCCGGCGACCAGCCGTGCAAATAGCTGGGCGCCAGCGGCGTGATCAGCGTGGGATGGCCGCCCTCCAACGGGAAGATGTACACGCGGGATTGGCCGTCCTCCAAGGTATGGTGGCTCACCGCGACATGCGAGTTGTCGGGCGACAGTACGTGATCGTTGTTGCAATGGTTGGCAAAGCCGGATTCAATGACGGAGCTCGCCCGCGTAGCAAGGTCGAACGAATAGAGGCAGCCTGCGCTGTTATAGATAAGGCGCTTGCCGTCGAGGGTCCAGTTGGGCGCCTCGATCACGGTATCGAACTCGGCCAACACCCGGCGTTCTCCCGTAGAGACGTCGACCGTCTCCAAGATGCTGATGACGTTTCTTCCTTCCGGCTTGCGCGGTTCCGCTGCTTGTTTCATCTTCTGCTCTCCCTCGGATCGTGACCGTCCGGGACTATGCCCGCGGTTTGATATTCAGATTAACGCCCAAATCGTCCTCGATGTCGACGATCGTCCAACTGCTGCCGGGATAATAGCCGACCGTGCGCATGGCGTACCCCATCTCCTCCAGCTCGCCGATAATCGCGTCGCGTTTCTCGCCGACCTGGAAGCCAAGATGATGGACGCCGTTGCCGTGCTTGTCGAGAAATTCCCGGAACGTGCTCTCGTGTTCGTCCGGCTCGTGAAGCTCGATCACGAATTGTCCCGCCCGGATGTTCGCGAGCTTGAGTCCATAGTAGGCACGACCGCCGCGATACGTCAAATCCGGGTTCTCCACGGGAGGATTATAGCGTATCTCGGGGACGGGAACGTTAAACAACTTCGCCCAAGTCTTCGCCGCCTTTTCAATATCCGATACGACGATGGCGATCTGAATAAATCCATCAAAGCCGATAGGAGTGTTCATTAGATTTCCCTGCCCTTTCTGTCCCGCTTCTGCGGCGATGTCTTGGCGTTCCGATTGTGTTTATGATTCCAAGCGGATCAAGTAACGCAGATGGTCCTTCATATAATCGTCCGCCTTGAACTCGAATCCGAAGGTTTTCTTGATCTGCGAGACGTCGATCGGTCTCTCTCCCGGATCGGGACGCCCGCGGTCCTCCAATGTAATGAGGCTTGACGAGCCCGCGAGATCGACGGCCATCTGCGCAATTTGGGCCCACGTACGGAACTCGGTGCTTACGGACGTGTAATAGCCGCGGTTCAGCGTATCGGAATGGAGCAGGCCGGAGTAGACCTTCACGAGATCGCCCGCCCAGATGAACTGCGTGCCGTCGTTTTTGACGAAGGACATCGGCTTGTTGGCAAGCGCGTTTTTGACCATGTTCACAACCTTAAGATCGGGATACAGGGGGCCTCCCTCCACGCAGGGATTGCCGAACGTGTAACCCGGCCTCACGGCGTTCGCCTGGATGCCGTATTCCTTGGCAATCGCCATCAGATAGGCTTCCGTTGCCGCTTTGGTCGCTCCGTAGTAGTTCAAAGGCTTGATGAAGCCCTCGTCGTTGTTCGGCGCGGTGCCGAAGCTGGCGATCGAAGACGTATAGATAAGCTTCTTGACGCCCGCTTCGGCCGCCGCCTGGAACAGGCGAACGGAAGGAAGCGTCTCGCGAACGAGATTGTCCTCCGCCGTTCCGTCCAGCCAGGACAGCGCGACGTGGATGCAGGCGTCCTGTCCTTTAAGCCCTTCGGTGATCGCACGGGTATCTTCCATATCCCCCTTGATCAGGCGAATCCGATCGTGGCCCACGAATCCCGAAACCTTGTTCGTATTCCGGGCAAGAAGCGTAACCTCGTGGCCGTGATCCAGCATCTCCTTGACGACGTACGACCCGATGAATCCCGTGCCGCCGGTGATGAATATTTTCATGACTTAATCGCTCCTCCGTCTACTCCTTGACGCTGCCCATCACAAGACCGGTCGTGAAGTATTTTTGCAGGTAAGGATAGATGCATAGAATCGGGATCATGGCCAGGAACATTTGCGCGGCCCCCGTCGTGCGGGCGCTGACCATCGACAAATATTTGGACAGATTTCCGCTGAGATCGGTGTTGTTGCGAATGAATTCCTCCGGATTGACGACTACGGTCTGCAAGTACGTCTGCAGCGGATAGTTCTCGATCTTGTTCATGTAGATCATCCCGTCGAACCAGCCGTTCCAATGATCGACGAACGAGAACAGCGTAACCGTCGCGATCGTAGGCGCGGAGACGGGCAGCACGACCCGAAGCAGCGATTGCAGATGACCCGCTCCGTCGATATACGCCGCCTCGAGCAGCTCCTTCGGCAGGCTCCGCATGTAGTTCATGACGACCAGCATGCTGAAGACGGGCAGCGCGCCCGGCAGAACCAGCGACCAGATGGAGTTGATCAGCCCGGTGGTCTTCACCACCATGTACGTCGGAATCAGACCGGCATTAAACAGAATGGTCACGACGAAAAACCACGAGAAGAGGCTCCGGGCTCTGAAATCCCTTTTCGACTTGGAAAGCGGGTACGCCGTCAGGATGATCAGCAGCAGGTTGAGCGGCACGCCGAGCGCAACCCGTTTAAGCGAGACCACCAGAGAGACGAAAAACTTGGACGTATTGGTGATGAATTCGTACGACACTGTCGTAAAGCCGATCGGGAAAAAGGTGACTTCTCCCGCCGCGACCGCCGTTTTATCGGAAAAAGAAACCGCCAGCAGGTTAATGAACGGCGCGATGCACAGTAAGGAGACTAAGATTAGAAACGCGACGTTGACCGCAAGGAAAATCCTGCGCGGAATGGAAGTCTTTATTCTCATGGACCCGCCCCCCGCTAGAAAACTTTATAACCGGTGAATCTGTCGGCCAGGTAATACGAAGTTACGATGAATACAAGGGAAACGCCGGATTTGAACAGCCCTGCGGCCGTGGATAGCGAATATTGTGCTTGCTCGATACCTAGACGGAACACGAACGTATCCAGAATATCTCCGGTGGAATAGACGACCGGGCTGTACATATTGTAGATTTGGTCGAAACCGCCGTTGAGAATGTTAGCGAATCCCAATACAGTCATCAGCACGACAATCGATGTGATTCCCGGCAAAGTAATGTGCCAGGTCTGCCGCCAACGATTCGCCCCGTCGATGACCGCGGCTTCGTAAAGATCCGGCGAAATGCCGGTCAGCGCCGCCAGGTAAATGACCGATCCGAACCCGAAGGCTTTCCATACGTCGCTGATGACCATCGTGGCCGGGAAGACATCCGCATTCCCCAAGAAGAAAATCGGCTCTATCCCCAGCTTCGAGAGAAAAACGTTGACGATGCCTTCGCTCGGCGACAGCAGATTGATCAGAATACCGGACAAAATAACCCACGACAGAAAGTGCGGAAGATAGACCAGGGTCTGAAACATCCGCTTGGCGAACAGGCTTCTGACCTCGTTCAGCAGCAGCGCGAACACCACCGGAACGATAACCCCCGCAATCATTTTGCTCATTGCGATAACGACCGTATTGCGGATGACCGGCCAAATATTGGGCATCGAGAACAACGTATCGAAATTTCGAAAGCCCACCCACTGCTGCGGACCGAACAGGCCTTTGGCCGGGATAAACTTCTGGAACGCAATGATAACGCCGGCCATAGAGCCGTAACTGTAGATGGCCACCAGAACGACCGCCGGAATCAGCATCAGGTACAGGGGCAGCTCTCTGATCAGCCGATCTTCTAGCTTCAGCTTCGCTAACATCCGGAGTTCACCGCCTTTAACTAACAGAGTGCGATACGGCTGCGGCGGGGAACCCCGCCGCAGCATGGCGCGAAATCGTTGATGAAATTCCCTTTATTGAGCCGGGTACAGCCGGTCCATCTCGTCGAGCGCTTCCTGTCCTCCGGCCTTCAGCCATTGCGTTACGAAGCTGTCGAAGGAATCGACGGGCTTGTTGCCGGTAATGATATCGGTGAAGGTGGTGATCGTCAGCGTATCCAGCGAAGACGCCGTCGTCAGCCATACTTCGGGTCTTTGAATGCCCAGTACGCTTTGGACGATCGCGTTGTCCGGAATGTACTCGTTCAATACGATCGGCAGCGAGCCCGATTTGGCCATCTGGCCCCAGGTGCCGAAGGCGTTGTCGTCCTCGGCGAGCGAACCGTCCTCGAAGCCCACAATATAATCGTACAGCGGCTTGGCGGCGGGAGGCAGATCGTCGGAGGAGCCCTTGTCGAACGCCTTCAGCAGATCGGCCGCGTACACTTCGCCCGGTTGGTCGATATAAACCGGGGAAAGCCGGTACTGCTCATCCGCCCAGTATTTCAGATAATCTTCTTTGCTTGAGTAGTTGACGGTCTGATCGTAAAGATTAAGAACCTGGATGACCGCTTCCGGATGCTCGTAATCGGCGCTGACCATCGTCATCTGACCGACGGCGTTGCTCTCGATGCCGATCTTGTAATCGTACCCTTCCGCTTTCGGAATCGGATACGGACGAACGATGACTCCGTCTTTCTTGTACACGTTGTTGTAAGGATACCAAGTGCCCCAGTTGCTGCCGTAAGCCATACCGATCTTGCCGCTCGTGATGTCCTCGACAAGCGCGGATTCGTTCTTGGCGGTAAACTCCTTGTTGACCAAGCCCTTCTTGTACATGTCGGCCAGCAGCGCGAGCGCTTCCTTCATATTCGGCTGAATCCAGGCGAAAGTCATCTTGCCGCTCTCGTCGCGATAGAATACGCTCTCGTCGCGGCCGGGCACGCCGAATGCCGAGACCAGACCAAGGATGCTGCCGTGATTTTGCCGAATGAGGTCCTTGTTGAGCGCAAGTCCGTACGTATCTCCATTAATGCCGTTGCCGTCCGGATCTCCGGTCGCGAACTTCTCCGCGAGCGCCACCATCTCTTCAATGGTCTTCGGCGGCTCCGAGTTCGTATTCTTCAACCAGTCGTCCCGAATCCACAGGAACGGCGCTTCGTGGAAGTTATCGTTCATCCGGGGAATGGCGTACAGCTTGCCGTCGATGGTGGCCCCTGCGAACGAATCGGCGAAACGTTCGCGATAAGCTTTGATCGAATCGGAAGCGTACTTGTCGAACACCTCGCTGAGATCGGCTAGCTGTCCGTTCTGCGCCAGCTGCAGGAATACGTTCGCGTCCTGCGTCTTGAAGACGTCCGGCAGATCGCCCGAGGCGATAATGGCGTTCAGCTTGTTTTTGTAGGCGTCGGTGCTGCTGTCGGCGGAGAAGGCGACTTCCAGGTCGATGTTGAGCTTGTCTTTAATCAGTTGGCTCCACCGGTTGTCATCCCACGTATCTCCGTCAAGCAGCTTGGAAGCGGCCGCGGTCTGAACGGCCCACGACATCTTGACCGGTTCCGTGTATTTGCCTTGAGCGTCCATCGTTTCAGAGGCGTTGCCGGTGCTGGCGGAGCTCCCTGGCGTGCTGCTGCTCTTGGCATTGTTATTGTTGTTAGCGCTTGCACAAGCAGAGATCAAAGAAATGATAAATACAATCGCCAGCAGTCCCGATACAACGTTTCTAAGCCTTATTTTTCCCACGCACAACCCCTCCATTGGGTTAGAATCGTAACTGCAGATTGACTTTTTTTTGACTGACTCTGAAGTCAAAGACGTTCGATCCCCTTCTGTCGTACATGAACAGCCGCTGGTGCGGCCCTCCCCGAGAGGCGGGCTACCGTTGATGCTAGGTAAGGCGACGACGCGCTCCAAACCCGGAACCGCCGTTCACGAACGCGCGTTTATCCGAGAGCGAAACTCCATTCTTCCGCAGCAGGAGCCGCAGAAAAGCGCTACCCTCCCCCTGTTTTTGTATATTTTTGTGAACGCGCGTCTATATGCACATCATACACAAATCGAGAAAACGCTGTCAATTGTTTATTTTACGTGATTTCACCCATTGAATATTCCGCTCTGATTTGTTTCAATTGCGTAAACACGTGTTAATGGTATAATTATCCCAAATACAGCAAGGTTCCCTGCCGGGAACGCATTTTATTCATACTGAGGAGGCCCTATGCGTAAAGACGACGCCCCATTTGTGCCGATTTTTGACGGAAAGTCGCTTCAGGGATGGCATGCCGTCCCCCGATTGCCGGTTGCCCGCGCTCCCGGCCAGCCCGGCCCGGACGTATCCTCCGAGAACTACCTGCGCGCCGCGCAAACTTCCGGACGCTGGACGGTAGAGGATAGCGCGATTGTCGGACGCCAAGACCCGCCGGGTTCCGGGTACGGAGGCTACTTGCTCAGCGACGGCGTGTACGGCGATTTCGAGCTCGTCTTCGAAGCCCGTCCCGATTGGCCGGCGGATACGGGCATTCTGGTACGCACCACCGCTCTTGGATCGCAAGGCTTCCAGATTCTGCTGGACCATCGCCGTTCGGGCAATATCGGCGGAATGTACGGCAACGGGATCGGCGGCTTCCACGGCATCTCGTTCACCCTGGACGCGGAACGCGACGAGCATGGCCGGCCGTCGGGCCTCAGGCTGGAGGACCCTTCCGAGACGATCGAGCCCATGACTCCGGACAAGCCGGCGCTGCTCGACTATGCGGCAACCGGCGAGCAGTTTCTGGCCGCCTGGAAATGGGATGAATGGAATGAATTCAGAATTCGCGTCGAAGGGGCCTCCCCGCGGATCGCCGTGCACATTAACGGGGTGAAAATTTCGGAGATGGACACGGAAAAGCTGCGGCATCCGCTGTATGACGCCGCCGCGGCTCGCGAGCTGCTGGGGCCGAAAGGGCACATCGCCTTCGAGGTCCACGACAACGATCCGGGAATGGGCGACGAGCGCTGGGGCCCGAACTCGGCCTGCCGTTGGCGCAACATCCGGATTCGCGAGCTTTAAGCCGAAGCGCTTGTCCCCTAAAGGATTCAAGCTGCTTTGAAAGATGATCCATACGAAAGGTGCAAGGGGTATGTACCTCCTTCCGATGCTATACGCTCCTGAAACCTGAATAGGTAAACCCGTCAATGGGTGATTTCAGGAGCGTATGAGGCATTCTCCAGGAGGTACATACCCCTTCTTTGTCTATCGATCCTCTCAAGCAACTCCGCTTAGGGGACAAGCTCTTGGCTGCTACGCTTGAAAAAATAGCGACCGCGGCAGGACAGCGTGCACGACAAAAAGACTCTGACGAGAGCGTGGAGGCCAGAGCCTTTTTGTCGTTAGTCGCCGGTCGGATAGATCAGACCCTTCGGCAAGAATCCCTGACCACCAGACTGCAATCCAGAGAAATCTCCCGCACGACGGGCGTCTTGTCCTCGATTCGGGCGATCAGACACAAGGTCATCCGCTTCAGCATGCCGCTGAAATCGACGCGAATCGTCGTCAATGCCGGATGATGCTTCGCGCTTAGCGCATGATCGTCGAACCCGATAACGGAGATGTCCTCGGGAACCTGCACCCCGTGCTCCTTAAGCTCCCGAATCGCGCCGAACGCGACGCTGTCGTTCGCCGCAATGATGGCCGTGGGCAGCTCGCCGCCTTTGCCGAGAAGCGTTCGCATGGCATGAACCCCGCTGGACTCGTTGAAATCGCCGTCCAACACCCAATCCGGATTCACCTCCAGGCCGCACATGCGCATCGCCATCAGGAAGCCTTCGTATTTGGTCTGCCCGGACAGCCGCTTCATATCGCCGTTAATGACGCCGATCTTCGTATGGCCGAGTCCCGCCAAATAAGCGACCGCCTGCTTCATGCCCGAATCGTTGTTGAAATTGGAGACGATCCGGTTGGGCTCGGGATGCTCCGGAAGCTCCTGATCGAAGATGCCTACCGTGAACCCTTCTTCGATCAGCTCCTCGATGAACGGTTCGCGGATCGCCGCGCCGATGAAGATTCCCCCGTCGATCCGGCGCTGGTAGAAGATTTCTCTGACGTTCTTGATCACTTCGGTGTCCTTCGTATGTCGAATAATATGAGTCAAAACATAATACCCGTGCTCGGACGCATGCGCAATAACGCTTACGATCAGCATATTGGTGAGAATGTCGCCGGCGACGTGGCCCTGGTCGATCAGGAACAGCCCGATCGTGCGCGAGCGTTTGCCGGCCAGCGCCTGAGCGGATGCGTTGGGAAAATAATTGTATTGTTGAATGACTTTCATGACCTTGTCGCGCGTCTCGGTCGGCACGTTCGAATAATTATTGATGACCCTGCTCACCGTGCTGCGCGATACTCCGGCGAGACGGGCAATCGCCGTGCTGTTGACTTCCGATTTTTTCATCATACCATCCTCTGCCATGAACACGTGTTTACAAATTCATCATAACATACGGATGCAAAACATTGTCAATCTCTTTGAAGTTTCCCCGATCGCGCCGCCTATCGCCCCGAAGTATAGCAGGGGTAATGCCTCTTCTCTTGCACCTGCCGCGCCACCCCCGCAGCGGCCCGATCAATTCCCCGCCGGCATGTCCTCCAGCACCTGTCCGAGCCGGTCGAGATTCTGTTCATTGCCCTCTACGCAATAGGGCTTGGCTTGCTCGTATTCCTCCGCGTTCTTGAATTGCTGACGGAAAACGACGCGGGTACGCCCTTCCACGTTCTCGAAAACGGCCGTAATCCGGAACTCGTGGCCGGTCAGATGGTCGAGCACGATTCTCTCCGGGGGCACGGTCTCCGCAAAAACGCTGCGATTCGGATAATCCGTGCCGTCCGGTCCGTGCATCGTGAACCGCCACTCGCCTCCCGGTCTGATCTCGCATTCGTGAAACGTGTTCGTGAAGCCGTGCGGTCCCCACCAGCGGGCCAGCAGCTCGGGGGTTGTCCAGGCTCGATATACCCGTTCTCGCGGCGCGTCGAATACGCGCGAGCTGACAATTTCGTTCTCTCCCGCCGTCATTCCGTTTCCTCTTCCGCCAACATTTTGCCCAGCGCATCCAGCATCAGTCCCGTGCCGTGCTCCCGCACTTCCGGCGTATCGTGCCCGTCGAAGAACGCCCCTTGCTCCGTAAAAATCAATTTCGTGCCGTCCTGAACCGCAATCAGCTCGACCGTCGTAATCGAGACGGAGACGCGCGTCTCTCCGGCATCCAGCGTGTACGTGTAGACGATGCGCCGGTCCGGAACCAGCTCCTGGTAGCTGGCGTCGAATGTAAAGATCGGTCCCTCCGGCGGCCCTCCGCTGCTGTACTCGCGCCCGCCTACCCGAAATTCAAAAATTTCCGGCTTCGAATACCACTTGGCTTTAACGCCCGCGTCGGCCCACGCTTGATATACCCGCTCCGGCGAAGCGGCGTATGTCCGCTCGACAATAAAAGTCGCATGCTTGACGAATCTTTCACTCATCATTTTTTTCCTCCTCTGATTTGGATCTTCCGTTATCCGCGGCGAGAAAATGTCCCAACGCATCCAGATGTCTGCCCCAGCTCGTCCGCCTTTCGATGACCGGCTTCTCCAGCTCCCGCTTCATCGCCTGCAGCAGGTCGGTGAAATCCTTGACCGTCAGCGGCGCCTCGCCCTGCATCTGCTTCGAAACATAAGCGAGCTGCTCCAACCGTTTCTGCTGCAGCTTTATCCGTTCCTTGATTCGCTCCATCTGCAGCTCGACGATTTCCAGCGGCGTCATTTTCCCTTCGGTTAATGCCGCTTGGATCTCCTCGAGAGACAGCCCCAGCTCCTTAAGCGATAAAATCTGGTGCAAGCGGGACAGGTCCGCCGCGTCGTACAGTCTGTGACCGGACTCCGTCTGTCCCGAAGGAGAGAACAGTCCGATCTGATCGTAGAACCGCAAGGTTCTTACGGTTAACCCCGTCAGGCGGGCGAGCTCCCCGACCTTCCAATTTTTTTTCATGAATCAGCCCCATCCTTTGGCGCATGCGTTTTACCGGTAATCTTATTATAAATCCTTACGCAACGTAAGGTTCAAGCACGAATTCTTCCCATTGCCAAAAACCTATTCCATATCCTGCCAAATCAATGTATAATCTTGTTAATTCTTGTCGATTTGTAGGAGATAAGAAAATTCGAATGATGAGTATGGAGAGGTGTGCGGCTTGAAGAAGGCTTTGTCGGTATTATTGCTATTCAGTATGTTTCTTACTGCTTGCTTTGGCGGTAACGAGACGGAGGTACAACCCTCCAAGGGGCCGAAGGAAACCATTCAGTCCCCGTCGCAGGCCGTCATCAATACAAGCGTCGGCGGAACGGTTCTCGACCTCAAGAAGAAGTACGGCTCCGATCAGGACAAATCGTTAATGCCTATGTATAACGTTCCTCGGGATAAAGTGTTCGAGTTTAAGTTTAACAGCAACGTATGGGGCGAGGAGGACGTAATTACCGTCCATACGGATATCAAGGCGGAGGAGAGAAGCCGTATCTTGAGTTTCGTCTCCCCTAAAGACTTTCAGGAAAACATCACGATTCTCGAAATAAAGCCGGTCGGCTCGGTATTATCCGCTTCCGAGCATCTGAACGGATACGAGGGCTGGGGAAATGCGCCGATCTATTATATCCGGATCAACTACGATATGGACGCGACGACTCCCACCAAGCTGGAGAAGCCCATTATCGTTCCGTTTACCGTCAAATCCGAAGTAGAGGTTCCGAATCTTAAGGCCAATGTAAGCAGCGACGGCCGCTTCAAATTGAGCTGGAACAGGATAGAAGGCGCGACCGAATATAAAATCTATCGGCGCAGCAAAGTCGTATTGCTGGAGACGACCAACCTGCCGGTGACGGGGGCCGAGGAAGCGTATATCGGACCGGGACCTTTGCTCGAAGCTACGGTCAAGGAGACTGAGTATGACGACTTCCTGCATGACGGCAAGGGCGGTCTGCTCGAGGTTCTTGACGACAGCAGAATTTCCGGGCAGAATCGGGGCGTTAACGGCGAATATTACGTGACGGCGGTCAAGGATGGCAAAGAGTCTATTTTCAGCCATGCCGCAAGCACGGTGGCTTTGTCCTCCCAGTTGCCGGCAGGGCTTGACGGAGACAACAATATTTCCAATGCCTCTTTCGATCGCGCTTCCTCTTTGCCCGCCAAAGTCGACGTTACCTTTATCGACGGCTCTACTGCCCCGAGGGACGTTATTTACGACGTTAACGTAAGCATCGAGGAATTCGGCCAGACGGAAATCCCTTATGCGATCAAGGGCACGGCCATGAAGGGCTTCGTATATGTCGAGAAGCTGACGGAGGCCGATCTTAAAGCGCTTGCCGATGCCCGGCCCAAAGACGGCTCTACCGGCTTTATCGCGCCCGACAACACGACCGATTACATACCCGAGCCGGATGTCCCTACCGTTATTGAAGCTCCTTCTCCGGGCGCGGAGCAGGACAAGAGCCTGGAAGAAGCTCAGAAGGAGAACACGGAGCAGAAGGTCGAAGAAGGCAACCAGCTTCCGGTGCCCGCTCCCGAGGTAATCGAGGACGTTAAGCTCAATGCGGAGACGGCGCTCGAGGAGTATTTGGCGATCAACATGATCGATGTTCAGGACCGCATTTCGCTGAAGGCTTTTCCCGAAGCCCAAAACTTCGAGACCATCTCCGACGTGCTGCAAGAGGTCATGTATCAGAATCCGCTTGTTCTTGGCCTTCGGGGCTGGAGATACGACTATCGCTCCTTGACGCTGGAGCTGAAATACGAGGAATCCGCGGACGTCATCAAGCAGAAGCAAAAGGAAGTGCTCTCCGAGGCCAACAAAATCGTTGCCGAGATCTTTAAACCGGATATGTCGGATGAACAGAAGTATAAGGCCATCTACGATTATCTGAATGACAATACGAAGTATGACGATGCCGCGCTCGATAATGCCGAGGCCAACGAATACCAGGAGGTCGATCCCGAGTTCAACGACTCGTTCACCACTTACGGAATTATGGTCAAAAAGGTCGGCGTATGCGCCTCTTACGCCTCCGTCTACAAGATGTTGAGCGATATGGCGGGACTGGAGACCATCGTCGTAACCGGCAATATGAGCGGCGTCCCGCACGCCTGGAACAAGGTGAAGCTGGCTAACGGCTGGGTGCATGTCGACTCCACGAACAATGCAACGAACAGCGGCATTCCGTATCTTCTGTTCTATTCCAACGACGAGATCGCGGAGTCCTTGGACTTCGCGCTGTCCAAGGAATTCTGGAAGGACGAAGAGCTGTCGAACTTCGCGTCTGCGGACGGCTCCAAGGATTATTACGTTGCGAACGGTCTGGAAGCCAAAACGTCTTCGGAGTTCGGCTCCGCGCTGTCCAAGCAAGTGAAGGCCGGCAGCACTCAAATCGTAATTCGATTGGCCGCCAGGATCGAGCAGAGCGATTTGATCGAGGAAGCGCGGAAGGTCATCGGCGAACTGCCGGAAGACCAGCAGGAAAGAGCCACTATGGGCAGCTTGAGCAATTACGTGGTAGTTGGCTTGTAGTCAAAAAGGGAATGGGACATAGGGGAAAAGACTTAGCTCCGACAGGGAAAGCTGCGACAGGTCGCTGCAAGCGATCTGCCGCAGCTATTCAGTTCGGAAGCCGCGGGGGTTCCGACGACAGCATTCTTGTCGGAGACGATTCAGGATAAGATTAGCGAATTTTATACTTTCTGAATCGTTAAAAAAGAGCTTGATAATAATTATCATTATTGCTAAAATAAAAAAGCAAGAGAGCTCGGCAAAGCCCTCTCGCTTCAAGACCAGGCAGCTTATTTTACTTCAAAAGTGACGCAATCCGTTTCTGCAGAGCGGTCCGCTTCCTTGGCGCCGTTGCTCACGATCTTGATCGTGGCGGCGTTACAGCGATTCTGTTCCGACCAGAATCGGCAGGAGTTCACTTCGCACAATACGTCCTTAGCCATGGAGATTCACCTCCTTGTGTCAGTTAAACGACTGTGCGCGTCGAAGCCGATTTCGAGCAAGGTGACGCTTGTCCGAAATGAGTTCAATCCCTTTCTCTAATTCGTAGAGGAAAGGGTTATTCGCGCTTCAGCCGTTATTTAATTCTATCATAACAAAACGAGGTTTAAGAGGCAACAAAGATTAAGACCGGGAATCCGCTCCTCTTGTTGAGGAAGCGATTTCCCGGTCCTTTGTCTTCTACGGCTGACCAATCGACGCACCCCCGTGCTCCGACTGGCGATTCCTTCGAGCCTTCAGCTCCAAAATCGGTCGAAGCCGCCCAGTAACAGCCCCGTAGACCGCTAAATGCAGGCAGCTGCTTGAATGGGCCTCCTTAACGGCCTCTCAGATCGCTAAATGCAGGCAACTGCTCGAATGGGACCCCGTAACGGCCTCTCAGACCGCTAAATACAGGCAGCTGCTCGAATGGGCCTCCTTAACGGCCTCTCAGACCGCTAAATATAGGCAGCTGCTCGAATGGGCCCCCTTAACGGCCTCTCAGACCGCTAAATGCAGGCAACTGCTCGAATGGGCCTCCTTAACGGCCTCTCAGACCGCTAAATGCAGGCAGCTGCTCGAATGGGGCTCTGTAACGGCCTCTCAGACCGCTAAATGCAGGCAACTGCTCGAATGGGACCCCGTAACGGCCTCTCAGACCGCTAAATACATGCAGCTGCTCGAATGGGCCCCCCGTAACGGCCCCAAAGGTTTACGGGGCTTCGGTGACCGCGGCTCGCACGTCGTCGACCACGCTGCCGTCGGCAATCGGGCCGGAAGACATCCAGGTTCTGGCCGAAACCTTGAACACATGGTCGTTCTTGACGGCGGGCATCGCTTTCCATACCTGCAGCTTCTCGACCTCGGTTGCGGCCGAAGTCTCCTTCGCGTACTCCTCGGAGGAGCTGATCGATCCCCCATAGATGGCGAATACGTAATCCGCGGTAATGGAAGGCAGCTTTTCCAGCGACGTATTGATTCCCCAGTCTTCCCCCGATTCCTTCTGGAATTCGGCGATGCTCGCGTCCGGCTGCAGCCCCAGCTCGTTGTAGATAAGCGGAGCGAAGCTGGGGAAAAACACCTGCAAATCCTTATCCGAAGGGCGGAGGAAAACGACGGTATTGGCCGAACCGGCCGCTGCCGCGATCGCCTCCTTGGCCTGCTTCAGCTTGTCGTCGTAGGCGGCGATGGCCGTCTGCGCCTTGTCCTCCAGCCCGAGCGCCTGGCCGATCTCGACGATGCTCGCTTTCCAGTCGCCCGGCGTGAAGGCGATCGTCGGAGCGATCTTGCTCAGCTTGTCGTAGCCTTGCTGGTCCGTGAAATACCCTTGCAGGACGATCAGGTCCGGCTTCGCCGCCAATATCGCTTCGAAATTCGGATTCAGATCCGCGCTGCCCGATAACGGGACGTTCAGCTCTTTCAGCCGGTCGTACAAATAGTAGCCATCGAAGCCGTAGGCGTATACAAGCGGAGCGCCCAGCGACAGGGCGATATCCTCGAGGCCGAAGACGGCGACGCGCTGCGGGTGAAGCGGAATTTCCGTCTCGCCGTAATAGTGCTTGACCGTCCTCGTCTGCGCCTCTTCGGACGAGGACGAAGGGCTCGGACTGGGACTTGCCTCGGGACTTGGGCTCTGGCTTTGGCTTGGGCTGGCTGCCGGACTTGAAGCATTCGCGGAATCGTTTCCGCTGCTGCCGCATGCGCTCATCAGAAGCACCGCCAGCAATACGGCGATCAAACCTGCGATTCCCCGGACGTTCTTGCGAACGACGACGGCGCTACGTTCTGCGCGAACGGTTTTCTCTAATCGAAACACGGTTATCCCCCTAATTTGAAATTGAGAATCATTATCATCTCGCTCATTATAAAGAGGATATCCTCCGCAGGGAATACAATATAATGCCGAATTTTCCGCGCTAGAGAGCACGAAATAACATTTTCATCTCTTGAAGCAGCTGCATCTGCCGGTTGGCCGTATACTCCAATATCGGTTCCTGCTGCCAATTGCTATCGGAGCCCAGGCAGACCTGACGATTGCGCACCGCCTTCAGCTCCTTCCATGCCCCCGTGCGCTGCAGCCGTTCCCATTCCGCCTGTGACTGGCGATCCTTCATGACGGAAATCAGCAGAACATCCGCATCGAACGCTTCCAGCCTGTCCTCCGTCACGAATTCGGTAAACGGAATCCGTTCGATTCCCGCGGCAGGCGAGATCCGCAGATCGTCATAGAGCGCCGTTCCGGCTCGCCGGCCCCAGATCTGCAGGCCGCGGGCCGAAATATTCAGAATCAGCCATGTTCCCTGCCGGAGCGAAGAAGGAACGGTCTTCCTCGCTTCGGCGGCCTGCTCTTCGTAACGGGCGAGCCACCGCTCCCCCTCCTTCTCCCGCTCCATGAACCTGGCGGTCTGGATCAAGTGCGCCTTCCAGCTCTCTTCGTGCCATCTCAGGAACAGCGTCGGCGCAATCTCCTTCAGACGCTCCTTCTCCTCCTCGACGATCGTATCGCCGAGGGCGACGATTCGATCCGGCCGGGCGCGGAGCAGCGCCTCGCGGTTGAAGTCGTAATCGTGGCTGAGCGGGACTTTGACGTCGAAGCGGTATTTGCGCCGATAGTCGTCCGACCAGCTCTGGTCGATCGGCGCCGCATAGGGGATGATCCCCAGCGTCAGCAGGTGGCCGATGTTGGGCCAGCTGTATGCGGCCGTCCGGCACTCCCGGCTGCCCCTATAGCTTCGCGGCGAGATTCCGACCAGCTTCTTGAACTGGCTGCTGAAATACAGCGGGTCCTTGTAGCCGACCGCCTCCGCCACCTTCCGCAGCGGGGCTCCCGCTTCCATCAGCCGCTTGGCTTCATTCGTACGCAGCTCCGCCAGACATTCCATGACGCTCTGGCCGAAGCGCTCCTTGAACGATCTCATAAAATAGTAACGGCTCATGCCGACTCTGCCGGCCAGGTCGTCCACGGTCAAGCTTTCCCGGAAGCAATGCCGCAGATAGGCATGCGCCCGGTCCAACGCGTCCCCGTGATCGTCCTGCTTCTTGAACAGCAGATGCAGAAGCTCCAGAAACCCGGCCTGTCCGGCCAGGCGATCTATCGGTTCGGCGCTCTCCCATCCCTCCGCCGTCTTCTCGCACAAGGACAGCAGGCGCGAATCGGCAGGAACGTTAACCCGCCTGCGCTCCGTCAGCCATGCAGCCGATCGGCGGATCTCTTCCTCGGAGCCGAGTATATCGAATAGGAAGCGATATTGAAGACGGCGGCCGTCGCCCTCGCAATTCGTCTCGACCCTCTGGCCCGGTCGAACGAAATAGGCCGAATTCGCCTGCAGGGGATAGAGCAGGCCGTCGATAATAATCTGGCCGCAAGACTCCCCCGGCACGAAGAGCAAATAGGCCGGAGCCGACGCATGGACGATTCGAAACGCCTTATTTTCCCGCTCGCGGATACTTTCCTTAAGTTGAAACCAGACGTTCCCGAGCGCGCGGCCGTCCGCTGCCCCGTCCGCCTCCTCTTGATGATGCGACATGCCAATTCTCCTCCCGCCGACTTCTGGTTAGATCGTAATTGAAAATCATTCTCAATGTCAACCGACTTTCTTTTCCTCCATTATTCGACGCAGCGTCTTGTCCCCTTCTCAAAAGATGAACCCTTCCCCCGTTTGTGACAATATGTAGATGAATGGCCATTCGGGAAGGAGAAGTGACTTGGATATCGATGAGTTGATCGAGCTCGTGAAACTGCACGGCAAGTCGATTTACGGATTTTGCTATAAGCTGACGGGGAACAAAGAGGATGCCGACGATCTGTATCAGGAAACTTTTCTCAGGGCCGTGGAACTGCGATACAAGATGGACGCGTCCCGCAATCCTAAAGCTTTCCTCCTGTCGGTCGCCATTCTGCTGCACAAAAACAATCGGAGAAAGCTCGCCAGGAGGCAAAGAATCGCCCCCGTAACCGAGCTTGACGATACGGCGGCCGGTTCCGGTTCGCTGGCAAGCCAAACGACGCCGGAACACGCGGTGCTGTCGCTTGAGCTGCGAGCTTTGATTCGGGACGCGGCCCATCGACTGAACGACAAGCTGAGGCTCCCCCTTTATATGTATTACACGGCGAATATGACCGTCGAAGAGATTGCCGCGGCGCTGAGAGTTCCGCCCGGAACCGTGAAGAGCAGATTGCATAAAGCGCGCCAGGCCTTGAGAAAAGAATTGGAGGTTGATTCCCTATGAAGGATGCGGATTGGGAACGATTGCTGGAAGAATCCTTGGCTTCCGCGGAGGAGCCGGAAGAGGAGTTGAATCAAACCGTCATCCGCCGATTAAGGGAGCATAGACAAATGAAGCCTAAATATAAGAAAAGATTATCCGTGGGACTATTAGCCGCCGTCTTGCTGCTGGTACTGTCCGTATCGGCGTATGCAGCGACTCAGCTCTTCAGTCCCAAGCAGGTCGCCGAGCGCCTGGGAGACCGGCTGCTGGCGGAAGCGTTCGAAAGCGATGACGCCATTGCAATCGATCAATCGACGGCTTCCGGAGACTATCGCTTTACGCTGCACGGCCTCGTCTCGGGAGCGGGTCTTCGCGAGTTCCCCCAGTCCTCGGAGGAAATCTACCCGGACAGAACCTATGCGGTCGTCTCTATAGCCAGACAGGACGGCAAGCCGATGCCGGACACCGCCGATCCCGAATACGGCAAGGACCCGTTCTTCGTCTCGCCGTTGATTAAAGGCCAGAGACCGTGGCAGGTTAACATTTTCACGATGAACGGCGGATACGGCGAAACGGTTATGGATGGCGTGACTTACAGAATCATCGAGTGCGACCAGGTGGAAATGTTCGCGGACCGAGGGGTGTATTTGGCGATCTCCAGCGGCAGCCCGTTCTACAGCAACGAGGCGTTTGCGTATGACGAAGCTACGGGCGAGATCCGCGCCAGGGAGGATTATTCCGGCTCATCCGTATTGTTCGATCTCCCTATCGACCTGTCCAAAGCAGACCCCGGCAAGGCGGAAGCTTATTTGAAAGCTCTGCTGAATCCGCCCTCCTCTCCGGAAACGACGGATGAAGAAAGCCCCGCCGCCGAGGAGGAAAACAAGGAGCTGACCCGGATTAAAAACGCGCGTGCCAAAATGCTCGCCGGCGAAAGGTTCGGCGAGACGATTCCGGAATCCGTCAGGGAAGTAAGCTACGACGATTCGGGAAAAGTCAAATATTCTTATGACGGATGGGACGTAACGTCGTCTCCCGAGGACCTCTTCCGCGAAGGCGAAGTCGGATTTTCCCATCAGTTAACCATTAGCGGGAAGGATGACGTCTACAAGGCGCTGCTGTTTCACCGGGACGAGAACGGCGTCATTACCGGTAGAATCGTCCTATTGGATTAGCGCAATTCCGGCAGGCAGCGACAAGGGGCTGATCCATAGGTCAGGGCAATAAAAGGATCGATCACAAGATGGGGGATATATCTCCTGTAGAGCGAAGCGCCTGCCTCATACGGTCATGAAATTACCCTGTTACGGGTTAGACAATTCCTCATTTCATGGCCGTATCAGCAGCGGAAGGAGATATATCCCCCATGATATAAATCGATCCGTTATTGCCTGCTAATGACCTATGGATCAGCCCCTTATGCCGATCTTGCTTTACGGATGGGCTACCGCGAAAGCTTCCGCCGCTGCCGCCAGATAATAAGCCAGGCCGGTTTGCTGGCTCTCGAGCATCATAAGATGAAAGTCGTCGCTCAGAAAAAAACGAGTCTGCGCCGCGAAGTCGTTGGCCGACATCCCGTTCCCATGCCGACTTATAAACTCGAGATGGTCCCGAATCCCGCTTCCTATTTTCGCATCGTTATGCTTGACGCCATCCTTTAGCGAGCTTGCCATAAGCTTCATAAAGGCCATGGCTTCGACCGCTTGCTCGTTCATCTCCCGAACGTCGGCCGGAGCGACCTCAAGAGGCTCCATCCCGTACGTTTCCTTCAGGTGCCGATTTTGCCCGGCCAGCGCTTCGTTCCACTCTTCCTCGTTGTCGAACCCGTCGAACATTTCCTGATGATTCATGTTTTTCTCCTCCTTAACGTGTGATATGGAGCTTCGCAAAGTTTGCACGATGGCTTCCAGCCTTCGCTGTCGGCCAAGGAGCAGCTCCTCCTGCCGCAGAAGGAGGGATAGCCGGTCCGAACGCCGCTCCAGCAGGGTCTTGATTTGCTCCAATGGGAAATCCAATTCCTTATAAAACAAAATCTCCTGCAGCCGCTCCAGCTCCCGCGTCCCATACAAACGGTATCCGGCTTCGCTCACCTTGCCCGGCAGCAGAAGGCCGATCTTGTGATAATGATGAAGCGTCTTGATCGATACATGGGACAGCTCCGATACCTCTTTTACCGTGTACAGCACTGCGCGTTCCTCCTTTCACCCTTAGCTTAAAGTCTCCCCTAAGAGGAGAGTCAAGTCCAATTTTTTAGCCGTTTCCTTGATTTCGGCCAAGCGAGGATAGCAGATTTTATACTTGCCGGTAGAGTAGAGAACTGGAATTTCATTGGAGGGCGCAAGCCCTCCATTTACTTTTCCAGCCCCCCCTTCATCAAACCGGACGTGAGGTTTTCCCTCATCCGGCT
>NZ_JBHMDN010000006.1:0-201182 GCF_042431195.1 Cohnella cellulosilytica
AGGGGTTCCACGCGTACCCATCCCGAACACGACCGTTAAGCCCTCCAGCGCCGATGGTACTTGGACCGCAGGGTCCTGGGAGAGTAGGACGTTGCCAGGCTGGACTGAAAGACACCCTCGAAAAGGTGTCTTTTTTGGTATTCGCCCTTTTGTCTATGTGCATTGGTGGGCCGATAGTCGATTCTTTAGAACATAGGCGGCCATTTGGGTGATTTTTGAGTGGAGATACTCGATTCTTTAGAACATTACCGATCGTTTGAGCGGTTTTGGGAGGGCGTTACTCGATTTCTTAGAACATAAGCGGCCATTTGAGCGGAAATGTGGCGACGATACTCGATTTCGTAGAACATTGTTTCTTAGAACATTGCCGACCGTTCGGGCAGAATTGGAGGGGCGTGACTCGATTTCACAATTTTTCGAAGTACGCTATAGCTTGTCTCGATTTTTAAGGGATTACTGATGGTAGAAGAGCACTTCTTTGGACTCGAGTCGGACGACTCCGTCTCTGCGCTCGCGGCGCAGGGTGACGAGCAGTCGGATTCGCGGGGTCAGAAGCCAGATGTGCCAGTAGACCAACGAGATGACGAGCGACGAAGGGGCCCAGGGATAGAACAGGCCGGCGACGCAGCAACCGACGAGAAACAAATGAAAGTGAAGGCGGCGAAACAGGGCAAGCTGCGTATCCATAATCGGAAGAGGGCCGATCCACGGCCAATCCCGCCGGAAGGTCCACCTTTTCTCCGACTGCTTGTCCACCCGTCTTAACGTGACTCTGAGCACAAGAGCATGCACAAGCAGCATGAGGGCAACGCCAAGCACGGAATAAATCAAACCGCGCCACCCATCGATAAGATACAAAACGACGACGAGAAGCAGAGCGGTCGACATATAGCTGAGCTTGCTCTCCGGCCGCAGAGGAATTTTACGAACGAGGGTATAGTTATAGAAGGTTGCTTCTCTCTTTGTCTGCGGTTCGATCATTCCCGATATTCCTCCCGGAGCAAAACGTTTTCTGTCCAATACTATCGGAAAAATTCGGGCTTATTGTTATGTTTGACGCGATTTCCGACTATGAATTCGTATATTTTCATAGAATTCGGGCATACTAGAGGCAACAATAGGGAAAGGCGGGGATATCGATGGAGCAGACCGAGCGGAAAACCTGCATTGTGTGTGGGGAGCCTAAGGATGAGGGAATTACGATTGTAACGGAATTTATTTGTACGTCATGCGAATCCGAGATGGTACGCACAAGCGCGCAGGATGAGAAATATCCCTTCTTCGTCAGGCAATTGAGGCAGTTATGGGTTCGATTCCACGTTTGATTCTTAAGAGATCGGGCAGAGGTTTGCTCGGTCTTTTTTTCTTGCAATCGGACAGAGCAAGAAAGAGCGGCGGCCGATTCTGATATAATAGGAACCATTCAAGAGGAATCGGAAGGGGAGCAGGCAAGTGGCATTAGACCAACGGAAAGCGCCTCTGTTCGAGGCTTTGGCCGCTCACGACCGGCTGCGGGCGGCCGCCTTCCATGTACCGGGGCATAAGGGCCGGGCATGCTGGGGCGAGGAGCGGGCGGCCGCCTACTATGCCTCGCTGCTGGCGTTGGACGTCACGGAGCTGTCGGACACGGACGACCTGCACCACCCGGAAGGGCCGCTGCTGGAAGCGCAGGCGCTCGCGGCGGAATGCTTTGGAGCGGAGGAAACGCGGTTTTTGGTGGGCGGCAGCACAGCGGGCAATCTGGCGATGATCGTCGGTCTGTGCAGGCCGGGCGAGCTGGTCGTCGTCCAGCGCAACGTACATAAATCCATCGTTCACGGCCTGATGCTGGCAGGCGTCCGAGCGGTGCTGCTGCCGCCTCAGATCGACCTCGCGTCGGGCCTTGCGACCGTTCCCGGGGAACGGCTTGTGGAGAAGGCGCTGGAGCGCTATCCGGAGACCAAGGGAATTATCTTGTCCTCTCCGAATTATTACGGAATGAGCGCCGATCTGTCATCGCTTGTCGCCGCCGCGCACAGGAGGAACGTGCCGGTGCTGATCGATGAAGCGCATGGGGCGCATTTTGGTTTTCATCCGCAATTTCCCGATTCGGCGCTGAAGGCGGGAGCGGATCTGGTCGTGCAGTCCACGCATAAAATGTTAGGCGCGATGACGATGGGAGCTATGCTGCATATGCAAGGCAAGCTGGTGCCCAGAGCCTCGATCAGACAGGCGTTAACGATGGTGCAGAGCTCCAGCCCGTCCTTTCCGATTATGGCGTCGTTGGATCTGGCTCGGCAGCAGCTTCATAACAGCAAAGAACATACGTTCTCTGCAGCGATAGATGTCGCTTCGCAAGTCGCCGAGGCGTTGAAACAAACTCCCTTCCGTGCGTTGGGGCATGGAAATTATGCGAGCAAGGGACTCTCCTACGATCCGCTTAAGCTGGTGTTGTTTGACGAATCGGACCGTCTGACCGGTTTTGCGCTGAGAGACGAGCTGGAGAAGCGGCTTTGCATAGCGGAAATGGCCGATGAGAGGTATGCGGTGCTGGCGCTCGGTCCGGGAACAACAGAGGAAGACGGGAAGAGGCTGAAGGCGGCGCTGGCGGACATTGCAGAAGGCGTGCGAGGCAAGCCGCCTGCGCCTAAAACGGGTCCGGCGAAAGCAGCGTTGTATGAAGAAGACGATCGGGCGGCTATCGTACCGGAACCGGTCCTGTTCGATCGGGAAGAGGGGAAGACCGTCTCGATCCCTTTGGAGAGAAGCATAGGCTGCAAGGCGGCGGAATGGGTTATTCCTTATCCTCCGGGTATACCGGTACTCTTTCCGGGCGAAACCATAACAGAGAGCATTATCGGCCGATTGCGGCGTTGGCGGCACGAAGGCGCGAGGATCCAGGGCGCACGCGACCCGCAGCTTCGCGAGATTCAAGTTCGGCAAGGCAGCGGCCGCTAGAGGTGAGGGCATGGTCAGGGACAGCGCCGATCGAGATAGTCGTATCTTGATCGCATGGCTGGCGGGAATCGCGGCGGGAGCGCTGCTGATCGGATTAATTATGACGCCCCCCGTAATCGGCTTGGCCGACAGCGGGGATTTCGGGCGCGTGCTGGGCGTATCGGGACTTCGTGTGCTTCATCCCGAGCAATCCTACGAGGAGCTTTATTTTAATTATGCGCATCAGCATTTCGGATACGGAGGCTACGCGCCGGGCGGCTACGTGTCGACACATGTTCTATTTGTTGCGGCGGCGGGATGGATCGGCAGGCTTGCGGACGGAGAGGTATTCGATATTCGCGTGCTTGGCGCTTGTTATGCGGCGTTCTACGTCTGGGCAATTGCCTTGTTCGTCCGTCACGCGCCGCGAATGAAGAGTCGGGCAGCGACAATAGCTGGCGCCTTGTTATTGGCTGCCGCGCTGCTGTTCGTGTTCGGGGATATCGGCTATGCGGCTTATTTCCAATCTTTCTTCGGCGAGCCTTATGCGATGATCGCCATGCTGCTGACGGTGGCTTCGGCGTTCGCGCTGGCTTCCTCGAACGAGCCGTCCGGCCGGATGCTCGCTTTATTCGTGGCGGCTGCGTTGGCGGTGGCGACATCGAAAATCCAGAACGCTCCTCTGGGGCTCGCTTTTGCGCTGCTGGCCTGGAGAATGTCCGGCTTGCGGGGCGACGACGGATGGAGACGCCAAGTGCGAACGGGAGCGGCCATCCTGCTGGTCGGATCGATCCTGATGATTGCGGCGGCGCCGGATCGACTAAAACACGTCAATCTCTATCAATCGATTTTCTACGGCGTGCTGAAGGACACTCCGCATCTGGAACGCGACATGGAGGAGTTGGGGATTTCCTCGAAGTATGGGGCGCTGGCGGGAACGAACTATTTTCAGAAGGATACGGCCATTCCGCAGAACGATCCCGTGCTGCATCGCGAGGTGCTGCAGAAGCTCAGCCACAAAGATGTTGCGCTGTACTATTTGAAGCATCCTTCCCGCTTTATGCAGAAGCTGGACAGGGCGGCGGAGAACGCGATGTACATCCGGCCTTATTACCTGGGCAATTATGATCTCTCGGCAGGCCAGCCTCCCAAGGCGATCTCGCATTCGTTCGACGGCTGGAGCGAATTTAAGGTGGCTTATATGCCACGCGGCGCTGCATGGTACTTGCTTATTTTTCTCGCGTATGGCTTTGCTTTATTCGCGGTTTGGCGGAAAAATCGTTCGGGTAAATGGAGGATACCCGTGGAGACGATGGCTGTCGTCGTCTTGGCCGCGGCTTTCTCCTGCGTCGTTCCGCTTATCGGGGACGGAGAAGCCGATCTGGGGAAGCATTTGTTTATGTTTAACGTCTGCTTTGATATGATGGTAATAAGCGTGATAGCCGGAGCGCTCTACGGAGGGATCAAGCTGGCGGAGAGGCAAGCCCGGAACTGATCGTAAGGGTTGAAAGGGGAAAGCTGGGTGCGGGGCGGATTGTTCATCACGATAGAAGGCGGCGAAGGAGCGGGCAAGACGACGCTGATCGCTCGATTGACGGAAAGAATCTATACCGAGACGAAGAGAAGAACGGTCAGAACCCGCGAGCCCGGAGGCAGTCCGATCGCGGAAGCGATCCGGGGCGTCATTCTGGATACGAAAAATACGAAGATGGACCCGCGGACCGAAGCGCTGCTCTATGCGGCCGCTCGCAGGCAGCATTTGGTCGAGATCGTGATGCCGGCTCTGCAGAGAGGCAATATCGTCATCTGCGACCGGTTTGTCGATAGCAGTCTGGTGTATCAAGGCTATGCCCGGGGACTCGGTGTGGACCAAGTATGGGACATTAACCGGTTCGCGACCGAAGATTGCATGCCAAGCCTCACTTTGTATCTCGACATCGAGCCCGAGGTCGGACTGGCGAGGATCGCGGACAACAAGCATCGTGAAGTGAACAGGCTCGACCTGGAGGGACTGGCGTTCCATCGGAAGGTCCGGGAGGGTTATCTGCAGATTGCCGCCAAGTTCCCGGAGCGCATTCGTACGCTGGATGCGAATCAAGAGCCAGCCCGTCTTGCCGATGAAGCCTGGCTGCTGGTGAAGAAATCGTTGGGGTAGCTCTTTAAAAAAAAGGATTTTAGCACGGAAGTGTCCAATTTAGTAGAATAGTAAGAAAAGAAAGCAAATCGATTTGTCGACAGACCCCTATTCATTTAAGAGGAGGCCTGACCATGAAATTACTGATTGCGGTTATTCAGGATAAGGACAGCAACCGGCTGTCCAATGCATTGATCAAGGAAGGGTTTCGGGCGACAAAGCTGGCGAGCACCGGCGGATTCCTTCGCGCGGGCAATACGACGTTCCTGATCGGGATCGAGGACGATCGGGTGCAAGGCGCTCTCGATGTCATCCGTTCCAGCTGTAAGGTGCGCGACCAATTGGTGACGCCCGTATCGCCGGTCAGCGGGGCGGCGGATTCCTACATTCCGTTTCCCGTCGAGGTGCAGGTGGGCGGGGCGGCCGTGTTCGTGCTGCCGGTCGAGCGTTTCGAACATTTCTGACGGTTGGGGCGGTGTGAACGGACATGAAGATCCAACCGGGATTGCATCCCGTAGGCAAAACGATTCAGCGGGGAGACATGCCAACCCGGCCGGCGCAGTCGCAGAACTTCGGCGATCTGATGCAGCAGCAGGACGAACAGCGGTCGCATGAGGAACTGCAGCGCAAGCTCGAGGATATCCGGATGCAGGGGGAGCGGCTGACCCGGTCGATGACGATTCGGGAGCTGGTGCTCTACCGGCAGATGGTCAAAGCGTTCCTGGAGGATACGGTGCGCCGCGGCATTGCCTTGAAGGAGACGAGAGGCTGGGACCGCAGAGGCCGCGGCAAAAGGTACAAACTGCTCGAAGAAGTCGATGCGATGCTCGTAGGCATGGGAGAAGAGCTGCTGCAGAGCGAGGAAGGGCGAATCGACCTGCTGCAGAAGGTCGGGGAGATTCGCGGTCTGCTGATCAATATTGCGTTTTGAGTGCTAACTAAGGAGCTTCGTAAGATGGGTTTTCAACAGATTGCGGGACAAGACAAAGCGAAATCGCTTCTGCGCAATGCGCTTGCGGCGAACCGGCTTGCGCACGCCTACCTGTTCGCGGGACCTCCCGGATCGGGACGGATGGAGATGGCGCAAGCGTTCGCGCAGGCGATTTTTTGCGAGAAGGGCGGCAGCGACGCCTGCGGAGAGTGTCTGGAATGCCGCAAGGTGATGCACGGCAACCATTCGGATCTTCACGTCATCCGGCCGGACGGCGCAACCGTCAAGATCGAGCAGATTCGTTCGCTGCAGCGCGAGCTTTCCTATCGCAGTTCCGGAGCGGGCTATAAAGTGTATGTGATCGAAGCGGCCGAGACGATGACGACCCAAGCGAGCAACAGCCTGCTTAAATTTCTGGAGGAGCCCCCTTCTCCCGTCGTCGCCATTCTGCTTGCGCCGAGCGCGCAAGCGGTGCTTCCGACCATTCTTTCGCGAACGCAGCTCGTTCCCTTCGTGCCCGGCGACCGCCAGGCGTTGGAGAGCATTCTCGTGCAGGAGGGCAAATCTCCGCTGCTGGCGCGGGCGGCCGTCCACCTGTCCCCGGGGCTCGGGGCCAGCCGGAAATTGGTAGACGAGAATTGGTTTGCAGATATCCGAAACGTAGTGATACAATTAGGCAAGGAGAGTCCGTCCCGGTTCGCCTCTAATCTGCTTCAAGCGCAGCAGCGGGTGTTTAAGACGGAGCTCGCCGAACATGTTGACATATTGCTGCAAATGTTTGCTTTGTGGTATAGAGATATGATTTACGCCATGACCGACCGTCAGAGCCATATGGTGTTCCCGGACCAGGCGGAATGGATTTCCAAGACGGCTTGGAGCCGATCGATCGGGTCCTGGGTAGGGATCATGGAATCTGCGCTGACGGCGGCAAGGAGGATTAAAGCTCACGTGGCGCCGCAATTAGCGCTGGAGCAATTTCTGGTGAACGTGCGGGAGGGGTAGATTTGTACGATGTGGTGGGAGTCCGCTTCAAGAAAGCGGGCAAAATCTATTATTTCGATCCCGCCGAGCATCCGGTGTCCAAAGATCAGCATGTCATCGTGGAGACGGCACGCGGCGTAGAATACGGCAAAGTCGTCGTCGGCCCGAAGACGGTAGGAGAAGAAGATGTCGTTCTTCCGCTCAAGAAGGTTATTCGCATCGCGGGGGATCCCGATGCGAAGGCCGTCGAGGAGAACCGCAGTGCAGCCAAGAACGCATTTACCGTCGGACTGCAGAAAATCAAGGATCACGCGCTCAAGATGAAGCTCGTGGACGTGGAATACACGTTTGACCGGAATAAAATCATTTTTTACTTTACGGCCGAAGGACGCGTCGACTTCCGGGAGCTTGTAAAGGATTTGGCTGGCGTATTCCGAACCCGCATCGAATTGCGGCAGATCGGGGTGCGCGACGAAGCCAAGATGCTTGGCGGAATAGGGCCGTGCGGACGAGTGCTCTGCTGTTCCTCGTGGTTGGGGGATTTCGAACCGGTATCCATCAAGATGGCGAAGGATCAGAATCTGTCGCTTAATCCGACGAAAATCTCCGGCTTGTGCGGTCGTTTAATGTGTTGTTTGAAGTACGAGCATGACAACTACGAGAGCGCCAAAGAAGAATTGCCGGCGGTAGGCAAGACGGTCGTGACGTCGTTGGGAGAAGGTAAAGTCGTTGGCATTAACCTCGGCTCCCGGAGCGTGCACGTACAGCTGTTCGAATTGGGCAAAGTGAAAGAGCTGCCCTTCGACGATGTCGTCTTGAAGTGATTGCCTGACCTTCCGAAATGACATGGCGGATGCCTTGAGGTGGATATCTGTTCATGAAAGACACTTTCCTTCATATGGATGAACTCGAATCGCATTTGGGCAAAGTATATGCCGAATTCGGAGATCTCAAGCTGAAGTTCAAAGAGCTGCTGGAGGAGAATCAGCGGCTGCGCATCGAGAATCAGCAGCTCAGAAAAGTATTGAAGCGGGAAACGGAACCCGTAGCGGTCACCCAGGAAGCGGCGGAAGAACCGGCTGCCGCCAAGGGGGACGCCGAACTGACGCCGGCGGCGAACGCGGGCGTCGGAGAGGGCTACGATAATCTTGCCCGGCTTTATCACGAAGGCTTCCATATTTGCAATGTGTATTACGGACATCTGCGAATGGAAGGCGATTGCTTGTTCTGCTTGTCTTTTTTGAGTAAATAATAGATGAAAAGCAACGGGCCGGATCGGCACGTTGCTTTTTTGCGGCATCGGAGATTCGCTGTACGTTTCGTCGGGAGGTTGGCCCATGCAGGAGCACAAGCTATTTTTCAAAATATGGTCTTATTTCATCTCGCTGTTGATTCCGATTCTGTTCATCGGTTATATCGTCTATGTGAACGTGGACAGGCTGATGAACAAGGACGTGTCGGACAGGCTCCAGGCCAATCTGACGGCATCGGTATCCAACATCGATGTGAATCTGGAGATGGTGCGAACGACGCATAACAACCTGATGATCAACGACATCGTCCAGCAGTATCTGAAACCGCATTCGCTTCAGACCGCGCAAGACAAGATCAACGTTCCCTCCATCATTCGGACGATCGCGGCCAATCGAAGCACGCTCAGCTCGTTCATCGATACGGTGTTCTTGTTCAGCGACGTGGAGAAAGTGTATACGGCCGATGGCGTAGTCGATTTCGAGACGTTCTTCAACAAGTTTTACGCATTCGATCAATTCCCGGAAGCTTATTGGAAGGATCGTCTGAGCCGGGACAGCATTTTCGAGATTCTTCCTCCGACCGAGGTGCGGTTTGAAGGCGGAGGACGGCGCACGGTCATTCCGGAAGTGACGACCCAATATGTTAACGGCCATCTCATTACGTCCGTCACGACGATTCCCGCCCGTTCGGTGCTGCGCGCGCTGACCGGCAATTCGATCTATGAGTCAACGGCTTACGTTGTGACCGATGCGGATCGCTCGATTATGATGCGTTCGGATCAGTGGACGGATGAGCAGTTGGAAGAGCTGAAGATCAAGCTTGAGCGCGAAGACGAGCCTGATCAATTGCAAACGACGATCGGCGGCGAGAAGATGCTCGTAACCCGGCTGATCTCTCCGTCGTTTGGATGGCATTATTTCTCGATCACTCCCGTAGATGCGTTTAATTACGAGTCATCCGGCATATTGACGATGATCGTCTGGATCTGCGTGGCGCTTATCGTGATCGGCATCGTATTTTCGCTCATTTTCAGCCTGAGATTGTATAACCCGATTCGGAACATTCGCAGCATTCTGCAAAACGAGCCTCATCCGGACGCCCGCCGCGACCATTCGACAGGGCGAGGAGAGTTCGGGGAGATCAGCCAGCGCATTTACGAGCTGATGGATGAGAAGCTGGATATTACCGAACGGCTTCAGCATATTTCCAATGACCGCGTGGAGCGATATTTTCTTGATCTGGTGAACGGAAGCCCATGGCAGGATGAGATCGGCGAGTCGCGGATTATGGCCGATATCGGGTTCGTCGAAGGCAAATATTTGTGCTGCTGCTTCATGTTCCAATTCCGCGACAGGTTCTATCACGAAATTGCCGAAGCGGATCGGGTCATGATTCTCGAAAAATTAAAAGTTGTGCTTTGGGGCATTATGAGGAGACATGTGAACTGCTATATGGTCGAATGCGAGCACAATCTCTACGTGTGCATGGTCAATCTTCGTACCGAGGGAGACCGGGCGGGATTGGACGAAGCGCTCAAGACGATCCGACTGACGTTCGAATATGATATGGTCTACTGCGATCTTCTTATCGGCATCGGCAACGTATACCCGGAGACGACTTCGCTGGCCTCGTCCTATTCGGAAGCGATCACGGCGCTCGACAAGATGCGCTCGCGTCCGGATTCCTCGGTCGTCGACGCGGCCGAGTTGAACATCGGTCAAGTTTATTATTATTCGTTCCTCGACGAGACGAAGATCGTGAACGCGCTTAAGATCGGGGAGCCCGATCTGCTGAGGAAAGAAATTGAGACGATCGTCGAGACGAATCGGAGCCGCGGTGTATCCTATTCTCATCTGGGCGCGCTTCTTGCCGCAGTCTATCAGACGGGCTATCGCTACTTGACGGAGAGGAAGCAGGACGTGTTCCGCTTCGCGACCGAGAAACAGCATCAGAAGCTGACACAGAAGATCGTACTGCCGACGGAATGGGAGGAGAGGACGGAGGAACTGTACGGCTTCTTCGATCGGATCATCGAGGCGACGGCCGTGAAGCCGGAGCGCCGATCAAGCAGTGTCGTGGCGCTCATCTCGGAATACATCGCGCTTCATTACGCGAAGGATCTTCATCTGGAGATGATTGCCGACGAGATAGGCCTGTCTCCGAAATACGTGTCCAAGCTGTTCAAGGAGACGACAGGAAGCAGCATTACCGATACGATCAGCCGGACGCGGATGGAGAAGGCGAAGCAGCTGCTGCTGGAGACCGATCTGAAAATCGGGGAAATCGCAGAGATGACCGGAATCGCCAGTCGAACGACGTTCCTGCGGGTGTTCAAGAAATTCGAGGGAATCTCCCCGATGGATTACCGGAACGCCCATGGCCGTAGGGCTGACGGGGAAAAGTGACTTTTTGGATCAAGGCGGATAATTGAATCATAGGGGCAAAGAGCGGAATAACGGCACACGTTATTCCGTTTTGTTTATTTTCGGCGACGGCGGGGTCGGCTTACGATGAGGGTGCACGACGATCCACATTTCACGGGAGGGTATACCGAATGAACAGAAACAAGAAACGTCGGATTTCCGGCAGCGCGGCGGCGTTATCGCTTTTCCTGATCGGAGGAACTCTGGCGGGCTGCGGCGATTCGAACAACTCGGGCAATTCGGGTTCGGAAGACGGAGCGCTGAGCTTGACCTGGATGAGGTACGAGCATCCGAGCCAGGCCATCGTAAGCGACTCCAAGGCGGTACGGGAGATCGAGAAAAGACAGAACGTCAAGCTGAATCTTCAGAGCGTTCCGCAGAGCAACTACGATGACAAGAAAAAGACGCTCATCGCGACGAACACGATCCCGGACGTCATTCTCGTCAAGCAGGACGATATTCAGAATTATTCGGATACGGGCGTGTTCCTGGATCTGACTTCGTATATCGATCAGATGCCGAACTTCAAGAAGGTGCTGGAGGAGCATCCGGAGGTCAAAAACAACTATATCGACGGCAAGCTGTTCGGGTTCCCGTTAGTCACCAAGTGGGACCTTCAGGCGGGTCAGATTCCGATGATCCGGATGGACCTGCTGAAAAAGAACAACCTGGCGGTTCCGACGACCTACGACGAGCTCTACGAGACGATGAAGAAGCTGAAGGAAGCGAATCCCGCCTCGTTCCCGTTCGCGTCCCGCGCCGCCAACGGCCTGACCGGCACGGAAAATCTGATCAACCCGATCGCGTTCGGCTTCGGCAGCGGCTATACGACGAGCAACGGCACGAAGGTGTATTACGATCCGGCGACGATGCGTTACGAGTTCGGACCGTACTCGGACGCGTTCAAGGACGCGATCTCCTGGCTGCATAAGCTGTACAGCGAGAAGCTGCTCGATCAGGATTACACGACGGCGACGTCCCAGACGTGGCAGGAGAAGCTGAATTCGGGCAAGTCGTTCTACTTCCAGGACAATAACGGCTTCGGCAATACATTCAACACGATCATGCAGCAGCAGGATCCGGAAGCGAAGTTCGATATGATTCCGGTATTGGAAGGACCGGGCGGCGTAAAGCGCAATCTCGTGTACAGCCTGGACCATCTGAGCGAATCGTACGTCATCAGCACCAAGGTGAAAAATCCGGACAAGGTCATCGCGTTCATCGATTGGATGTACGGAGAAGAAGGAACGAACATCACTTCCCTGGGCGTGGAAAACGAGGATTACGTCATCGAGAACGGGGAATTCAAGCTGACCGAGGAAGCGAAGAGCAAGTACATGGATAAGCCGGTTCCTTATTATGCGATGCAGTCGGATCTGGGCACGGGTTATCTGGGATTGGCCATGCATTACGACGACCGTCCGAACATTCCGTTCCAGGCGCCGGATTCGTTGGCCTGGAGCGATACGAATCTGAAGAACGTGGAAGCCGGCATCAACTTCCGCTTCACGAACGATCCTCCGTTCAACAAGGAGGAGCGGGAGCGTCTGAAGCAGCTTAGAACCGAGCTCGACTCGTTCATCACTTCGAACATGGACAAGTTCATCATCAAGGACGGGGCGTTGGAAAGCGAGTGGGCTTCCTTCATCGAGCAGTGCAAAGCCAAGGGCGCGGATGAACTTCTGAAGATCTATAACGACGCGTTGGCAAGAGTTCAGTCTTAAGGAGAGCATGCAGAGCCGTTGCCCCAGGTCCCTTCGCGGGGCGGCGGCTCTTGCCATGGGAAGGGAGAGAGAACCGATGGCCTTGTCAAGCAAATCCGCAGCATCCGGCTGGAGCGAAGCGCGCAGAAAAATAAAGAAGAGCAAGGCGCTGTACGCGATGTTTGCATTTCCGCTGATTTATTTTCTGATCTTTCATTATGCGCCGATGGTCGGCAATCTGATGGCTTTCCAGGATTATTCGATCGTGAAAGGCTTCTTCGGAAGCTCCTGGGCCGGAACGAAATATTTCGAGCAATTCCTGAACGACTCCTACTTCTGGCAAGTGGTCCGCAATACCGTTCTGCTGAATCTGTATTCGTTGATTTTCTTTTTTCCGGCGCCGATCGTCTTCGCGCTTCTCCTGAACGAGCTGCGCCTCCAACTGTTCAAGCGGTTCGTCCAGTCGATTACGTATATTCCGCATTTCCTGTCCACCGTGGTCGTGGCGGGCATGCTGGTCAACTTCCTGTCCTCGGACGGCTTGATCAATCAGTTCCGGGGCATGCTTGGAGGCGATCCGATCACCTTCCTGTCGATGTCGGAGTGGTTCCGGACGATCTTCATCGGCTCGGACATCTGGCAGGGGCTCGGTTGGGGTTCGATCATCTATTTGGCCGCGTTGACCGGCATCGACCCGACGCTCTATGAGGCGGCGACGATCGACGGCGCCAGCCGGTGGAAGAAAATGCGTCACATTACGATTCCCGGCATTATGACGGTCATCATGGTCATGCTGCTGCTGAATCTCGGTCATATGCTGTCCGTCGGCTTCGAAAAAATCCTGCTGCTGTACAGCGGACCGACTTATGAGACGGCGGATGTTATTCAAACCTATGTGTATCGCAGAGGGCTGATCGACAGCGACTTCAGCTTCGCGGCCGCGGTCGGCATTTTCCAATCGGTGCTGTCGTTCGTGCTCGTCATCTCCGCCAACCAGCTCTCGAAAAAATTCAACGGCGCCAGGCTGTTCTAAGGGGAGAGAGCGATGACAACCAAAAAAACATGGTTCGACGGGGTTAATCTCGTTCTGATGCTGCTGCTGATCGTAATTACGCTGTATCCGCTCTATTATATGGGCATCGTGTCGATCAGCTCGGGCGGAGCGGTCAGCCGCGGCGAGGTGCTGTGGCTTCCGAAAGGGATCAACCTGCAGGCTTACAAGTACGTGTTCGACGATCCCGCCGTGCTGCGGTCGTACGGCAATACGATTCTCTATACGGCGCTGGGAACGCTCATCAGTCTGGTGCTGACAACGCTGTGCGCGTATCCGCTGTCCCGCAACCATTTCTACGGACGGGCGGTCTTCTCGCTGTTTGTTATTTTCACGATGTTTTTCGACGGGGGGTTGATTCCTCGTTTCATGGTCGTGCACGGGCTTGGCATGGTCGACACAATCTGGGCGCTTGTCATTCCTACGGCGATCAGCGTGTTCAATATGATTCTCATGCGAACGTTCTTCGAACAAATTCCCGAAGCGCTTCACGAATCCGCGACCGTCGACGGAGCGGGGGAGTACCGGACGCTGCTGCAGATCGTGCTGCCGCTGTCGATGCCGGTCATGGCCACGATGTTCCTGTTCTATGCGGTCGGACAGTGGAACAGCTTCTTCCCCGCGCTGATCTATCTGAACGAGAAGGAGCTGTACCCGCTGCAGATTATCCTGCGCAACATCGTCATTCAAGGCGATATGGCTTCGCAGACAACGCAGATGGGCGCCGATATGGCGACGATGTCGGCTACGATCAAGTACGCGGTCGTCTACGTGGCGATTCTTCCCGTGCTGTGCATTTATCCGTTCGTGCAGAAATATTTCGTTCAAGGCGCAATGCTCGGTTCGGTAAAAGGGTGAGCGGAAAGGAGAACGGTAAGCAATGGAATCGACGAGTTTGAGGGAAGCGTTCCGCAATCCGGGTGCGGAGTTCCGCTCCGCGCCGTTCTGGGCCTGGAACGACAAGCTGGAGCGGGACGAGCTGGAACGGCAGATCAAGAGCATGAAGGAACAGGGAGCGGGCGGCTTCTTCATGCATTCGCGGGACGGGCTGGAAACCCGCTATATGAGCGAGGAATGGATGGAGCATGTCCGTACGGCCGTCCAAGCCGCCTCCGAGCGGGGGATGACTGCGTGGATCTATGACGAGGATCGCTGGCCATCCGGCTCTGCAGGCGGCATCGTTCCGTCTATGGGCGATGCTTATCGGGCTAAAGGGCTGACGATCGAGGTCGTTCGGGAAGCGACGGAGGCGGATGAGTCCTTCGTTGCGCTGTTTCGGGCCGAGATCGACGGGATGGAGATAAGCCGCTGCGAGCGGCTGGAATGCCGTCCGGGCATCCGCTACCCGCAGCCGGGCGAAGGGGAAGCGCTGCTCGCGCTGCGGATAGAGGTGGCGGAAGCATGCGAATGGTTCAACGACGAATCTCCGCACGATACGCTCAATCCGGATTCCGTCCGGCTGTTCATCGAGACGACTTACGAAGCGTATAAGGAGGCGGCGGGAGAGCAGTTCGGCAAGACGATCGCCGGGGTGTTCACGGACGAGCCGAGTGCGGCCGACCGGCATTGCAAGTTCACCGAAGGCAGAGGCTGGCTGCCGTGGACGTATTCGCTTCCTGATTATTACCGAGAGAAGCGGGGAACGGACGTGCTGGATACGATTCCTTACGTTTTCTTCAACGGCGAGCCGTCGGCGGCCGCCCGCCACGATTACTGGCGCACGATCTCCGAGCTGTTCTCCGAGTCGTACTCCGGACAGCTCGGAAGATGGTGCGAGGACAACGGACTGCTGTTCACCGGACATTACCTGTGGGAGAACAAGCTCGGCGTGGCGACGCGCGTCTGCGGGGCGATCATGCCGAACTACCGTTACCAGCACGTACCCGGCATCGACATGCTGATGGAGCAGACCGACGAGACGATCACGGTAAAGCAATGCACCAGCGTGGCCAATCAATACGGCAGACAGAGGGTCATTACGGAAACGTACGGCTGCACGGGCTGGGAGTTTACCTTCGAGGGACAGAAGTGGGTCGGCGACTTTCAATACGTGCTGGGCGTGAATTTGCGTTCGCAGCACCTTGCGCTTTATTCGCTCAAGGGCTGTCGGAAGCGGGATTACCCCCCGGTATTTAGCTACAATACGACCTGGTGGAACCGCAATCGCGTCGTCGAGGATTACTTCGCGCGGATCGGAGCGGTCATGACGCCGGGTACGGCGGTGCGCGACGTGCTCGTCCTCCATCCGGCTTCGACCGCTTGGTCGCTGCTGGGAGCGAATCCGTACGGCATCCCCGATCGCAACAAGGACCGCGACATTCCCGGCATCAATCGTTACGGCGACGAGTTCAACGGCTTCCTGAGAGGGCTGCTCGGCGCGCACTACGATTTCGATCTGGGGGACGAGACGATTATGGCAGAGGCCGGGCGAGTAGAGACGAATCGCTTGTTCGTAGGGCAGGCCGGCTATCATGCGGTTATCGTTCCCGCGATGCGGACAATGCTGGACAGCACGTATCGGCTGCTGCAGGCCTTTCTGGAGGCGGGCGGACGGGCGATCGCCGCAGCTCCTGTGCCGGAGATGATCGAAGGGCGGGCGGACGACCGCGTTCGGACGTTGTTCGCGCATCCGAATATGATCGTCGTACCGAGCGAGCGGGCGGTCGTTCCGGCGCTGGAGAATGTCCTGCCCCGCCGGGTCAGTCTCGTAAGCGAATTTATGAACGAAGCCCCGGAATTGCTGTATTTACTTAAAGAACAGGAAGACGGCCATACGCTGTTTGTCGTGAACAACGACCGAGAGAAGGCGCTGAACGTGCGGCTGACGACAGCTTTCTCGGGAAGGGTGGAGGAATGGAACCCTTTGACCGGGGACGTCTTCGAAGTCGGCGCGGAACCGACGGGGGACGGCGGAATGGCGCTGGAAGCGAGCTTCCCGCCGTCTGGCTCCAAGCTGTACTTTATCTCCAAGGAGGGCAGTCCGGCCGCGGCACCGCCGCTCGTCGACGACGGGGAGACGGCGCTGAATCCTTTTGCGGTGAAGCTGCACGCTTCGCTCGGTCCCTCCTGCTCCTTCACCCGGACGATGCCGAACGCGCTCGTATTGGACAACTGCGCATATCGGATGGATAGCGGACCCTGGTCGGGGGAGATGGACGTCTGGCAGGCGCAGCGCGACATTCGCGAACGTCTCGGCATGCGGCAGATTTATTATAACGGGCTGCCTCAGCGGTACAAGTGGATCGAAGAGCCGCATTCGCGGGATGGAACGCCCGTGGAGCTGCGCTTTCGGTTCAGAGTAGAGACGCTGCCGCAGAATCCAGTCTATCTGGCGCTGGAGGAGGCCGAGCACTTCACGGTGTCCTTGAACGGGGTGCAGGCGCCGGACGGGGCGGAAGGCTGGTTCGTGGATAGGGCCATTCGCAAGGTACGGTTGGAGGGAATGCGCTTGGGTGAGAACGAGCTGATTCTTTCCTGTGCCTATCTGAACCGGATGGAGTTGGAGGACTGTTATCTGATCGGAGACTTCGGCGTAAGTTCCGAGCGGACGATTGTCGCCGAGCCGGAGCGGCTGAGGTTCGGGGATTGGGGTTTGCAGGGCTATTTTCATTATGCGGGCAGTATCGTTTATCACTTTGACTTCGATTGCCGGATGGAAACGGGAGAACGCGCGTACCTGTTCATGGGCGACTATTCGGCGGTAACGCTGGACGTGACCGTTAACGGAGTTGAAGCGGGAGCCGTTCCTTGGCGGGCGGCGAACGGGTTGGACATTACGGGCCTGCTTCGTAGCGGAGTCAATCGCTTGGATATCGAAGTTGCGGGCAGCCCGCGCAATTTGTTCGGGCCGTTCCATCAGGCGCGGGGAGCCGTTCCTTCAACGGGCTGGGAATCATTCCGCACGGAAGGCGTGGAGTATACTTCGGAATACATCGTGCATCCTTATGGCATTTTCGAGCCGATTCAGATTCGCAAGAACAAATAGGGAAGGAAGAGAGCCGAGATGAACGAGACGATCCGCAGCGGCGTATGGCCGACGATGCTGACCCCGTACACGGAGGGAGGAGAAGTCGATTACGACGCCTTGGGACGGCTGATCGAATGGTATTTGGACAGAGGCGTGGACGGCTTGTTCGCGGTCTGTCAGTCCAGCGAGATGTTCTATCTGAGCTTGGAGGAGCGGGTGAAGGTCGCGGAATACACGGTGCGCCGGGCGGCCGGCCGCGTGCCGGTCATCGCCTCCGGACATATTGCCGACGGCTTCGAGGAGCAGATCGAGGAGCTGAACGCGATGGCCGCGACCGGCATCGACGCGCTCGTACTCATTACGAATCGGCTGGCCGGACCGGAGGAGAGCGACGAGACGCTGAAGAAGAGGCTGGAGCGGTTGCTGGAGCGGCTTCCGAGGGAGCTGCCACTGGGCTTCTACGAATGTCCGTATCCCTACAAGCGCTTGATCACGCCGGAATTGCTCCGCTGGTGCGCGGAGACGGGACGGTTTGCGTTTCTTAAAGACACCTGCTGCGATTTGGATCAACTGAGGAGCCGGATGGAAGCCGTTCGGGACAGCGGGCTGAAAATCTATAATGCGAATACGACCACCTTGCTGGAATCGCTGAAATTCGGCATCTCGGGATACAGCGGCGTGATGGCGAACTTCCATCCGGAACTGTACGTCTGGTTGCTGCGGCATTGGAAAGATCGTCGGGAGGATGCGCAGCGGCTGATGCCGATCCTGACGATGGCGTCGTGGGTGGAGAAGCAGCTGTATCCGATCAACGCCAAGTATTATTTGAAGCTCGAAGGGGTGCTCGACAGCATCGTCGGCCGCTCCAAGGATGCGGGGGAGATGAACGCCACCTTCCGGCTGGAGGTCGAACAGGTGCGCGAGCTGTCTCTAAGGCTGGCGGAAGAGCACTCCCTCTAGTAAGATCGATAAGCCAGGACGTCCCCCGGGTATCTCCGGGGGAGTAACGAAAAAGAGAAAACCGGAAAAGAAGAAAAAGGAGTCGTCCGTGAGTTGATCCCGCTAGGGATCATTTTTTCATAGCCGGACGATAGTTCCACAAGGAAGTTTTCGACAGGGACACCGCGTCCGCCCCCTGCTTGAACGCCTCGGAGATGTGGCTTTCTTCGCTGACCAGACCGCCGAGAATAATCGAGATGGACGGCAGTTGCTGCTTGTAGCTTTTTACAATGGAAGGGGCTATGGCGGGCATGACCTCCACGCAATCCGGGTCGTTATGGCTGATGGCTTCAATCGAGGTGTTATAGGATTTCGTATCGATCAGGAATACCCGCTGGATCGTGACCAGCCCTTCCTTTTTGGCGGACTTGATGATATTGCTCTTGGTCGATACAATGCCGTAAGGCCTCACGTATCTCTGAATGAACTGAAGGGATTCCTTGTCGCTGCTCAACCCTTTCAGCAGATCGATATGGATGAAGACGCGTTTCTGCCGGCAGTATTCTTTGAAAGTGTTGGATACCATATCGTTCAGATCGCCGTTCATGTAGATGATTGCGTCGACTTCCGAATCGATGGCCGCTTTCATTTGAGGATACTCGCAGGCCGCAACAAGCGCGTGTTTACGAAATAGATCGTTTCTCATGGCGCACACCTCGTACCGTTTTACCTGTATTATATAACGCCGTTTGTCCCAATCCGGGCTTTACGACAAAAATTAACATCAAGTTAACGTTGAATTAACGATCCTCTTAACGATCCTGATTAAGATGAACTAAGATGGAAAATGAATACTTTCAGGTGGAGAATCGGAGAAAGCCTGCATGTACCAGACGCACAAGGACTGCGTCCCGTTGGTATCCTGCAAGGCTTTTTGTTGTTGTCCAAAAAAAACGACGGAGTAGATCAAATGCGCAAAATACGATTGGTTGTAAGCGATTTGGACGGTACATTGCTGGATGAAAGTCACCGGTTGAGCGACGAGCTGATGGACAGGGTAAGGACGTATACGAAGCAGGGCGGATTGTTCACCATAGCGACAGGAAGAAACTGGTATGCGACCAAACGCATTGTAGAGCAGACTTCGATCCATGTACCGGTCATTCTGTGCAACGGCGCCGTTCTGGCGGACCCGTCGACGATCTATTACGAATCCGGCCTGGCCACGGACGTAATGGCGGATTTGCTGATAGAGGCCGGGAACAGCGGAATCGCGGTTCTGTTATTCGAGCATAACAACGTTTTCGGATTTGGCAGCGAACAGGGCATCAACCGGTTTTGCGACAAAGAGAAAGTGAACTGTGAGGTTATTCCGGCACGCAAGGACGAACTGCTGCGGATCAAGGCGCTTAAAGCGGTATTGGTCGGTCCGTACGAACTCAGCTTGTCCCTGTGGCATCGGCATCGGATGGACGTCAGCGGACAGAATGGCTTCATTCGCAGCGAAGAGGACTTTTTTGAGATCGTCAAGAAAGGCGAGAACAAAGGGAAGACCATGCTTAAGCTCGCAGAGAGGCTGGGGATCCCGAAGGAAGAAATTCTGGCGATCGGCAATCATATGAACGACAAGGAGATGCTGACGGAAGCGGGAATCGGCGCTGCCGTATCCAATTCGTACCCCGAACTGCTGAATTACGCGGATTTTGTTTGCGAACACGGCTGGGACAAGGGCGTCATCGAGACGATGGACCGATTTTGCCGCATTTGTTGACGGAGGTTTTGGCGGATTTTATTTTACATTCAATTTACTTGATGTTAATGGCCTGTTGAAAGTCCGGAGATACAATGAGATCAAGTAAATGGAGCCAGCAAATTGAATAGCTATAAGGTGGAGGCTTAGAGAAAACCTTATGACAAAGTCGGCGAGTCCCGAAACGGAGCTCGATACGATTTGTTGTAATCTTTTCTGCTGGCCTCTATTTTTTATAGCTTCAAACTTTTAAAAATAGCGATTAAAAATGGGAGGAGATTTACCAATGAAGAGCAAGTTCACGATGCTATCCCTGCTGTTGATCATCCTTGTACTGAGCGCATGCTCCGCGGCGGGCAATAACGGCAATGCCGGCAGCCAAGGGGCAAGTCCGAGCGAGGCTTCCGGTTCGAGCCAGCCGGCCGGCCAGTCTTCCGCAGTCGCGACGCCGAATAACGACACGTTAAAAGTAGCGCTGGCCGCATCGTCTACGCAGTTCGACCCCGGATACAGCATCGGGATCGCCAGCATCAAAGTCTTTTACAACATTTTCGATACGCTGTTGACTACAAATAAGGAAGGGCAGATCGTCGGACAGCTCGCGGAAAGCTACAACTGGGTGGACGACAAAACGTTGGAGGTCAAAATCCGCAAGGGCGTGACCTTCCAGAACGGCGAGCCTTGCACGGCGGAAGACGTGAAATTCACCTTTGACCGCTTCCTGAACGGTTATGGCGACGGTACGGTCAAGCTGCTCTATGAAACGCTCGAATCGATCGAGGTGGTGGACGATTTGACGGTCAGATTCAAGACCAAGATCGTGGACTCTTCGTTCCTGGAGCGGCTCGGCTCCATCTGGGGCGCCAGCATCGTGCCCAAGGATTATCTTACGGAAATCGGCGACGAGGCTTTCAAGACGAAACCGATCGGCACCGGCCCCTACCAGATGACCTCCTATTCTCCGGAGAAGATCGTGTTGACGCGGTATGACGGTTTCTGGGGAGACGCCCCGGCGTTTAAGAATATCGAGATGATCGTTTATCCCGAGACTTCGGCAAGAATGACGGCGTTGATTAACGGCGAAGTCGATATTATCAATGACGTAACGGCGGATATGGTCGATGCTTTGAAGTCGAACAAAGGCGTTAACGTGGTAGGCACCCCGATCAAAAATATTCATATCTATGTATTCAATACGGCGGGCGGCCCGATGGCCAACGAGAAATTCCGCCAGGCGCTGACGATCGGCATGAACAGGCAGCTCCTGGTCGATACCCTGTGGGGAGAGTATGCTTCGGTTCCGAACGGCCATCAGTTCGATTCCTACGCAGCCTCGGGCACGTATGTCAAGCCGGAAGATTATCCGGGCGTTCAATTCGACGTGGAGAAGGCCAAGCAGCTGGTGCAAGAATCCGGTTATGACGGAACCGAGATCGAGATCGAAATGCTGAACGGTTATTACATGAACGGCAACCAGGCCGGCGAAGCGATTGTCGACATGTGGAAGGACATCGGCGTTAACGCCAAAGTGGTGTATAAGGAGAAGCTGGGATGGGATTTCAAGCATGTTCGGGCATGGTCCAGCGCTTCCCGCTTTGACAGCCCGCTGGGCGCGCTGTGGCTTCTGTTCGGACCGGGTTCGGGACCGGCGCAGAACACCTGGCTCGACATGCCGGAAGACTTCAAAGCGGCAGGTCAGAAGCTGACGGAGACGAACGATCCGCAGGAGAAGTACAAGCTGTCCGAGGAGCTTCTGAGAATGTTCGATACGTACGCTCCCGGAACCTACCTCTATCAGGCCGAGGATTACTACGGCATTCGCGACGGCCTGGATTGGGACATGTTCTATGCCGCGAATCAGATTACGCCGTTCAGAGCGGCGGACTTGAAAGTCAAGTAAACAAGGGAAGAAGACGGACCATGGAAACCATTCTGGACGTGCAAAATCTGCAAACTTATTATCGCGCGGGAAAGCAGGCCGTCCCGGCCGTTGACGGTGTGAGCTTTACGCTTGCCAAGGGAGAAGTGCTGGGTATCGTTGGAGAGTCGGGCAGCGGCAAGAGCACGGTCGTACGCTCGATCATCCGTTTGCTGGACAAGAACACGACGCGGATCGTAAACGGGAAAGTGCTGTTTCACGGGAAGGATCTGCTGAAGCTGAGCGGGCGGGAAATGCGCGGCATTCGGGGCAAATCGATAGCCATGGTTTTTCAGAATCCGTTATCCTCGTTAAATCCGGTGTATACGATCGGCAATCAGATTCAGGAAGCGATACGGACCCATGAGTCCATGTCTCGGGCGGAAGCCCGGGACAGGGCTTTGCACTTGCTGAAGCAGGTCAATATCCCTTCGCCGGAGCTGCGGCTGGACGATTATCCCCATCAGCTGTCCGGCGGGATGCAGCAGCGGGTGCTGATTGCGATGGCTTTGGCCTGCCAGCCTGAAATTATGTTGGCGGATGAGCCGACCACGGCTTTGGATGTTACCATTCAATCGCAAATCCTGGAGCTCCTCTCCGAAATCCGCGACGAGCTGAATATGAGCGTTATCCTGATTACGCACAATATGGGCGTGATCGCCGAGATGTGCGACCGCATGCTGGTCATGTACGGCGGCGTCGTCATGGAAGAGGGCACATGCACGGATGTCTTCGCGAACCCCCTGCATCCGTATACCCGCGGTCTGCTTGCGTCCATTCCCAGTCTCGAAGAGGACAAAGAGGAGCTGTATGCGATACCGGGCCAAGTCCCCCATTTCCGGGCGCCGGTCAGCAGCTGTCGATTCTGCAGCCGCTGCGATCATGTTTTTACCCGATGCCGCGAACAAGAGCCGCCTTCGATTCCGATAGGCGAAGGGCGCTCCGTTCGCTGCTGGTTATACGCACGGGAGAAGGATTCGGACCATGGACAATGACCTGATACTGGAAGTCATAGCAGCCCGTAAACACTATCCGGTGACCAAAGGGTTCATAAGCAAGAAAAATATCGGCACCGTCAAGGCGGTGGACAACGTCAGCTTTAAGCTGTACAGGGGCGAAACTTTGGGCGTCATCGGCGAATCGGGGTGCGGGAAGAGTACGCTGGCCAAGCTGATTATGGGTCTTGCCGAGCTGAGCGGCGGCGAAATCCGGTTAAACGGGAAGCCGGTTCGGTCGAATATGCCGCTATCCATGCGTCGAAATATCCAGATGATTTTCCAGGACCCCTATTCCTCTCTGGACCCGCGTATGAACGTTCGTCGCATCGTCGAGGAGCCTTTGCGGATTCATGAGCGCCTAAGCAAAGAAGAAAAAAACAAGATCGTGCTTCCCATTATGGAGCAGGTGGGTTTATCCGCCGACGCGCTTCGGAGATTTCCCCATGAATTCAGCGGAGGCCAGCGACAGCGGATCGGCATCGCCCGCGCGCTTATGCTGAATCCGGAACTGATCGTATGCGACGAACCGGTATCCGCGCTCGATGTTTCCATTCAAGCGCAGGTTCTGAACCTATTCGCTTCCTTGAAAAAAATGAGGGGTCTCACGTATGTCTTTATTTCTCATGATATGAGCGTAATCAAGCATGTCAGTGACCGAATTATGGTGATGTACCTCGGTCAGGTGATGGAGATCGCGAGTAAAAGAGATTTGTTCGGCAATGCGCGGCACCCTTACACTCAAGCGTTAATGAGCGCGATCCCGAAGCCTAATCCGGCTGTCGCGAAAGACAGAATTATTCTTGAAGGCGATCTTCCAAGCCCGATCCACGCGCCTGCGGGCTGCCCTTTCCGCTCGAGATGCCCGCAGGCGATGGACAAGTGCCACATCAAGCCCGAATTCAAGCAAGTGAGTGAAGATCACTATGCGGCATGCCATTTGGTGAACGACGAGGTAGGTGCCTCATGACGAGATATATTACAGTAAGAGCAGGTAAGGCCGTTCTAACCGTACTCTTCGTCTGGACGATGGTTTTCATCCTGACTCGAGTGACCGGAGACCCCGTGGACTGGATCCTGAGCGAGGGCGGCTCCGAGGAAGCCATCGCGCAAGTGCGGCATAATCTGGGCCTCGACTTTCCGCTGTGGGAGCAGTATTTCAGAGCCTTCGGCGGCATCCTGACCGGGGATACCGGCAACAGCTACTATTATGCAAGGCCCGTGTCGGATCTGTTCGCGGAACGTTTTGTCGCGACGTTTACGCTCGGTGCGATTGTTTTTCTGGTGACCATCCTGCTGGGCATACCGCTCGGCGTGCTGGCCGCCGTGAAGCACAATACCTTTTGGGATCGGATCACGATGACTTTCTCGATCGCGGGTTATACGATCCCGAACTTTGTGCTGGGCATTCTGTTGATCATTGTCTTCTCCCTGTATATGCATCTTCTGCCCAGCGGCAGCTACGGAACCGCCGCTCATTATGTGCTGCCGGTAATTGCCATGGCGGTAGGACCGACCGCCAGCGTGGCGAGGCTCACGCGCAGCTCCATGCTGGATGTCGTCGGACAGGACTATCTGGAGAGCGCCCGGGCCAAAGGCGTGAACGAATGGGCGGTCGTCTACAAGCATGCTTTGCGGAATTCGCTGATCCCGGTCGTTACCATGCTTGGCGCGCAGCTCAGCACGATTATCGGCGGCTCCGTCATTGTCGAAACGGTGTTCGCGTGGCCGGGAATCGGCTCGCTCATTGTGAGCAGCGCAAGGCAGCGCGATTTTCCCGTCGTCCAGTTCGGTGTGATGATGATTTGTATCTCGATTACATTCATAAACCTGTTGGTGGATCTATCCTATTCGATTCTGGATCCGCGAATACGGGTGAAAAGCTGAAGGAGATCCGATGAAAATACCACCGTTTATTCTGATCTTGATGACGACATTCGGCCTCGTCGCGATCGCTGCCCTGCTCGCGCCGGCGCTGTTCCCCATCGATCTGTCCGATACCGAACTGACCTCCCGCTTTAAGCCTCCGCGCTTTATCGATCCGGAGTCGAGCTTTCTGTTCGGGACGGACAGCTTGGGGCGGGATGTGGGAATCCGATTGCTGTATGCTACCCGGACTTCCTTGATCATCGCTTTTCTCGGCATGGTGCTGGCCACGGTATTCGGACTGGTCATGGGTGTGCTCAGCGGGCTGAACGGGGGCGTCACCGACCTTGTCCTGTCCTTCATTACCGATGCGCAGCTTTCGGTTCCGACCACCTTTATCGGCATTATTTGCGCAACCATTATGGGGTCCGACGCCCTTACCGTGATCATCGTCATCGGAGTCACCGGCTGGCCGGGATTCGCGCGTCTTGTGCGCAGCCAGGTCATTCAGCTGAAAGAGGCCAACTTCGTGGAGAGCAGCCGATCTCTCGGAGCATCGAAGGCGCGTATTTTTTTCGAGCATATTCTGACCAATATCGCGTCGCCGCTTATCGTCTATGCAACGATGAATCTCAGCTCCTTCATTTTGCTGGAGAGCGCCTTGTCGTACATCGGGCTCGGCATTCAGCCTCCGGAGACGTCCCTGGGCGTCATGGTTAGCGACGGTCGAAATTACTTGCTGCAGAGCTGGTGGATGGCGGTTATTCCAAGCGCGCTCATCGTGCTGCTGATCCTGCAAATTTCTTTGACCGGCGATTGGTTGCGTGATAAGCTCGACCCTAAGCTTAGAAATAAAACCTGATTGCCCACCGAGAGGAGTACGAACAATGAGAATCGGACCTGTGTTATCGGAACGGGAACAGAAGTATCCTCGCCTGTGCTCGCACCGCGGCTTTAACAATGTCGCTCCCGAGAACTCGCTTCCCGCTCTCGCCATGGCTGTCGCCCTCGGCGCCGAAGAAATCGAGTTCGACCTGTGGCCGACGAAGGACGGAGACCTTGTTGTCTGCCACGACACGACGGTGGACCGGACGTCGAACGGGACGGGCAAGCTTACCGAGCTTGCGATGGCCGACATCCGGAAGCTGGATATGGGGTCCTGGTTCGATCCCCGATTCAAAGGCACCCGGTTTCCTTCCTTCGAGGAAGTGCTTGCTTTACTCGCTAAAAAAACGATTATGAATATTCATCTGAAGTCCGTAGACACCGGGTACACGCCGTCGCCGCAAATGCGCCAGCGCGGCCTCGAACTGCGCAAGGTGTTGAAGGAGCAAATTCTGATCGATATGGAAGGGCCTCACGAGAAAGTCATCATTCAAGAGGAATTGGAATGGGAGAACAATCCGGCCGTCGAATCTTACGATCCCGCGATATTCCGTAAAATCTCCGATCTCATCGACAAGTACGATTGCCGGGATTACGTCTATATTACGGGCGAGAAGGATGTGCTGATGACCGCGAAGAACATCGCCCCCCATTTGAGCCGCAATTGTCTGGAAGGGCATATGAATTATACGATCGTGGAGAACGCCTTGAAGTATGATTGCGAGAGGGTGCAGTTCTGCAAGCTGTACCTGACGAAGGATATGATCGATCGGGCCCATCATCACGGGATGAGATGCAATCTATTCTGGAGCGATCATCCGCAGGAAGCCGACTATTTCTTGAAGCATGGGATCGACACGATCCTCGTCAACGATTTTCTGGCGGTTAAGGGCGTTGGGTGAACCCTCATAAAACAACGAAAAGCAGTCCGCCTCAATCGTGGGGTGGGCTGCTTTGGTTTGCGGCTGACCCTATTTTCCCTTTATAGAGTCTAAATACCTTGTGTATTCCGCATGACCGAGCAGATACAGGAAAGCAAAGGCAGGGATTTTCGTGATCGGGGTTCTGGTAGGATGGCTCGTGTTGCCGTAATCCGAGCTGTTTTTGGTAACGACAATTGCAGCCGCGCTTTTCGCGTCATTGGCCCACTCTACAATTGCTTCCTTAGGGGACAATCCCGTGTTCTCGCGGTATTTCACCTCAATCAGAATCTTGGACAGGGTGCGATAGGTCACGATGATGTCAATTTCTTTGTCCGTTTTCGGATCTCGATAATAACCGACTTGGGTCGTGTCCAGGTAGTTAAAGGAATGGACATGCTTATAGATGGCCGTTTCGATAATCATTCCCATTTCATCCGAATCGGTGAGCACTTCCTCGCCGATCATCAGTACGGCATTTCGAATAGCGGCATCCGCCAAATAAATCTTTGGCCGGGCCTTGAGCACCTTTTTTCCGGTTTGCTCCGTAGGGGGACTGATATAAATCAAATTGGCCTGTTCCAAAAAATCCATGTAATTCGCGACCGTTTGCCTCGAAACGCCCACTTCTTTGGCGATGGTATCTTGAACGACAATATTTCCGCTTATCATACACAGGTAGAGGAAGATTTGTTCCAATTCCGCAACATTGCGAATGGGGAACAGGGAGACCATATCACGTTTCAGAACCTTATCTACGACATCTTCCCTAATGATTTTTTGGGCTAAATGGACATCGTCCGCCATAGCGACTTCGGGGAAGCCGCCAACCAGCAAATAGCGATGGAAATGTTTTTGCAGGGGCTCTAAACTCATCATCACCTGGGCCAGCTTCGCCGCTTCCAACGAACCTAGTGCGGTTGGAAAAGTATCCTTGGCCAGCTCCGGTTTTGGAACCTCCATGAGATCAATATATTCGTAAAAAGAAAGCGTTGGGATACGGATGGTTGTCCAGCGGCCTACGCCGCTCTCTTTTGCTTTCTCGGCAAGTACGGGGCTTGCCGAGCCGGTTGCCATGATCCGGAAGCCGGGGTTACGGTCGTAAAGCGTCTTTAACCATAGATCCCAATCTTGAGCGTATTGAATCTCATCGAAGAAGAGGTGGAGCTCGCGCTCATCGGGATTTAAGTTATTCTGGAAAACCTCGAGTATTCTTCCGATATCGCATAGCTTTAGCATGGGATGGTCGAAGGAAACATACAAAATGCTTTTTGAAGGAACCCCCCGCTGTAAGCAATCCTCGATGGTTTGGTACATGATCGTGGTCTTTCCAACGCGACGAGGTCCGGACAAAATAATTTCTCTTCTAATTTGCGGATGCTCGAATATTTTTTTGGCTTCGTAATAAGCCAGTCGTTTGACCGGTTTCGTCAGGTCCGACGATATTTGATTTGTGCTCCACCAGTCGTTGTACCCTCGAAGCACTTTCAAAATCTTCTCATCCGTAATAAAGTTCATCATCCCTATAACCCCTCGAAAGTTGTTAATTATAACTTACATTATTTCCGGAAAAGTGTAAACCTAAACCGAATTCTCATGAAAAGCGGGCTGTATAAGCGTCCAAGGGGAAATCTGCATCAAGGTAGAAAAAGGCCTCCCGCCCAGATCAAGAAAAATGCAGCGTGTTCGGGATGTTGCTTCTTGCCGCCAACGGCTCCCGTCATTAATCTCAGGATGAGCAAGCGAAAGGCGTTTGCGATACCCGTTACCCCGAAGGGAGTCAGGAGCCATGAGAGCCCGGCAAGCCGTCACAGTCGAGGCCTCCGCACTTCACCGCCCCAGCGAGCGGCAAGTCTGGAGATCCATTAAGAAGAGCCGATTTTTCTACGCCATGTTCGCCATTCCGCTGCTTTATTTTATCGTCTTTCATTACGTTCCCATGTTCGGCATCATCATCGCTTTTAAGGACTACACCGTTTTCAAGGGGATATGGGGGAGCGAGTGGGTGGGCCTGGAATACTTCCGGGATTTTCTGTCCGACTCCTACTTCTACAAGCTTATCCGCAATACGCTGATGATCGGTCTGTACCAGATTCTGTTCGCGTTCCCGGCACCGATCATACTGGCGCTGCTGTTGAACGAACTCAGAGGCCAATTGTTCAAACGGTTCGTGCAGACGGTGAGCTACCTGCCGCATTTTCTGTCCACCGTCGTCGTCTGCGGCATTCTCGTCAATTTTCTTTCTTTTGACGGCATCGTGAATCAGTTTCTTCATTTTCTTGGGATGAAGCCGATCCACTTCCTGATGATTCCCGACTGGTTCCGCACGATCTACGTCTCTTCGGAAATCTGGCAGGGAGTCGGCTGGGGTTCGATCATCTATCTCGCCGCGCTGACGAACATCGATCCGCAGCTTTACGAAGCGGCCAGAATGGACGGCGCCAACCGATGGAAGCAGATCCGGCACGTCACGCTGCCCGGCATCGCTCCGACGATCATTATTATGCTGCTGTTCAGCATCGGAGCCATTATGTCCGTCTCCTTCGAGAAGGTGCTGCTCCTCTCCAACGGAGCCAACTTCGAGACGTCGGATATTATCGCCACCTACGTCTACCGGCGCGGACTCGTGTCCAGCGACTTCAGCTACGCGACGGCCGTAGGCCTGTTCAACTCCGTCATCGCGCTGGTTTTCCTGAGCATCGGCAACGCGATCAGCAAGAAAGTGAGTGAAACGAGCTTATGGTAAAAAAACGGGGTTACACGATCAAGCGGGGATTCAGCTCTCATCTGTTCGACGGCGCCAACGTGCTGTTCATGCTCGGATTGGTCTTCGTCACCTTCTATCCGCTTTATTACGTCTTGGTCGTCTCTTTGAGCGACGGGCATGCGGTGATGAGAGGGGAGGTGGCCTTCTGGCCCAAGGGGCTGACACTGAGCACCTACGAACTGATTTTCGACGATCCGTCGATTTGGCGCTCGTATGCGAACACCCTTCTATATACGGCGGTCGGGACGGCCATCAACGTCTGCTGTACGGCGATGTGCGCCTACCCGCTGTCCAAGAAGGAGTTTTACGGCCGCGGATTTTTCACGCTGCTTATCGTCATTACGATGTTTTTCAGCGGCGGGCTAATCCCTTCGTATTTGCTGGTGCAGCAGCTTCACATGCTGAACACGATGTGGGCAATCGTCATCCCGGGGGCCATCGCCGTGTGGAACATGATCATCATGCGCACCTTTTTCCAGGGGATCCCCCATGAGCTGTACGAGTCGGCCCATATCGACGGTTCCAGCGACTTCATGTCCTTTATCAAAATCACGCTGCCTTTATCGAAGCCGATTATCGCCACCATGTCGATGTTCTACGCGGTAGGGCATTGGAACAGCTTTTTCTCCGCCATGATCTATCTTGACGAGAAGAGCAAGTTTCCTTTGCAAATTATTTTGCGCAACATGGTCGTGATGGGGGAGATGTCCAACCAGACGCAGGAGCTGGGCGGAGTATACGCTGCGGTAACGGCCACGAATATCAAGTATGCCGTCATTATTATCGCCGTTCTTCCCATCGTGATGGTGTATCCGTTTATCCAGAAGTATTTCGTCAAGGGCATGATGATCGGTTCCCTCAAAGGCTGATTGCGGCCGGAGGCGCCTCCGGCCGAAGCGGGGAAGCGATTGCGTTTATGTTCCGGCGTTGATACTATAAAATATCACAGAAGAGGTGCGAAGAAGATGGCTAGAAAGGGTACGGTCTTAACAAGCATGCTGCTTGGCACGGTTCTCCTCGCAAGCGCCTGCAGCTCGGGAAGCAGCTCGAACGGTCAAGCGGGGAATACGGGTCCCGCGGAAAGCTCCGGCTCGGGAAGCAAGCCGACGGTGGAAGTTCGCTGGATGCGGGGAGAGAATCCTGCGCAGGCCATTAAGCAGGACACACCCGTTATCCGCGAAATCCTCGCGAAGACGGGCGTGAAAATCAACATGGAGCCGGTACCGGGCAGCAATTATGAAGATAAAAAGAGAGCGCTGCTGGCAACCAACAACATTCCGGACATCATCGGCGTCTCGGCAAGCGATGCGGCGGAGTTTGCCACCACCGGCATGTTCCTGGCGATCTCCGACTACTTCGATCGGATGCCGAACTTCCAGAAGGTCATGGAGACGAATCCGGAGATCAAGAAGCTGTTTATCGACGGGAAGCTGTATTCTCTGCCCATTGCGGAGCATTTCAAAATCCAGGGCGGCAAAGCCCCGATGATTCGCACGGACATTCTGGAAAAGCTCGATCTGGCGGTCCCGACGACCTTCGACGAGCTGTACGACACGCTGAAGAAGATGAAGGAAGCTTACCCGGATTCCTATCCGTTCTCCTCCCGCGGAATTCCCGCTTTCCTGGACGCCTTCGCCTTCGGCATGGGCGGCGGATTCGGGATGACCTACGACGACCAGGCCGGTACTTATTTTTACGGGCAAAACAAACCGGAGTTCAAGGAAGTGCTGACCTACCTGAACAAGCTGTACAGCGAAGGCCTGCTTGATCCGGATTTCGCGGTCAATACGAAGCAGAACTGGGACGAGAAGATGAGCACGGGCAGATCGTTCTTCTACTATGACAACAACTCCTTCGCCGTCAACTATACCGCGGCTTTGCAGCAGACCGAGCCGGGAGCCAAGTTCGATCGCATTCCTTATCTTAAGAATTCTAAGGGGGAAATCCGCGGCTGGCTCTATCCGAAAGGCTGGCTGGTCGATAATTACGCGATCAGCTCCAAGACGAAGGATCCGGAAGCGGTGATCGCCATGTTCGACTGGATGTACGGCGAGGAAGGAACGAACGTCACCAATTACGGGATCGAGGGAGAAACCTTCGAGATCGTCGACGGTCAGGCCCAGATCACCGAAGCTACGCTGGAGAAATACAAGGGATCGACCGATCCGGCCCGGGTTATGCTGTCCGAGATCGGCGCAGGCCTGCTCGCGTTGTCCGTTCACGTCGACGAAGGACCGTTTAAGCAGTTGTCCGATCCGAACCTGGTTCGTTGGGGCGAGGAGCTGGTCAACGATCCGGGCGCGCGGTATGCGCCGGCTCTGGCGCCGGCCTTCACCGCGGAGGAAAGCAAGCTGATCAAGGGTCTCACCTCCAAGATCGCTCCGCTCGAGGAAGACGTGGTCAAGTTTATTCTCGGAATCAAGCCGCTGTCCGAATTTGATCAATGGGCGGAGCAGTTGACCAAGGCGGGATCGGATCAATTGGAGAGCATCTACAACGAGGCTTTGAAACGGGTTCAGTAACTCGCAAAATCCGATGAGAGCAGGAGGGAGGGCGGCGAAATGAAGACATTCCGCGAGAGCTTTCGCGTCAACAAGCTGTTCGTTAAAATTTTGCTCTCCTTCCTCTCTTTTCTCCTTCCCCTTGTCGCGTTGGGGGCGCTGACCTACAACAACTTCGTTGCGGGTCTGAAGCGGGACTACCAGGAAAAGCTGCGTTTGAACCTGACAGCGTCCACGGATACGGTCGAGAGCTTCTGGCAGCGTATCCATGAAACCTCGACGAGCTTCTTCAGCGACTCTAACGTGCTGAAGCTGCTGAAGCCCCGCAGCCAGTGGAGCGAGACGGATCGCGCCAATCTGATCTATCTGCAGGCCAGTCTCACCAAAGCCAAATTCCATGTCAATACCATCGTCGAGGAATTGTTCGCTTACGCCGACGATCAGTATGTTTTTAACGGCAGCGGCATTAACGATTTCAAGCCGTACTTTACCAAGTATTACAGCTATCAAGGCTACGATGAGACGTATTGGACGAGTCTGCTCGGTACGGTACGTTATGTCGACGTTCTCGAGCCGCGGAGGGTCAACACTTCGTTCGGGAGCCAGTCCGTCATCACGTTTCTGACCGCAAGCCAGATCGGCGATCAACGGGCCATTCTGGCGGCGACCGTACAGGTCGACAAAATCTGGCGCACGTTCGCTCCGATTCTGGAGCACGGCGCAAGCCGGATTATCGTTGCGGACAAGGACGGAAGCCTGATTATGGCCTCCGATCCGGAGTTCGTCAACGAACAAGCGCTGACTGCCGTCCTGAAGGGGATCGAGGACGCTGCGGCGAAGCGCGATTCCAGAGACGCCGCAATTGAGGTCACGGTAGACGGAAACCGCTATATGACCGAACGGTCGGCAAGCGACTCGATCGGCTGGACGTTCTACGCGCTGACGCCGGTCGAAGCCTTTAAACAGCAAGCTTCGGGCATTCTTGAATTCGTAGTCAGCCTATGTCTGATTTTAGGCGTGATCAGCCTTGTTTTCGCTTTCGTATTTTCCTACCGCATCTATACGCCGATTCGCCGCATCGGCGAGGCGCTCGAGAGCGGCTCGGAAGGCGAAGCGTCGGGCGCGCGTTCGTCGTTGGATCTGCAGCATATCGGTGCGGGAATCAACCGGCTGCTGCATCACCAGTCCGAGTATCGCGGCCAGATGGAGCTGATGACACAGGAGTATCTCGATCAATCCCTGACCCAGCTGCTGCAGGGCCACACGCTCTCCAAGGAACAGCGGGAGAACCTGCTGCAGGTGATGCGATCCCGCCTGGCGTTCGAGCAGGAGGGCTTCCTCTGCTGCGCGGTCAGTCTCCGCTTCAAGGAACGGTTCCTGATCGAGATTCAGGACGTGGAACGCATCGTAATCGAGAGCAAAATGAAAAACCTGCTTCACGGTTTAATGAAGCAATATGGTAAAGCTCACGTGCTGGAGACGGGGGACTCCCTCTACGTCATCCTGTTTAACGTGGGTCTTGAAGACTCCATTGCTCCTGTCCGGGCAGGCATGCAGGAACTGGTGGACATCTTCAGCAGCGACTGGAAATATTGCCGGCTGCACATCGGAATCGGAACGGTGCGGCAAGGCGTCGAGGGGATCGCCCAAACTTATCGGGAAGGTCTGGCTTCGCTGCAGCGAATTACGGACGAGCCGGATTATAAAATTGTCGAATATACGGTCAACGACCCCGCCCGCGAGCTTGTCTACACATACGCCGACGAGAACAAGCTGTTCCAGCTGCTGCGCATCGGCAACAAAGACGGCGCAGCCGAACTGATCGACGAGCTTGCGCGGCGCAAAGACGGGGCCCATTATACCTTAAACTCGCTTTATGCCAACGTCTACGCCACTGGCCGCCGGTTTCTGTCCGAGCAAGGAATCGACGCGGAAGGACTGCTTACCGCGGACGATCGACATCTCCTTCTGAACCCCGGAAGATTGCCGGCCCTGCACGCCGAGCGGAAACGGGTGCTGGTCGATTTCCTGCACCGGATCATCGATCGGACGGCCAACGTAATTCCGTCCAGGAAGCCGAGCGAGCTGGCGGCCACCATCAAGGCCTACGTAGAGGAACACTATACGTCCGATCTGCATTTGGAGAAAATCGCCGAGGAGATGGGCGTCTCGCTGAAATACGTCTCCAGACTGTTCAAAGAAACCTACGACGTCAATATTACCGGCTTCATCAGCGAATTGCGCATCGACAAGGCCAAGGAATTGCTTCGCGACACCGACTTGCTGGTCGCGGCGATCTCCAAGGAGGTCGGCATCTTCGACCGCACGACGTTCCTGCGCACCTTCAAGAAGTTCGAAGGGCTTTCGCCCAACGATTATCGCAGGCAAGCGAGAGAAGCCGGCAAGCAGGAGGAATGAGATCGGCGGCGGGAGATAGGCGGACAACCCCGCCCCGTTATCCGTTCATTGTGCCGGTCTTCGGCTCGTACAGCCATTTTACAGAAGAAGAGAGGTCGATCTCATGGTCATTGAGAAAGCGGAGAAACAATATCTATTCTGCGACGACCGACCCTTTCCCAGCTGCCATGCTTCTACGGTAGCGGTGCTGCCGGACGGGAAGGTACTGGCCGCCTGGTTCGGCGGGCTGCACGAGAAAGCCAGCGATGTCGCCATCTGGCTGAGCTCCCGCGTGGACGGACAGTGGTCGGCTCCCGTCAAAGTCGCGGACGAGGATGGCATCGCTCATTGGAATCCGGTGCTGGATACGGACGGCGCAAGGGTCAGTCTCTATTATAAGGTCGGTCACGAAATCGCGGACTGGCATACGCGCATTATTCATTCGGAAGACGGCGGCCGAACCTGGTCCAGGCCGCGCGAACTGGTGTCCGGCGATATCGGTGGGCGCGGCCCGGTGCGCAATAAGCCGATCCGGCTGGAGGACGGAACGTTGCTGGCTCCATCTTCGGTCGAACGGCGGGACGAAGAACGTCCGGGCAAGGAGATCTGGCATGCGTTCGTCGATATTTCGCGCGACGGAGGACTGACTTGGCAGCAGAGCGCCTTCGTTCCGATGGATCTGGATCGGTACGTGGGCGCGGAAAAATGGTTTGCCAAAGGGCTGATCCAGCCGACCTTGTGGACGACCGGCAACGGCAGCGTCCATATGCTGCTGCGCAGCACCGAGGGCGCGATCTTCCGCAGCGATTCCACGGACGGGGGACAGACTTGGTCCATGGCGTACGCTACCTCGCTGCCTAATAACAACAGCGGCATCGATCTGGCCCGGCTCACGAACGGAACGCTTGCATTAGTCTATAATCCCGTCGCAGGCTTTGCGACAGACTCGCCGCGCACGCCGCTTGTCGTGAGCTTCTCCAAGGACAACGGCGCTTCGTGGAGCGACGAGTTCGTGCTGGAAAACCAGCCGGGCGAATACTCTTATCCGGCCATTGTGGCGCGAGACGGCCAGCTCTATATCACGTATACCTGGAAGCGCGAGCGTATTGCCTTCTGGCATATCCCGTTGGCGGAGTAGATCGGAAACCGCAAAGTTCCCGAGGAGGAGATTCGAAATGGATAATACGATCCGCAGCGGCGTATGGCCGACGATGATTACCCCGTATACGGCGGGAGGGGAAGTCGATTACGACGCGCTGGCCCGGTTGATCGAATGGTACGCGGCTAAAGGCGTAGACGGGCTGTTCGCGGTATGCCAGTCCAGCGAGATGTTTTATCTGAGCTTGGAGGAGCGGGTGAAAGTCGCGGAGTACACGGTGCGCCGGGCGGGCGGCCGCCTGCCGGTCATCGCCTCGGGCCACATCTCGGACGGCTTTGACGAGCAGGTCGAAGAACTGAATGCGATGGCCGGAACAGGCATCGATGCGCTTGTGCTCATTACGAACCGGCTGGCCGGGCCGGAGGAGAGCGACGAGACGCTGAAGAGTCGGCTGGCGCAGCTGCTGGAACGGCTGCCGAAGGAGCTGCCCCTGGGGTTCTACGAATGCCCGTACCCTTACAAACGTCTGGTCACGCCGGAGTTGCTCCGGTGGTGCGTAGAGACGGGACGTTTTGCGTTTCTGAAGGATACGTGCTGCGATCTGGATCTGCTCGGAAGCCGAGCCGAGGCCGTTCGGGACAGCGGTCTGAAAATCTACAACGCCAATACGGCGACCTTGCTGGAGTCGCTCAAACTGGGCATTTCCGGCTACAGCGGCGTGATGGCCAACTTCCATCCGGAGCTGTACGTATGGCTGCTGCGGCATTGGAAGGACCGCCCGGAGGAAGCGCAGCGGCTGATGCCGATCCTGACGGCGGCTTCGTGGGTGGAGAAGCAGCTCTATCCGATCAACGCCAAATATTATTTGTCGCTCGAAGGCGTACTCGACAGCATCGTCGGCCGCTCCAAGGATGCGGAGGAGATGAACGCCACCTTCCGGCTGGAGATCGAGCAGCTTCGCGAGCTGTCTATTAGGTTGGCGGGGGAGCAATCATGATTTCCATTGCTCACCGTTACCAATAGCCATAATAAAAAGCCGTTCGATACCCCCGAGGGTAAAGAACGGCTTTCTCCTTACTTTAATGCCCGTCACTCTGCTGTGTTATAATTGAATTTATCGTCGATACTTATGAAGTTGATACTTATGAAGTGGATGCCACCGACGAGATACAGCGAGGAGGGGCTGTGATGTTTGAGAAGCCGCCTTATGTCATAACTGACAAAATGGTAAACCTTATTGCGAATATTTCGTCACTATTGCCCATGATTTCACCAAACATGAGTATGCGGCTCCGCAAAGATCGCAATATACGTTCTGTGCATTCGTCGCTCGCCATTGAGAATAACACGCTGTCGCTTGAACAGGTGACTGATGTCGTGAATGGCCGTCGAGTTGTTGGTTCGCCAAGCGAGATTTTGGAAGTTAAGAATGCTTTCGCGGCGTACTCACAAATTGAGAAGTTCGAGCCGTTCGCCATCGCAGATTTCCTGAAAGCCCACAAGCTGATTATGAGCGATCTTGTAGAAAATGCAGGGAAATTCCGCAGTCAAGGCGTGGGTATATTCGATGGTGACAATCTTGTTCACGCTGCACCGAAAGCGGAGTTCGTTCACGGACATATCAAGAATTTGTTCGACTGGGCTAAGAGCGCTGAGGTACACCCTTTGTTGAAAAGCTCTGTCGTACACTACGAGATTGAGTTTATTCATCCATTTATGGATGGTAACGGCCGCATAGGTCGCTTGTGGCAAACGGTCATTTTGGCCAAGTGGGACTCCCTTTTTTTAAGTCTGCCAACTGAAACCGTTATTTTCGAACGTCAGCGAGAATATTATGCTGCGCTCAGAGCGTCTGATCGAGCGGGCGATTCGACCGCATTCATTGAGTTTATACTGACAGCGATTGCGGATGTACTTGCCCTACAGGAAAAGCACCAAGTTGAGCACGAAGATAGACACCAAGTTGGACAGTTAAACGAGATGATGCTGAAAGTGCTGAAATCTCTTGAATCTACGAGTCTGTCACGTAAAGAAATTTTCGCTGCAATCGGAATGAACGGCGATCACAGAGCATTCAAGCGCAATGTTCAGCCCCTTTTGACGGGCGGCTATATCGATATGACCGTACCGGACAAACCGAACAGCAAGCTGCAAAAATATCGGTTGACAAATAAGGGCGAAGCGGTTCTTCGGAAATAACTCAGCTGATTACCACGTCGTCCGAAAGACGGTTAACGTTTGCAGCGAGGAGACCGGGGAAGCTTGGAGCCGTAGGCGACGTAAAAGCCGTTTTTGGTTTTGTTCGGAAGGGAGGGCGTCGAGACGATTCGGCCTTGCTGAACCATAATTCCCCGGTCGCTCGGTTTCAGGTTTGCGTTTCGGCGATTCAACTTGCCGCTGTAGAATCTGATTTTGCCATAGTTGGCCAAGGTCGCAATTTCACTGCCGATAGAGGGAGCTTCCATAATCCACTCCGCCGTCGCCCCCGGTCCGGTATAGGTCTGAATCGTCTTGAACGTCCAGCCCTTCGTCTTGTTGCGAAGCAAAATCAGCCACTTGCGATTCGGAAGTCTGCTGATTTTGGCGAACATCAGGTCTCCCGGCGAGACCGGACGATCGATTCGGGTTTCGGCAGCGGGCAGGATCTCCCACCACGGGTAGTATACGGTTTTGCCATTGATCGAATCTTGCTCGGTGCCCGTCTGAATCAGGGACGGGTTCCCGAAGCCGTCGATTCCGATCCAGGCCGAGGAAAATCGATCCTGCTTGCTCGGTTTCACTCTGGGAACGACCCAGTATGCCGAAATCTGACGATACGAATTTTTCTTTCCTTGGACCGCATAGCCCGACCAATTGCCCGATACCCACCCGGGAGGAGCGCTGCGGGAAGGTCGTACGGCAGAGGAAGCGGGACGAAACGGGGCGGAGCCTTTCCGTTGCATTTTCGCCAAATCTACACCGCCTTTTACAGGTTTGGTATAAAGGTATTCCTCCCTGCGGAAGACGGAAACGGACAACTACCCCTGAAGCTCCCATCGGGTAGAGATCGAGCGGGTGTGCAATTGTCGTAGCGGCTCGACGGCAACCCATAACGTTTGCCGTTGAATGAGACGGACGCAGCAAAAAAAGAGGGGTGAACGTTCCCCCTCTTTTATCTTATTGCAGCTTGTTTCCGACTTCCGTATAGTCTTCCATCCAAGCCGACACTTGCTTGGCATCCACCCGATCAAACCCCAGAAACCTGGACAGATCGGGATGCTGCCGCGCAAAATCCGGAAGGTCGTAAATCGCTTGCGAGAGCTCCGCGAAGTGGATCGTGTGGACGCACCATTTATGAACGTAGAGGATGCTGCTCTCGTATCCCCATTCCAGCTGTCCGTCGCAGGCTTTTTCCAGAAAATCCGGGGTATTGCGTCCCCATGCGGCGCTTGCGATCGAGAACAGATCGTTTTTGGCGGCCAGCAGCTCTTCCTTCATCTTCGCCTTACTGCCGGTCAATCCGTACACTTCCGTAAAAAGGCGGAATAGCTCGTCGCTTCCGAGCTTGCGGGAATGACGCTGCAGCAAATAGACGGTCCGGTTCTGACTTCTGGGCAAAATATCGTGCTGCCAATAATAGGCCAGCATCAGCTCGTTAACGGCAAGCCGCAAGGCGGCGAGGGCGCTTCCGGATTTGTTTTCTTCCAGAAGCCGCGACGCGATCCCGTATCGCTCGTCCGCGCGCTGCTTCGCCTCCCGTTTCTTGACCGACTTGACGCGCTCGTCGAACAAAGCGCGATCATAAATTTGCTTAAAGGCAGCCAGATGTCCCTCGGGGTCGTGAATGATGCGGCATTGGTACGCCTGAATAGGAAAGCTTAACGCCCCCTGGATGCTTCCGTCCTCGGCATAACGATCGACGAAGGCCCGAACGTTGGCAACGTTGATCTGAATGATTTCTACGCCCAAGCCGTCGATTACGTTAAAATACTCGAAAGCCGGGTTGTACTCATCGACGAACAGGCATAGCTCCAGGTCGGAATGCTTCCAGACGGTTCGTCTTGCCACGCTGCCCCCGATAGCGACCCCTCGCACGCCCTTCTCCGTACGGTATTGTTCGGCGATCCGCTTCGCCTTCCGGTAAATTTCCGCTCTCCAATTCATCGTCGATCCCCTCTCGATGAAGCTGCCCCGAACAAATTCAAAACTTCGTCTCTATTATATATCTTCCGCCCTGCAAGGTGGCAAACTGCGCTTCGCCGCGATCGTCGCTGAGCGATCTTTCGCCGGATTCGGCCGAGACGACGGAGAACGGAGTCCCCGCGCGCACTTGGCAGGTCCGGCCGCTGCGGGAGACAATCTCGGCCTTTGTCAGCTTGCCGCTGCGCCACTCCATGGCCACCTCGAAGCCCCCGCGCGCCCGCAGGCCGCGAATGCCGCCGTCCGGCCAAGCCGAAGGAAGCGCCGGCAGCAGACGGATTTCCTCGCCGTGGCTTTGCAGCAGCAGCTCGGCTATTCCCGCGGTCGCTCCGAAGTTCGCTTCGATCGTGAGCGGGTAGAAGACGAGCTTCGGATGACGGTGCGCATTAAACAGATTCGGAAACGGATTGCGGAGCAGCTTTTCCAGGTAATCGTGAGCCGTGTCTCCGTCCTCCAGACGAGCGTACATGCTGATCATCCAGGCGAAGCACCAGCCGATCGTATCGAGCTTCTCGTGCTCCCGTCTCCGCTTAAGCGTTGTCCTGACCGCCTCGGCGAGCTCGGGATGGCGCGGAGGAATGATTTCGTTCCCCGGATGCAGCGCATACAGATGAGCGGTATGCCGGTGGCCCGGCTCGCTCTCTTCGAAATCCCGAAACCACTCCTGAAGCTGTCCGTATCGGCCGATTTGCAGCGGGAGCAGCCGGCTGCGGGCCTGCTCCAGCGTCCGTCTGAATTCGTCGTCGAAGCCCAGAATCGAGGAGGCCTCGATACAGCGGGTAAACAACTCCCGGATCAAGGACGTATCCATCGTCGAGCTGAGGCTGACGGCCGCCTTCCGTCCGTCCGGCCCAATGAACGTATTCTCGGGAGAGGTGGACGGATTCGTCACCAGATGCCCTTCGCCGTCCTCGACGAGCCAGTCCAGGCAAAACTCCGCGGCGCCTTTCATAATCGGATAAGCCCGCCGTTTCAGAAAGTCGAGGTCTCCTCCGAACTCGTAATGCTCCCACAGATGCTGGCAGAGCCAGACGCCGCCCATCGGCCAGAACGCCCAGCTGGCCGGGCCCTTCGACGGTCCGCCGGACGGAGTGGCCGTGCGCCACAGGTCGGTGGAATGATGGGCGACCCATCCGCCGCTGTTGTAATGGACCTTCGCCGTCCGCGCACCCGTTACGCGCAGATCGTCCAGCAGGTCGAACAGCGGCTCGTGGCATTCGGCCAAATGGTTCGCTTCCGCCGCCCAATAATTCATCTGCGTATTGATATTGATCGTATAGCAGCAGGCCCACGGCGGACGGGTCATATCGTTCCAGATGCCCTGCAGCGTAGCCGCCTGCGTACCCGGACGGGAGCTGGAGATCAGCAGATAGCGGCCGTATTGGTAGAAGAGCACCGCCATCTGCGGATCGCTCTTCCCGGCTCGCAGCGCCTCGATCCGCTCGTCGGTCGGCAGTTCGTCCAGGCCCGGAGTCTCGAGCCGCCAATCGACGCGCTCGAACAAGCGGCGATAATCGGCCGTATGGCGGGAAAGCAGCTGTTCCCAGGTCCGCCCCGAAGCCTCGTTCAATCGGGAGACGCAGAGCCGGTCCGGATCCTGGCCGTCCTTCCGCGGATCGCGGTCGAAGCCGTTGTAGCTGGTCGCCGCGGCGAGCAGGAGCACGGCCTCCGTCGCGTTCCGAACGACGATGCGATTGCCGTGCGTTTCCGCCTTCCCGTCCGTTGAAGCCGCCTGAAGATGCACGGCGAAGGTCAGGCCTTGCCCCTCCTCGTAAAACACCGACTGTTCGGTGTCGACGTGATAGGGCTCGACATGGGCCGGGCTTTGGCCGGTCAACGCGATGCGGCGGCCGTCCGCCTGCCGAACGGAATAGTTAAGCGGACTGTCGAGCGAAGCTTGGAAGTGCAGCTTGCCCGGGCGGTCGACCGCCAGCCGGATGACCATGACTTGATCCGGTTCGGAGACGAATACCTCTCGCGTATGGCGGACGCCCTGGCGAATGAAGCGGGTGCGGAACACGGCATCGCGCAAATCCAGCTCGCGCCGGTAATCCTCCACCTGTTCGTCCCCGTCGAATTCCAGCCGCAGATCGCCCATCGATTGATACGATTCGACCCACGGGCCGAGCATATGCTCCTCGATCAAAGTCTGCGCCTCCGCGTATTGCCCGGCCAAATTCAGCCGACGCACCTCTTCCAGATGCGCCGCGGCCCCGTAATTGTTCGGATCGGTCGGCCGCCCGGACCACAGCGTATCCTCGTTGAGCTGGATCCGCTCGTGCTTGACGCCTCCGAACGCCATGCCGCCCAGCCGCCCGTTGCCAAGAGGCAGCGCCTCGACCCATTCCGAGGCGGGCTGCCGATACCAGAGCTTAAGCTTGTTTTCGTTGGTCAAGGGTCTCATCCTTCCTGCGGAGCGCTTTGCAGAATCAGTACGCCTTTGGAGGGAAGCGCGACCGTTCCCGTCAGGACCGAGCCGGAGAGCAAGTCCTTGCGCGCTTCGTCGCCGATGTTCACCGCGGCTTCGTCATCGCGGTGGTTCAGCAGGAACGTAAAGCGGCCGTTGGCGTTGACGCGCTGCGTAACCTCGACGCCGCGCGGCGTATCCAGCAGCGGCTCGATGCCCTTGCGCCGGCACAGCTCCGCGACGAAGTCGGATAGAAACCGCTGCTCGGGGCTGGAGGCGATATACCAAGCCTCTCCTTGGCCGAAGCGGTTGCGGGTGAGCGCGGGGCTGCCGCGATAGAAGTCGTCGCCGAATTCCGCCAGCACCTCGGCGCCTTCCGAATGGATCAGGTCGCACAGCAGACCGCAGGAATAGGCGCCGCTAACCGCGCCCAGCGATTCCTTCATGACGATCGAATTGTTCTGATCGGGGAACAGCGCATCGAGCTCCTCCGCCCACAGGCCGAGCAGCTTGCGCAGCTCGCCCGGATAACCGCCCAGCGTAACCAGATCGCTCTCGCCGACGATGCCGCTGAAGAACGTGGTGACGAACGTTCCGCCGCCGCGTACGTAATTTTCCAGCTTGGCCGCGTAGCCCGGCTTGATCATATAAAGCACGGGAGCAAGCACCAGGTCGTAGTCGCCCAGGTCGGCATCCACGCCGACCAGATCGACCGGGATGTTCCGATCGTAGAAGGCGTCGTAATACCGCTGAATCTGGTCGAGATACTTCAGTGCGACGGTCGGTCCGCTGGAATATTCCAGCGCCCACCAGTTGTCCCAGTCAAAAACGATGGCCGCCCGCGACGCCGTTTTCGCGTCAAGCAGCGTATCGCCCAGACGCTTCAACTCGCCGCCCAGCTCCGCCACCTCCCGAAATACGCGGGTATGCTCGTGGCCGACATGGTCGATAATCGCGCCGTGAAACTTCTCGAACGCTCCGGCGTTTCTGCGCATCTGGAAGAACATAATGCTCTCGGCCCCGCGCGCGATCGACTGATAGCTCCACAGCCGCATGACCCCGGGACGCTTGAGCGGATTGACGTCCTTCCAGTTGAGCACGCTGGGGCTTTGCTCCATGAGCAGGAACGGCTCCCCGTTCTTCAAGCCGCGCATCAGATCGTGCCGCATGGCGATCTGGCTCATCGGCATATCGTTCGTCGGATAGCTGTCCAGCGCGATGACGTCGATCTCCTTCGCCCACTTGAAGTAATCGAGCGGCTTGTACGCGCCGTTGCCTTGGAAGTTCGTCGTCACGACCGCGTCGGGGATGACGGCTTTAATCGCGTCTCGCTCCAGCTTGTAGCATTCCAGCAGACTGTCCGAGGCGAAGCGGGCGTAATCGAGAGAGATGCCCTGGAACGCCGTTTTGTCCGGATTGGCCGGATCGATATGCTCGGATAGCAGGCTGGGGAGGACGATCTCCTCCCAGCTATGGAACGTGTGGCCCCAGAAGCGCGTGTACCAGGCGTCGTTCAGGGCTTCCAGCGTTCCGTATCGTTTCTCCAGCCATACCCGGAACGCGCGCTCGCAGTTATCGCAATAACAGCGCCAGCCGTACTCGTTGTTCACGTGCCAGAGCAGCAGCGCGGGGTGATCCTTGTAGCGCTCGGCCAGCTTGCCGGCCATAAGCGCCGAATATTTGCGGAAGGTCGGGCTGTTCGGACACGAATTGTGTCTGCGTCCGAACTTCTTCTTGCGGCCTTCGGCATCCACGGTCAGCACGTCCGGATATTTGCGGGCCATCCAGGCCGGGTGCGCCGCCGTGCTCGTGCCCAGACATACCGCGACGCCGTTCCGGTGAAGCTCGTCCATGACCTCGTCCAGCCATCGGAACCGGTAGGTCTGTTCGTCCGGTTGATTCAGCGCCCAGGAAAATACGTTTAAGGTCGCGATGTCGATGCCGGCCAGCTTGAACAGGCGCATATCCTCGTCGCGGATTTCGCGCGGCCATTGCTCGGGATTGTAATCCCCGCCGTATACGATTTTCGACCATTTGCGTTTCATGATTGCAGCCTCCTCGTACAGCTATCCGCGCTCATGGAGAGAACGGACGCAGCGTTGTCGTTCGGTTGTCGGTTTATGAGGTTGGGCCGCCGCCTCGTCTCACGCGTTCGAAATAGTCCGGGCCGCCCACTTGTCCGCCCTTAAGCGACAGCTCGAGGCCGTCCGTTCGAGCGTCCGGCGCGTAGCAGCGGCACAGCGGTCCGCCCGGGACGATCGCGCTCAGGAAAGACAGGGCTTCGACGCCCAGCTCGCGCATCACGTAGCCGGACGTATCTCCTCCGGCAATCAGAATCCGGCGCAAGCCCGCCGCCCGCACAAGCTCCCGGGCCAATCTTCCGAGACGGGTTCCGATCATGCGACCCGAGTCCGCCGTCTCCAGTCCCAGCGCGCCCATCCTCGCCCGCAGCTCGGCGATCGCCGGATCGTCCGGCCCGCTTGCGGAATAGAGGATCACGCTCCGGCCTTCCTCCAGCTGACGGAGCGCCTCGCGGAAAATCTCCGCGCTCGCCGCCTCGGCCCGCTCCGGCTCCAGCCACTCCAGCGTCGGAACTTGAATGCCGGCGTAGCCTTGGGCGAGCGCCCACTCGATCTGCGTCTGCGTGACGGGGGAGCAGCTCCCGGACAGCACCAGCAGCCGATCGGTCTCACCCGGCGCCTGCAGGGTCGCGTCCGCGGAGGGGAGCAAATCTTGCTTCGCCCAATGGGCGGCCAGTCCGTCCGACAAGCCGGAGGAGCCGATGGCGAACAGGCTTTCCTCCGCTCGTTCCGCTTCCTCCCAGATTAGCCTGCCGGCCGTTTCCAGTCGTTCCTCGTCCAGCACGTCGAACAGCACGGCCGCCGCCTCCGAATCCGTCAGCCGCTGCCGAAGTCTGTCCGCCGCCGCCTCCGAATCCGCAAGATCGTCCAAATCCACGAGCGCAACGGGGAGCTCGGTCTGCCCGCGCAGATGAAGGCGGAGATCGGCTTCCGGCATCGGCGTAATCGGATGGCGGGACATCGTCGGATGACGATCGAGCCGGTACGTCTTTCCGTCTCCGCCGGCGGCGAAATGATGGCCGAATACGGTGTAACGCCTCAGCCTCGGCGCGCCGGCTACGATCGGCACATACTTCTGATCGGGATAGAGCTCCCGGCCCAGCTCCAGCACGGCGCCGATGCTGCCGGCGCGAGGGGAGGAGTCGAAGGTGGAGCATATTTTATAATGAACAATGGCCGTGCCGTAGCTCTTCAGCCGTTCGAGCAGGGGCCGCAGCTCGCGGTTCATCCGTTCGGGCGACATGGAGCGGCCGACCCCGGCCACGCCGAAGCATTGCGCATCCGGGAAGCGCGCCAATTGCCTCTCCGACGGGGGCTCCAGAAACAGCACCGTTCGGGCGCCTCCGGTCGTCAGCGCCTCCAGAACGTCCGTCGAACCGGTAAAATCGTCTCCGTAGTAGCAGAGCAATCGCTTGCCCGCCTTGTTCGTATCGGTCATCGCTTCGTTTCCTTGCGTTGGAATTTTTCGAAGGCGCGTCGCAGCTCCGCATGATTCTCGGCGTAGGCCTCCGCAGGAATGCCGCGAATCGCCGCCTCCCAGCCCTGCTTGAAGCTCTCGACCCCGGCGGCCGGTCCGTCCGGATGAGCGAGAATGCCGCCGCCTGCCAGATGCATGACGTCCACGGTATTCGTTCGCGCGTACGTGATCTCCGCCGTCCCCGCCCACTGGCCCGAAGACAGCACCGGCATCGTCGCATAGCCGCCGAGCAGCGGCTCCATGCACGCCTGCACGGAAGCGACGACCGAGTCGTCGCTTTCATAGAACTTGCTGCCCAATCCGTTCACATGCAGATGGTCCGCGCCGGAGAGCCGGCACAGCTTCTGGTACGCTTTGAAATCCATGCCCAATTGTCCGTGCCGCGTCAGCATGCCCCATTGATTCCGGTGGCCGTGAATCGGCACCTCGCTGAACGTGTTCAGATAGGCCAGGCCCGCGAGTCCGACGCTGTTCATGCTGACCATCACGCAGTTGCCCCCGGCCTTGACGACCGTATCGTGATTTCGCTTCAGCGCTTCGATGTCGCCCGTGATATTGTATGCGTACATGATTTTGCGCCCGGTCGCCTCCGCCGCCCGCTCGACGGCGCGGGAGACCGCCGCGACTTTGACCGGCAAGGGACAGTAGGGCGGGTCGGCGTTCAGCTCGTCGTCCTTGATGAAGTCCAGACCCGAGGTCGCCAGCGTATAGACAAGCACCTCCAGCTCGGCGGGATCGAGACCGACGCTCGGTTTGATAATCGTGCCGATCACCGGACGGCCCCGGACGCCGGTCAGCCGCCTCGTTCCTTCGATGCCGAAGCGCGGTCCCGGATAGGCGGACGCGAACTCGTCCGGCAGGTCCAGGTCGAGCAGCCGCAAGCCCGACAGCTCGCGCAGCTCGTATAAGTTGCCGGCCACGCAAGCCATCAGGTTCGGAATCGACGGACCGAAATTGTGGAGCGGGAAGGAAACGGAGATTTCCCCGCGCCTATAAATTCCGTTATGCCCCGGCGGCACGGCCGCTCCCGGCAGCGAAGGCTGCCGGACCTGCTCCAGCGGAACAATTCGCTCGATCCGGGCGCCGAAGCGCTCCTTGAGCGCCGCCGTCTCGCCGGGCACCGCCGTGAACGTGCCGGTCGATTGCTCGCCGGCGATCGCTTCGGCGGCCCTTTCGAGCGTAAACGGCGTTTCCGCCAAATAGGTCGCGATCACCCGTTTCATCTTCAACACCTCGCGATTTGATCTCATCTACAACGATTCCAGAAGCCGCTTCACGGCCATTACGCCCAATCTCGGGCTCGAAAGCACCGGCTTGCCGGTGATCTCCCGCAGCGACGCCTCCATTCTGGCCATGGAGCCCTGCGCCAGCACGATCGCGTCGACGGAAGAGGCCAGCTCCGCCGCCGTCTCCGCGATCCGCCGGTCATGCTCCTCCGGCCGGCCGCCTACGAGCGCATCGTATGCGCCCTTGGCCAGCCCTTCCGTCAGCGCGACCGTTCGGCCGGCCGCTCCCGCTTGGGCGCGCAGCAAAGCCATCGTCGGCGTCAGCGTAGTCGGCAGCGTCGCGATCACGCCGATGCGATCGTAGCCGCCAACCGCCTCCCGGGCCATCTGCTCGTCGATCTTCACGATCGGCACGCTCACGAACGCCCTCGCCCGATCCGCCGCCTCGCCGACCGAGGAGCACGTATTCAGAATCACGTCGGCGCCCAGCTCGGCCGCGCTCCGATAATAGCCGAGCAGCCGCCCGGACACCTGGGGCGTCACTCCGCCCGCCTGCATCACGTCGTAGATCAGACTGTCGTCGATCAGATTGACGAGCCGGACGCCCGGCAGAAGCTCGTCGAATACTTTCTTCAGCGGCTCCGCCAATCCTTGACCCGTATAGACGGCCGCAACCGTTTGTGCCATGCGATTTTCCTCCTCTATCTACCAGACAAATTCTTGCGCCGGACGATGGTAGTCGCCTTCGCGCAGCGGCGCTTGATCCGAGACCTTGCGGCCAGTGTACAGCGGCTTGCGTTTGCCCCGCGGAGAGATGTCAACAACGTCGTCGCCGCGCCAATGCGTCTCGAACCGCTCGCCGAGCGCCGTCTCCGTCGTCGTGCGGAAGCTCAGCGGGAAGGCGATCGTGATCTTCTCGCCCGCGCGGGCCGCGCCCAATTGCAGGAAGCATTGTCCGGCCCAGCGACTCGGCTCCGAGCCCGAGCCTTCCGTCGTCTCGCCGTCCAGCTCGCGAATTATCCTCACCTTCGTAAAACCGGCCCATTCCGGGATGCGCACCTGAAGCTTCGGGATATCCTCGCGAACGTCCAACTCCACCTTGCCTTCATGGGGAAGATAGCTGCTGACGTCCAGCTTCCGCGAGCCCCGGCTCAGCAGGAAATTGACGCTGACCGTGCCGCGTTCTTCCGTAATCGTGTTGCTCCAGCCCATGAACAAGCCGCGCGTGCCCGAGCCGAGGCAGCAAATTTGCAGGTCGCTCGTATGGCCTCGGCCATGGTTGTGATCGCAGATGAAGTCGTTCGGCGCCGAGTACCCGGCGAACGAGCCTCTCGTGCGCTGCGCCACCTTGTAGTAGGAGAGCCAGCCTTGAACATCCTTCGACTTGTCGTCCGTTTCTTCCACCCAGCTCAAGTCCAGCAGCTGCGATTCGACGAGATGATTGCGGATGAAACGCTCGACGATGCCCCAATACTGCGTATAGCCGCTGCGCGCGAGCGTAATGCCCGTCGCGATCAGATCGACGAGCGAGCACGTCTCGTGCTCGTACGCCTGCTCATGCATGTCGCCCGGCGTCCAGCCGAACGCGGTGGACCAGGTGAGCGCCCAGTCGTAGCTTTTTTTCACCCAGGCGATTTTCGAGGCGTCGCGGGTGTAATAGCCGAAGCGCGCGATCGCGTCCAGCGTTCCGAGCCGCGTATGGAAGTGTCCGCTGCGATAGGCGAGCGAAGAATTAAAGCTGCCGTCCTCGTTAAACACGCCGCTGCGATGAATGATCAGATTGGTGAAAAACTGGCACAGCTCGTAAGCGTCGGCATTGCCGGTCAGCTCGTGATATTTCAGCAGCGGCATGACCAGCCGGCCGCAGAACGCCGCCGGATCGGGCGCAAGCCGCAGCTGCACGGCGTTGAGGGACGGCCAGCCGCCATCCTTGTATTCGGAGGCCGGGTAATACCACACGTCCCGTTCCTTCACCGCGATTCGCTTCAGCGCCGCCACGTGGCGATCCGCCGCTTCCTTCGCCCGGGCGTCGCCCGTCGTCATGAACCAGCTCGTCAGGGCGAGCAGAACGGCGCGCTGATCGATCAGATTCGCGTTCGGCTCCCAGTTCATCACCGGATTGACGCCGCGATAGCTCAGGCCGTCCTCCTTGAAAAAGCTGAGCAGGTTCGCCCGGTAACGCTCTTCCGTCTCGAGGCCGTACTTGGAGCCCGACATCAGCCTGGCGAGCGTCATCGCGTCGATCATCCGGCCGTGAGAGGAGCCGTAATCCCAGTCCCCGTGCGTCATGAAGGCCGGTTTATGATTCAGGTCGGCGTTGAAAAAAGGAATTCCCCCGTGGTCCTCGTCCGCCATGCCCACCGTCGCGTTAAGCGCGTGTATCGCCCGCTCTTCCAGCAGCAGCGTATCGGGGATCAGCCGTTTACTCATTGTTCCATCCACTCCCTTGTCCGATTTGCTCCGCAATCGTTACGCCTGCGGGCTCCAGCTTGATCGTGCCTGCAAGCAGCTGTCCGTCGGGCAGGCTTCTCAGCTTCAGATCGCCGAGCGGCACGGAGCGCGCCTCTCCGGCATGATTCAGCAGAAACCAATACGAGCGGCCGTCCTTCGAACGTTTCGTAATCTCCACGCCGTCCGGCGCTCCTTCCAGCAGTGGCGCGATGCCGAGTCCGCGACAGAGCCGCGCCGTCCAGTCGAGCAGGAATTCCGCGTCCGGGCTGGACGCGACATACCACGCCTCTCCCCGACCGAACCGGTTCCGGGTCAGCGCCGGCATTCCCCGATAAAAATCGTCGCCGTACACCGCCATGGCCTGCGCGCCCTCAAGGTGCAGCAGATCGCAGACGATCCCGCATCCGTATTCCGTCCATTCCCCGCCGCCAAGGCTCTCCTGCAGCACGATCCGGTTGCTCTGATCCGGGAACAGCGCGTCTGTCTCCTCCACCCACAGGCCAAGCAGCTTCCGCAGCTCTCCGGGATAACCGCCCAGCGTCACCAGATCGGTCTCGCCCGCGATTCCGCTGAAATAAGTCGTCACGAGCGTTCCGCCCCGTTCGACGAATCGCTCCAGCTTCTCCGCATAGCCCGGCTTGACCCTATACAGCACGGGAGCGACGACGAGATCGTAACGCTGCAGATCGCTCTCGGTATTGACGATGTCGACGGGGATATTCCGCGCGAAGAACGCATCGTAATATTTCTGCACCTCGTCGACGTACTTCAGCCGGACGCTCGGTCCGCTCGACAGCTCCGCCGCCCACCAGACCTCCCAGTCGAACACGATCGCGACGCGGGATTCCACGCGGGAATCGAGCAGCGTATCGCCGATCGCCTGCAGCTCGGCTCCAAGCTCGGACACTTCCCCGAACACCCGGGTGTGCTCGTGGCCGGCATGCTCGATCACGGCGCCGTGGAATTTCTCGCAAGCGCCGAACGACCGGCGCAGCTGGAAGAACATGACCGTATCCGCCCCGCGGGCGACGGCCTGCCAGCTCCACAGCCGCATGACGCCCGGACGCTTGAGCGAGTTGTAAGGCTGCCAGTTCTGCTGGCTCGGCGTCTGCTCCATCAGCATGAACGGCGCGCCGTCCTTCAATCCGCGCATCAGATCGAGGCGGAAGGCGGTGACGGCGGTCGGCGTATCGAAGGCCGGGTAGTTGTCCCAGGCGACGATGTCGCAGTGTTTGCCCCATTGAAAATAATCCAGCGGCTTGTAAGTGCCGTGTCCGTGCAGATTCGACGTGATCGGAACGTTGGGCGACAATGCCTTGATCGCGTTGTACTCCAGCAAATACGTCTCCAGCACGCTCTCCGAGTTGAAGCGATAGTAATCCAGCGAGATGCCCTGAAAGGCGGTTTTGTCCGGATCGTTCGGGTCGAGATGCTCGCTCAGCAAGTTCGGCAGCACGATCTCGTCCCAATCGTAGAACGTATGTCCCCAGAACCGGGTGTACCAGGCCTGGTTCAGCGCATCCAGGCTGCCGTACTTGCGCATCAGCCATTGCCGGAACGCCTTCTCGCAATTGTCGCAGTAGCACTGGCAGCCCATCTCGTTGTTGACGTGCCAGACGAGCAGCGCCGGATGGTCGCCGTAACGCTCGGCCAGCTTGCGGCTCATCCGCTCCGCGTACAGCCGCCAGGTCGGGCTGTTCGGGCAGTTGTTGTGCCGCATGCCGTATTTGCGCTTCCTCCCGGCGAAATCGACCGACAGCACGTCCGGATAACGCGTCGCCATCCATGCCGGATACATCGCCGTCCCCGTCCCGAGCGCGATCTTGATCCCGCTGCGATGCAGCTTGTCGACGATCTCGTCAAGCTGCTCGAAGCGGTACGTGTGCTCGTCCGGCTGAACGGAAGCCCACGAGAACACGTTGATCGTCGCGATATCGATGCCGGCGAGCTTGAACAGGCGCATATCCTCGTCCCATACTTCCCGCGGCCATTGCTCGGGATTGTAATCGCCGCCGTAATACATCTTGTTCCACGCTCTGCCGATCATGGCGACTCCCTCCTTGTAAACGTGAACGAACCCGAGCCGGTCCGATAGACCGCGAAGCCTTCCTCGCGGCCGACGAATCGCGCCCCGTCGCCTTCCACGGCGACGGAATCGAACTCGGCAGCGGGAATATGAATCGCTCCGTCGGCGTTGATCGGAATCTCGACGGCCACCTTAAGCTCGCGGCCCTCTCCAAGCTCCCAGCGGACGGACGCTTGGCCCGCCCGCAGCTCTTGCCGGACTTCGGCCCATCGCACGTCCCAGACGACGCTTGGCTTCACCGTCACGGCGAAGCGTCCCGATTCCGGACGATACCGGTAATCCAGCCCCGCGAGTCCGGTATACAGCCATTCCTCCAGATGCCCGAGCATAAAATGGTTCTGCGATTTGCCGACCGTCGGTCCGTCCCAGGCTTCGGTCAGCGTCGTCGCGCCGTTGGCGATCTGGTAGCCGTAACCGGGCGTATCGGTGCTTCGCGTCATTCGGTAGATCAGGTCCGACCGTCCGCCGCGCGCGAGCGCAAGCAGCACGTAACGGTGGCCCACGTCGCCGGATGTCGTCCGGCCGCCGCGCTCCTCGACGTTCCGGACAAGCCGCGCGAATAAGGTATCGCGATGGGCGTCCGGAGCCAGCCCGATAGCCAGCGGCATCGCCAGGGCGGCGTCGCTGCCCTCGGCGTACAGCGCCGTTCGTTCGTCGAAGAATTCGCGGTTAAAGGCGGCCTTGATCGAATCGGCCAGCCGGGCGTAGACGTCCGCGTCTTCCGCAAGGCCAAGCCGAGCCGCGATGCTTTGCATGACGACCGTCAGCCCGTAATAAATGGCGGTTTCCGCCAGCGGTACCGGCGTGTTCTGCGAGAAGCCGGGTCCGTTCGGACCGACGTCGTACCAGTCTCCCAGCCCGTCCCGAAGGATGTGACCGTCCGCGTTGGCCGTCAAATAATCGACGTACCGTCTCATCGTATCGTAATGCCGCTGCAGAGCGCCGGCGTTCCCGTAGCGCTGCAGCAGCTCCCAGGCGGCCAGGACGGAGGCGCCGCCCCAAGCGGCCGCATGCCGGAACACGTCCCACGGCTTCTGGAACACCACGTATTCCGGCGCCGTTGTCGGAATGAGCCCGTCGGGCTGCTGGGCGTCGGCGATGTCGGCCAGCACCTTCATCAGCAGCGCCTCGACATCGTAGTTGAATATCAGCGACGGCCCCATCAGATGAACCTGCTCCAGCCAGCCGAGCTTCTCGCGATGCGGGCAATCGGTCAGCACGCTCTTCATGTTGCTGAGCATCGCCCGGTTGATGATCTCGTGAATCCGGTTCAATCTGTCGTCCGAGCAGCGAAAGCTTCCGGTCGTACGAACGTCCGGATAGATCATCTGTCCTTCCATCCGATGCAGGATCGGCAGCCCGCGTGCCTCTTGGCCGTCCGTATCCGATGCGAGCGCAGCGCCGACGCCTTCCACTTGAACGTACCGAAATCCGTAATAGGTGAATCTGGGCCTCCAGATCTCCGTGCCCTCGCCCTTCAGCGTGTAATTCCATTCGTAAGGCGAGCCCGACCATTTCTGGTTGGCCAATCCTTCGTCCGTCAGCAGCTCCGCCGGAATCAGCTTGACCGTCGCGCCCTTCGACCCGGATACGGCGATTTCCGGCCAGCCCGAGAAGTTCCGGCCGAGATCGACGACGAACACGCCGGGCTTCGGCTCCGTCACGGCGACCGGAGACAGCCGTTCCATCACCTTAAGGGCGGGCGCCGACTGGGCGACCAGCTCGCCGGAGGGCGCTTCCGCCTCCGACGCTTCGCGCCAAGCCGATCCTTCGACGAAGCCGGGACGGTCCCAGCCCTCCTGCTCCAGCGCCGCATCGTAATCCTCGCCGCCGTAGATGCAGGAAAAGGCAAGCGGGCTTGCGGCCGCCCGCCACGCGCCGTCCGTGCCGATCGTCTCGCTCGTGCCGTCGGCGTACTCGATAACCAGATCGGCCAGACATTTGGGCGCGCCGTACGAATCCTTGAATTTCGTATAGCGGCCGCCCGTCACGTTGTAGAAGCCGTTGCCGAGCAGAATTGCGGCCACATTCTCTCCTTGCGCGAGCGCATCGGTAATGTCGTAGGTCGTATAGAGAACCGTTTTGTCGTATTCCGTCCATCCGGGATCCAGCTCATGGTCGCCGACTTTGCCGCCGTTCAGGCGAAGCTCGTAATGTCCCAGGCCGCTGATGTACGCCCGGGCTTGCCGGACGGGCTTCCCGATCCGGAAGCTGCGCCGGAACCGGGGGAGCGGGCGCCCGTCGGCGCCGCCGGACGCGTCTCCGATCCACCTGCCGCTCCACTGTCCGTCGCGAAGCAGGCCGGTCTCCCACCACGAGATCGGGCTTTCGGCCTGGTTTCCGTCTTCGTCCCACACCGTCACCTGCCAATAGTAGCGTCTTCGGGGCTCCAGCGCGCCGCCTTCATAGGCGATCGCGGTCTGGCAGCCGCTTTCCCGCCGCCCGCTGTCCCAGACATCGGGCTTTCCGTCGGTCAGCAGCTCCTCGCGCGCAGCGACCCTGATCCGATAGGCGGTTTGCATAAGGGAGTGCGAAGGGGAAGGCGCGAAGGTCCAGCCCAGCATGGGAGCGGTTGCATCCAGCCCCAGAGGAAGGATGCGGCCTTCCGTCCGCATCGTCGAGATGAGCAACTCGGTCATTGTTCTCCTCCTGACAGCGATGATTCGATAATCGGCTCGGACGTCGCCACCGTGATCGTACGGAACTCCGGAAAAACGTTGCAGGTCCGATCCCCGTCCTGCGGACGGCGGCTGGCCGTGTAGAAATGGTACAGAACGCCTTTATGGCTGATCACGGAAGGCTTGTGCGCGAAGATGGCGTCCAGCTCCCCTTCCCGGCCCGTCTCGATAATCGGCTCGGGATATTTGTCCCACTGTTTCAGGTCGCTCGACAGCGCGAGGCCTTCCTGCGCTTTCTTGTAATCGTAGCCGAAGAAGTACATCACCCATCGATCGCCGTCGCGAAGCACGCACGGGTCGCTGACGAAGCCGCTGTCCCAGGCTTCGGGCGTCACCCTCAGCACCGGATTATGCTCATGCCGCCGCCAGTTCCGCAGATCGGTCGATACGGCCAGCCCCGTCTGCTCGACCCAGCGGCCGTGGTCCTGATTTTTCGCGTTGTAGAACAGATAGAACGTCCCCTCGTGCTCGACGAGGCATTCCTTGTACAAGCCGCCGCGCTCCCAATCCGCGCCTTCCTCCGGAACGAGAATCGGCTCTTCCAGCCGATGCCACGTCAGCAAGCTCTCGTCGTCCGTCCAGGCGAGCCCGACTTTCGCGGGTCCGGCTTCGTATCCGTCGCCCGGATAGGAGTGGTACGTGAGCCAATACTTCCCCTGCCACTTCTTCAGCGTTGGCGCGCCGTGCAGATCGTTCTCCCGCATGATCCACGTTCCGGCAATGTTGCGCGAATCCCAGCGGGAGCCTTCGTCGCGGTCCAGAATGGTCGACAGAGGCTCCCAGCGGAGCAGGTCGTCGCTTGTTGCCAGCGCGGTCTGGTAGCCCACGCCGTCGAAGCCGACGTACATCATATAGAAGCGGTCGCGATGCCGGAAGACGAACGGGCAATCCACCGCGTGATAGTCGAAGCTGCCGGGTTTTCCGGAGCCGACCAGCACGGGACGGCCATACTTGTAAGGGGTTAAATAAGGGCGGATATTCATCCGGATATTGCCTCCTTGCCGAGACGGCGAATGAAGTTTGAACCATCATAACACGGAAGGATATCCGGATAATTAAGGCTTTTGGTTAAGAATGATCGCTATACATCGTCTCGAACGGGCTTCTAAGATAGGGGGTATGGATTGGCGAATCTAAAAGGCGAGCGAGGGTGAACGATGAGCATAGAACGATTGAAAAGCCGGTTTGAAGCGGCCGATCCGCGCTACGGGCCCCTGCCCTTCTGGTGGTGGAGCGCGGAGGAAGTGACAGAGGAACGCATACGCTGGCAGCTGCGCAAATTCCGCGAGGGCGGCTTGCGCAATATCGGCATTATCAATATCGCGCCGACCGGTCCTCAATACGGCAGCGTCAGCGACAACCCTTTCTATTTCAGCGAACGCTGGTGGGCGATGTTCGAAGTCGCTTTGCGGGAAGCGGAGCGGCTCGGCATGTACCTGTATTTCTATGATCAGATCGGCTTCTCCGGCTCGAACTTCCCGGCGCGGATCGTCGCCGAGGACCCGGAATGCGCCGGTTACGTCCTGCGCAGATTCGCCGCGGACGAACGGCTGCCCGAAGGCTCGACGCCGCTGCTGCGGACCGCGGAATATCAATACGCTTCCGTTCGTCAGGGCTTTAACTGGCTGGACCCTTACGCTTGTTCCCTGCTGCTCGATCGCGTGCACGGAGAGTTCGAACGACGGTTTCCGCACGATCTGGGTCGAACGATCGCGGGCAGCTTCCAGGACGAGCTGCCGCCTCTGCCGTTGTGGACGCCGCGGCTGACGGAGCTTTACGCAGACAGATACGACGAGGAGCTGCTGTCCGGGCTTCCGGCGCTGTTCGACGATCTGCCGGAGTCGGGACGGGTGCGCAGGCAGGTGTACGAGCTGGCGGCGGAATTGGCGGAACAGGCTTTCTTCATGCCGATCGCGCAGTGGCATGAGAAGCATGAAATGCTGTTATGCTGCGATCAGGCGGGGCCGGCGAGGAAGGTCGACGTGCATGGCGCGCAGCGTCTGTACCTGGATTATATGCGGACGCACCGCTGGTACAACGCGGCGGGCTGCGATATGGACGGGGAGATCAAGCCGCATTCGTCGATGGCTCATCTGCACGGAGGCAAACGCGTCTTCCTGGAAGCGTTTCATACGAGCGGCTGGGGAGGCACGCTGGAGGAGACGCTGCACTGGCTTATCCCCTGGCTTCAGGCCGGAGTCACCCTGTACAGTCCGCATTCCGTCTACTACAGCACAAGAGGCGGCTGGTGGGAATGGGCGCCGCCCGACACCGGCTGGCGGCAGCCTTATTTCGAGCACTATTCGGTATTCGCCGATACGGTCAGCCGCGTCTGCGCCCTGCTAAGCGAGGGCACGCACGTCGCGCCGATCGCGGTGCATTATCCGTCCTATTCGGCCGCGGGCTATATGTCGTTAAGCGACGGCAAGAGCTCCGACCATCCGATGCTGGTCGCCAACCAGGTGCCCAACGACGAGATGGAGCATCTCCGCAGGGTGTACGCGGACGTAGCCGGGTACAACGCCCGCCGGGATCAGCACAAGCTGGGCGTACTGCGCCAGGCACGGCTCGATTTCGACGTCGTCGACGATTCGGCGCTGGAGAAAAGCGCGGTGCAGGACGGCAAGCTGCGCATTGCCGACGAGACGTTCTCCGTTCTGCTGCTGTGCGGCACGACGAGGATGGACGAAGCTGCCCGCCGCCGCGTGGAGCGTTGGATCGAGGAAGGCGGCTGGGTAATCGGCATCGAGGTGCCGGAGGACGACCCGGCGCTGGAGGGCGTCGTCAAGGTCGCTTCCGCCGCCGAGGCCGTGCGCCTGCTGAACGAGCGCCTTCCCCGCATCGTGGAGGGGCCGGGCATGTCTCTGCATCGCCGCACGGACGACGCGGACATTTTCTTGCTGCTGCCCGAGGAAGATCGGCTGCTCGCGATGCACCAGCCGGCCGACGGCCGGACGACCGTGCAGGAGAGCGCCGTCTATCGTCTGCGCACGCCCGGCCGGCCCCAGCTCTGGGACCCGGTCAGCGGGAACATCGTTCCCGCGGCGTATACGCGCGACGGCGAATGGGCGGAGCTGGAGGTCAGCTTCGCTTCCTGGCCGGCCGCGCTGGTCGTCTGCCCGAACGCGGACGTCGGCGAGGAAACCGTCATCGGACCCACGTCTCCAAGCATGCCGTCATCGTCGGGCCTTCCCGCTCAATCCGTTGCGCTCTCCGCGTCGGCCGTCTGCCGCGAGCTGCCGTCCGACGACTGGCGGGTGACGGCCGTATCGACGTTGGACAATCGTTACGGCGACTTCGACCTGCACGGGGAACGCACCGAATACGCGCCGGTCGAGCGGCGGATGGTCCGGGTCCGGCAGGAGACAAACGAGGGCGAGGGAGAACGGACGGGCTGGCAGCTTCCCGAATGCGACGATGCCGCTTGGGCCGACCGCTTGTGGAGCGAGGCCGCCTATTGGCAGGCTTCCGACGATGAGCGCTTCGCGCCTGAAGCTAGCCGGCCGATCGTGTACAGCCGTACGTTCGGAGACCACAAGTTCAGATCGTGGGCCGGCCGAATGGGCCGGGTTCCGCGAAGATTCCTGAACCTCGGCGAAGCGGAGCAGGGCCGGTCCGTATGGGCCCGCACCTATGTGCTTGCGCCGTCGGCGGGCCGCTATTGGATACGCGTCGAGAGCAATGCCGACATCGCGGGCCGGACCAACGGCCGGGAAATTCGGTGGCGGGGAGGCCCCGAGGAGCAGACCGCCTGGATCGAGCTGGATGCCGGTCCCAACGAATTGACGCTGCGGGCGAAGGCGATCGTCTCGGGCTTGATCCGGGCCGGCGTGGAAGTGAACGCCGAAGAGAGACCTTCGCTGCCCAAATGGATAATGACGACGACTCCGAACGACGGCTCGCGCCTGATCAAGACGATCGAGCCGCGTTCGGGTGCGTCCGTGGAGCGCGTCCGGCTCGTGTTCGCCGCCAGAGGCCGGGTCGCCCTGTACGTGAACGGGACGAAGGTGACGGAGCACGGCGACTTCAACCCTTACATCCGGCAAGGACAGGAAGAGACGGACGTGACTTCGCTATGGCGCGAGGGCGCGAACGAACTCCGCTTCGAGCTGCCCGAAGGCGTGGGCGAGGTGCTGGCGGACGGAATCGTCGAGTATGCGGACGGGGAACAAACGACGTTCTGCACCGGCGAGGACTGGCTCGACGAAAGCGGCCATGCGGCGGCTATCCTTCACGAGGCGGTGCTGCAATTCGCCGAGACCGAGACGCTGTGGCTGTCTCCCCGGCCGCATCCGCTGCCGGATGTCGGCTGGCTCATGCCGCAATCCGTTCCCGATCCGAAGCCGCTTCCGTTCCAGAGCGATCCGGCTGCGATCGGCCGCCCCATCTGGGTGCGGCTGCCGCTTCCGGTCGGCGCCTCCGGCATGACCGTGGCCGCGGCCGGCTCCATGCGGGTATGGATCGCCGGCAAGGAGGTCGCCGTTCGCGGCGGCTGTGCCGAGTTCCCTCCCCAGGAGGCGGGAACGATCGCGGCGATCCGGATCGAGCCGCACGGCCCCTGCTCGGAGGCCGACGTCCTGTTCGCGCCGATCCGCTTCAGGCTCTCGCCCGCGCCGGGCGCGCTGGGCGATTGGCGGACGGCGCTGGCCCTGCCGCATCACGGCGGCGCGGTCGAATACGAACGTATCGTCGAGCTGCCGGGCGCCGGGCGAACGACCCTGGAGCTGGGCCATGTCCGGGGCACAGCCGAGGTCTGGCTGGACGGGCGCCCGTTGGGCGTCCGGGCGTGGCGGCCCTACCGCTTCGAGCTGGGCGATAACCTGGAGCCGGGAGCGCATCGTCTGCGCATTCGCGTTACGAACACGTTAGGCGCGCACTACGAGACGGGAAGGCCCTCGCACAACGTGGGCGGCAGCACCGATCCCAAAGTCTCGTATTGGAACGGCGGCGCCGTCGATCCGGACTGGCAGCGTCAGTTTGCCGCGGGGGGACTGTTCGGTCCCGTCCGAATTTACGAGGAAACGTCGCGAAGCTATATAAGTTGAACCAAAGATACGCGAAGAGCGGACCCAATGAAATGGAGAAGGGGAATGGTTTTGGCTATATGGCAGACGAATTTTCCGATCAGGATCTTAAAATCGATCATCTGAGTTGAAAAATGAACAATTGAGCGGTTCGGGCGCGTATTGTAACCTCGAATTGAGGCTGCGATACGCGCTCATAAGGAGTGAATCGATTTGAAACTACTAACGGCAAAGGAACGGCACACGAAATCGGGTCATTCCATCAGCCTTGTATGGAAGCGCTTTAGGCAGCAGAAGTATATGCAGCTGTTCGTCTGGCTTGGCCTGGTCTCGCTGTTCGTCTTTCACTACCTCCCGATGTTCGGCATCCTGATCGCGTTCAAGAACTACAAGATCGCGTCCGGCATCTCCGGCATCTTCACCAGCGAGTGGGTGGGCTTGAAATACTTCAAGGAATTCGTGAACAGCTACAACTTCAATACGATTGTCGCCAATACGCTGGGAATCAGCTTTCTTAAGCTCATCTTCGCCTTCCCGGTCCCGATTCTGCTGGCGCTTATGCTCAACGAGCTGAAGGACGGGCTGTTCAAGCGGGCGGTGCAGACGGCCAGCTACCTGCCGCACTTTATCTCCTGGGTCGTCGTCGCGGGACTCGCTTCGGTGTTCCTGTCCGAGAACAGCGGTATCTTCAACAACCTGCTCATGGGCCTGGGCCTCATCCGGGAGCCGATCGCCTTCCTGTCCGAGCCCGGCAACTTCTGGGGATTGGCCGTCGGAACCGCGGTCTGGAAGGAATCCGGATGGTGGACGATTATTTTCCTGGCCGCCGTCAGCGGCATCTCGCCGGCATTGTACGAGGCGGCGCATATCGACGGAGCCGGCCGGCTGCGCCGGATCTGGCACGTGACGCTTCCCGGCATCCGCAGCACCGCCATCGTCGTGCTGATTCTGGCGATCGGAAGCCTGCTCGGAGGCGGACTCGTCGGCTCGAACTTCGAGCAAGCCTTCCTGCTCGGCAACGCCGTCAACGCGGACAAGTCGGAAATTTTGCAGACGTACGCGTTTAAGGTGGGACTGTCGCAGGGCCGCTATTCGTTCGCTACCGCCATCGATCTGCTGCAGGCCGTCATTTCCGTCATTCTGATTTTCGGCAGCAACTGGATTTCCAAGAAAACGACGAAGTCGGGCTTGTTCTAGACAGCATGAAGAAAGGAGGACCTCGCTTGAGAAAAAGAACGCTTGAGGATTACTTCGTAGAGGGGATCGTCTACGCGCTGCTGATTCTGATCCTGATCGTAACCGCCTACCCGTTCTACTATTTGTTCGTCATCTCCTTCAACAACGGGCTCGACACCGGCCTGGGAGGCATTTATTTCTGGCCGCGAGACTTTACGCTGGCAAACTACGAGAAGATCATGGGCGATTCCAAATGGACGCTGGCCTTCTTCGTATCCGTCGCGAGGACGGGGGTCGGCACGCTGATCGGGGTCGTGTTCACCTGTCTCGTGTCCTACGGATTGGCGCATCGGGACCTCGTGTTCAAGAAAGTCTACTTTGCCCTGTTCGTTATCGGCATGTACGTCTCCGGCGGGCTGATCCCGTTTTACATTATCCTGAGGCACATTCATCTGCTGAACACCTTCTGGGTATACGTGATTCCGTCCATGCTCAATATTTTCTTCGTGTTTATCGCCGTCTCGTTCTTCCGGGAAATTCCGTCGGAGCTGAGGGAGGCCGCCACGATCGACGGCGCGAACGACCTGAAGATTTTCCGTTCGATCATTCTGCCCATCTCCAAGCCTCTGATGGCGACGATGGCGCTGTTCCTGGGAGTAGGACAATGGAATGCGTGGCTCGATTCGGCGTATTATGTGCAAAATGAAAACTTGAGAACGTTGACCTACCGCATGATCGAAGTCATCAACAGAGGCAATATCCCGACCGATGCGGTCAGCATCGAATACGCGGCCAACGCGGTGCGGGTGACGACCTATTCGCTGCAGGTGACGTCCATGGTGGTCGCCGTCGTGCCGATCATGATCGTCTATCCGTTCCTGCAGAAGTATTTCGTCAAGGGCGCGACGATCGGCGCGGTGAAAGGCTAAAGTCGGTATCGGCTTGCGAAGATAACGGGAAGGGCTTCTCTTATCGCCGCATGTTCATATACAATCATTACTCAACAGGAGGGTTTATGCTATGAAACAGACAACGGGCAATCGTGTGAAAACGTTGGGGCTGATCGCGCTTATCGGCTCCCTGCTTGCAGCCTGCTCCTCGGGCGGCAACAACGCTCCGGCCTCGTCGGGCGCCAGCCCGTCGGCTCCCGCGGCGACACAGACAGAGAGCGGGGGAGAAGAGGCGGCCAAGGATCTCGGAGAAATTACGTTGTTCGTCGATCACCCTTGGTGGCCGATGACCGAGTGGAAAGGCAAAATTCCCGAGGAAATCACGAAGAGAACCGGCGTCAAGGTTAACGTGCAGATCGCCGCGGACGAGCAGCAGCTGCCGCTCATGGTCGCTTCGGGCGCGCAGATGCCGGATATCGTCTATACGTACAATAACCATCAAGCGATGTCCAATCCGAACATTTCTTACACCTGGGACGAGCTGATCGATCAATACAAGCTGCAGGATTTCGAGATTGCTCCGATCGCCAGAGCGGTTAACGCGACGAAGGACGGCAGCCTGTATACGATTCGCAACGGGTTCATGACGGCCGAAGAAGCGGAAGCCTGCGACAAGTGTCTGAATCCGGGCCAAGGGCTGTCGGTGCGCGCGGATATTATGGAAGCGCTCGGCAATCCGAAGCTGGAGACGCTGGACGATTATCTGAGCATACTCGAACAGGTGAAAGCGAAGTATCCGGACCTCATTCCGGCGGTCATTACTCCGGGCGAAGCGGGCAGCTACATGCGCATCCAGTTCGGCGTGCCGCGGTTCGGCTTCTATAATGCCGGAGACGATCAGGCCAAGTATTATATCAACCATCCCGATCAAGAGGCATTCTATCTCTATATAAACAAGCTTTACCGCGAAGGTTACATCGTGGCGGAGAACTTCACCTGGCAGGAGCGGACGGAAGCGGAAAATCAAATTCTGAACGGCAAAGCGTTCTCGCTGATCAACGCTTCGGGAGATTCGGAAACGCTTAATCCCCGTCTGGAATCGAACGGCAAAGATTTTCGGATGACGCAGGTCGTCCAAAACCTCGGCCCGAATCCGAAGGTGTACGCGAACAGCATCGGCTGGTCCGGCATGTACGTGCCGAAGACGGCCAAAAATACGGAAGCGGCTATTAAATTCATCCAATATATGTACAGCATCGAAGGACAGCGTCTCGCTTCCTGGGGCATCGAAGGGGAAGACTGGACGATGCATGCGGACGGTTATCCGGAATTCCACTTCGATTCCAAGGATCAGGACGTCCAGGTTCAGATGGGCGTCGTCTGGTGGGGCATTCTCGCCGACAAAGGGGAGACGTCCAGCCTGCAGCGCTACGTGCCGAACTCGGCGTCGACCGAAGCGATGCTGGAGCTGAAGAAGGTGACCCAGATCGACGCGCTGTTCGGCAAAGTCGTGCCCGAGGCGGATTCCAACGAGCAGGTCATTCAGGCCAACATCGACAACATGATCAAGAACGAAGAGATGAAAATTTATTTGGCCAAATCCGAGGAAGACGCCAAAGCGGCGCTCCAAGCGATGCTGGACAAAACGAAGAGCATCGGAATCGACCGCTTGGAAGAGTGGGCGACGAAAGAGTATAATGAAGCTAAAGCTTTAATGAAATAATCCAACTGATGATCTTCGGGCGCAGGGTAAGATTCTTCGGAATCTTACCCGAATTGTCATTTTACAGCGGGAAGCGATGGGATCGTCTTGATTCGATATTTGAAGAGCGTCAGAATCGTTCATAAAATGATATTCGGCTACGTCCTGCTCGTGCTGCTGCCCGTCGTCCTGTCGGGAATGTACCTGTACAATCAATTTCACGAGAAGGTCGTGAACGATTTCTCCCAGGCCAAGCAGCAATTGATTATTCAGGCGTCCAACAGCCTGAAGGTCAGCCTGACCCAGGTAGAGTCGATTCATTCCTTGTTCCAGCATAATTCGCAGACGCTCGAATATTTGAAAGGGCTTTATCAGACGCCCGGCGACTACGTGTATTATTTTCTGAAGGATATCCGGCCCATCTTCACGTTCGCCAACGGCTCCAATCCGTCGATCGAGTCCGTCCGGCTCTACAAGATCAAGCCGGCCGTCATGCCTGTCGGGAAGGAGATCAGCGATATCGAGGACGAGGAGTCGCGCGCGGCGAGAGAGATATCCCGGAGCCTAAGGATCAATCAGAAGCGATGGAGCTTCGAAGCGTCGGGCGACGCCGCCGTTCCCGGCCTGGTCTTCTATCAGAACCTGTACGACGAGACGTTCTCCAAGCACCTGGGCGTTGTGGAAATCCGCGTCAATGACCGCATTATCGGCGACTTCCTGGATGCCGTCAACATTACCGACAACATGGGCGTCATTGCTTTAAAGGACGATGAAAGCGTATACGAAAATCTGGGAGAGCATCTCGACCGGAAGGCTTACCTCGCCATACTGGGGAAGATCCGGGAAGGGACGGACGCCGACCGGACGGCCTGGAGCGAGCAGGGCATTCTCGTGAACGCCCTGGCCATTCCGGATTTGCAGTTGAAGGTTTATTTCATGACCTCCACGGAGGAACTGTTCTCGGACCTGTCCAAGCAGACGAGGAATCTGGCCTGGATTATGGGCGGCCTGCTTCTTCTGCTCTCTTCCGTCTATTACGCGATCGCGTCCGTGCTGACGAAACGGATTCTGAACCTGACCAAGCATATGCGGAGGGTGAACGAGAACAATTTGACGCCTTTCGAGGACAAGGGGAACAAGGACGAGATCGGCTTCCTGATCCTCTCGTACAACTCCTTGATCCAGAGAATCGACGAACTGCTCAATACGGTCCACAAAGCGGAATTGATGAAGAAGGAAGCCGATTATTTGGTGCTGCAAGCGCAGGTGAAGCCCCATTTTCTGTATAACACGCTGGAGTCCATCCGGATGCTGGCCGAGATCCACGACGACGACGAGGTCGTCGACGCGATTTATTCGCTGGGCAAGCTGCTGCGCTACAGCCTGTCGTCGCAGGAGAACGAGTCGACGCTGAAGAAGGAACTGGCCAATGTGACGCATTACCTGGACGTTCACAAGCCGCGCATGATGGAGCTTCTCCACTACGACATTCAGGTTTGCACGGATATCGGAGACATGCGCTGCCCGAGATTTATTTTGCAGCCGCTGCTGGAGAATTGCATCAATCACGGCATCGCGAAAAGAAGGGGCAGGGGCGAGATTCGCGTCCTGGTCGATCGGGAGGACGAATGGATTCGGATTGAAATCTCGGATAACGGCGCGGGCATTCCCGAGGAAAGGCTGAAGATCATCCGCGACGTTCTGGACAACAAGATCGATCGCAGCGTCTTGCAGACGGAGGATTCGGGACTCGGCCTCCACAATGTAAGCGAACGGATCAAAGCCTTCTACGGAGACGACAGCGGTCTGCAAATCGACAGCGCCGTCGGGCTGGGTACGACCTACATCTTGAGATTGGGAGTGAAACGATGCTGAATCTAATGATCGTGGACGACGAACCCATTATTCTTAAAGGTCTGATCAACATTATCGAGAAGGGCAGCACTCCGTGCTCGGAAATCGTATGCGCGCATGACGGCATCGAAGCGCTGGAGAAAATGCAGGATTTCAGGCCGGACCTGGTCATTACCGACATTCAGATGCCGGAAATGAACGGACTCGAGCTGATCAACGAAGCGAAAAGCCGCGAGCTGTGCAAGCGGTTTATCCTATTGACGGGATTCGACCATACGGAGTATTTGCGAAAGGCGATTCGCTGCAAGGTGATCGATTATTTGCTGAAGCCGATCAACAAGATCGAGCTGTACGACGTGCTGGCGAACGTCTCGATCGAGATGCTGGGCGAGGCGTCGGCCCGCCAGGCGCCCTGGACGGGCTCCGGCCCCGGAGAGAAGGACCCGACGTTCGCCCGCATCGAGAGCAGCGGTCCGATGTCCCGCAACGTGGAGAAAATCATTCATTACATCCATGAAAATTACGCGCTGGATCTGTCTCTGGATCAGATCGCCGAGCATGTGTACCTGCATCCGAACTATATCAGCTCCTTGTTCCGGAAGGAGACGGGAATTACGTTTATTCATTATTTGCACCTGTACCGGATTCAGAAGGCCAAGCAGCTGATGACCAAGCACCAGGAGATGTCCTTCCATCAGATTTCGGAGAAGGTTGGCTACGAGAACGTCAGGCATTTTTTCAGCATATTCAAAAAGCATTGCGGAATCACCCCCGGCGATTACCGGGCCCGACAGCACGGATGAGCGGCTCAGCTGCGCGCTTGGTTGTTCCGCACGTCCGGTCAGAGGCTTCCTTCCATACGAACGTAACTCGGGTCCGCAGAATTCAGCGGCCCGATTTTTTTTAGGATGGAAGCCATCGCTTCGCGAGCCGCTTTTTCGCCCATCTGGATTAAGGACGGAGAAGCTTTAAAAGACAGCGGATTGATGCCGAAGTCGGGATGCAGCACCACGTCGGCCAGCTGCAGCTCGTCTTGTCTGATCTTCTCGCTCATGATTTCAATCGTATTGAGGATCGAACCGATGAAATGCTTGGGCGCTTTTTTCGTCGACGAGCCCAGGCTGACGTCGACCGCGATCACGAGGTCCGCCCCCATGCTTTTCGCCAGCGCGACCGGTACGGCATGAACGACTCCGCCGTCGATGAGCAGGCGGTTGTCCAGGGAGACCGGCTTGATAATTCCGGGAATCGCCGTGGAGGCGCAGATCGCGTGGGACACTCGGCCTGTGTTCAAAATATGGCTCTCGCCGGTGAGCGCGTTGGCGGCGACGGCGGCAAACGGAATCCGCAGCTCCTCGAAATCGACCGGCCCGATATATTTCTCTATGAACCGGATCATCCGGTGATTGCTGACGAAAGCTTTCGGATTCAGCATGAATTGAACGAGCTGCCTCCAGCGCACCGTCGGCAGCACTCTCTCGAACGCGGAGATCGGCTGGCCGCCGGCATAGAGAGCGCCGATGAACGCGCCCACGCTGCTGCCCGCGATCAGGTCGACCGGGATCTGCTCTTGCTCCAGCGCCTTCAGGACGCCTACATGCGCCGCGCCGCGAACGGAGCCGCTGCCTAGCGCCAGACCGATGGTCGGCCGGGTCCCCGGCTTGCGCGGACCGCTGAATCTCAGGTGCGTATTCCGGATCACGTTGCCCCTGCTGAGCAGATACGCTTCCTCGACCAGCTTCTTGAGCTCCCCTACGTTCCCTTTAAGGAAAGGAAACAGCAGAAGCATTCGCATTGCACTTTCGGTGATCGCGTCGCGAGGATGGGACGCGCCGGCTTTCGACAAAAACTCGTAAACCAGCTCCGGGATATCCTCGGTTCTTTCCCGCAGCGGAAGCGAATGGATTTGGCGAACCTCGGCTTGCGGCGGCTTCAAGGCCGTCATAACGACCCGGCATTCCCCCGACGTTCGCACTACGCGTTGAAGAACGTCCCCGGGCAAGGCGTCCGCATGCTTCAGGACGATGCTGCCACCTCTGGCGGCGCGCACCTTCCGCTCCCATTCCTCCCAGTTAAATCCGTCCCCGTCAACCGTCAGCAAAGGATAATCCCGGCGGGGAGAGCCGTCATGCAGCCGATAGGCGATATGCAGCTTGCCGACGCCGTTCTCGCCTACGATGCATACGGGGAACTCCTGAACGGCAAGCCGCTCCAGCTCCTGGCGCAATTCGCGCATAAACGGACTGCTGCCGATCAAGGGGCCGTATCCGATCTGCCGCTGCCGCTCCATTTCCCGGAGGACGACGTAGCTTCGGGCATGCTCCTCCACGACTCGATGATTGGAGCTGCGAATGCGGGCGATCATGTTCTCCATCACCTGCCGGCGAAAAGCGGAGCTTCTGTCCATCAGCGTCAGCATGCCGTCGCGCGGCATCGACAAGGTGACGACCGGTCCGCGAGCCATAATCGAGGCGCTGACGGCTTCTCCGGTCAAGCAGGACATTTCGCCGAAAAACTGTCCTCGGGTCAATTCGGCCAGCGTCACCGGAACCTCGTCTTCGATATAGACGACGACAACTCCGGACAGGACAATGTGAAAGCGGTCGCTCTTCTGCCCGTTGCGCAAAATAACGGAGCTGTCGGCATACTCGCTCTCGCTCAAATAAGGGAACAGCGCTTCCTTGTCCGCCGCTTCCAACTGGTCGACGATAGGGTATTGTCGAAGTTTCTCGAGCACTGGGGGAGGCCTCTCCTTCCGTTACCGGCTTACCGTTTCAAGACGGTCATCGTTTAATCATAGCAGTCTAATGTGTCGGGAAGATGTTGGCAAGCGATGTCGCGAAACGAACAATCGCTGCACGCGTTTGATCTTGCGGACGAAGGGAGCCGCGGCAGACGGCCGGAAAGGCGAACGCAGGTCAATTCCGTGCAATGGTTTCAAGTTTTTGTGAATTGTAACCGTCGCCCAATGTTCCTACAATACAAAATGTAAGCGATTTATTTATAAGGGGGAAAACGATATGAGGAAACGTACGCCGCTTGTCCTGCTGGTCGTTCTGGCTTTGGGTGCGCTGTCGATCCTGCAGGCCTGCTCCGGCGGGAGCAAGGATTCGGGCTCCGGAGGCAAGGTCAAAATCACCTGGTCGGTGTGGGGCAATCCGGGCGAGCAGCAGCGGCTGCAGGAATTCACCGACGATTTCAACAAGCGCCACGACGACATCGAGGCGGAACTGGCGCCGATTCCGGGCAGCTACGCCGAGAAGATCAAGACGATGCTGACGGGCAAGACGGCTCCGGACGTCTTCTACGCCGACGACAGCCTGATGCCGCAGCTGATTAACAACGGTCTGATCGAAAATCTGTCTCCTTATTTGGAAAACAGCTCGATCAACCCCGACGACTTGTACCAAGGCTTGATGACGCCGGCGACGAAGGACGGCAACGTGTACGCGATACCGCCCGATATGAATCCGATGGTGCTCTGGTACAACAAGAAGGTGCTGGCGGACGCCGGCATCGCCGAATCTCCGGCCGACCTGTACGAGCAAGGCCAATGGACGTGGCAGAAGTTCCAGGAGATGACCGACAAAATCCGCGCCAGCGGCAAGCACGGCTATATCGTCGATACCTGGTGGGCGATTTACTACACCTGGGTGAGCGGCAACGGCGGAACGTTCTATTCCGACGATTCCTATGTCGGCGTCTCCGATCCCAAATCCGTGGAAGCCTACAAATATTTGTACGACAACATTCAGGCCAAAAACTTCACGTTCGCGAACGTATTGCCGAGCGGTCAGGGCTCGGAAGCCCAGTTCATGAACAATCTGGCGGGATTCCTGTCCTCCGGCCGCTGGGTGCTGCCGAACTTCAAGACGAAGGAAGGCTTGGAATTCGACGTCGTGCCCCATCCGACCAACACGGGCAAGAAGATCGAGCCGGGCGCGATCGCGGACGCCTTCGTCGTCATGAATGCCGATTCCAAGCATAAGGAAGCCGCGTGGACCTTCATCGAAGAGTTCAATAACAAGGAAGGCCAGCTGTTCCGTCTGAAGGACGGCGGCAACGCCGTGCCGACGATGATCGGACTGGATAGTCTCGTGGAGGAGGGCAATCTGCCCGAGCACGCGCGTTATTTCCTGGACGCGGGCGAAGTCGGCTACGTGTACCCCGACTATTTGTACCCGTCCGTATCCGACGAAGTGTTCACGCAATTCGACAGGCTGATCCAGAAGAAGGACGTAAGCTTCGAGGAAGCGATGAAGGAAGCGGATGTAAACGCTAACAAGAAACTGCAGGAACTGAAAGCGCAATAATCGCCGCGGGGATGGCGGCGGGACGAATGCGTGCGCGCCTTCGTTCCGTCCGCCGTTCCCCCTTGCCTGTGAGAAAGGGGGATAGCCATGAAACCATCGAAATCGGACCATCTCTGGGGATATCTCTTCATCGCGCCCCAGTTGGTCGGCTTGATCGTATTCGCTCTCCTGCCCGTTGCGTTCGGCTTCGCCATCGGGTTCCTGAAGTGGGACGGGTTCGGAAGCGCGGAGTTCGTCGGATTCGACAATTTCGCCTTCCTGTACCAGGACGAGTTATTCCGCACGGCGCTCGTCAATACCGCTTATTACACGCTGATTGCCTTGCCCTTCGGCCTTGCCCTGGCCTTGTCCGTCGCGCTGGCGCTGAACAAGGTCGCGGGCAGGATGATCTACCGCGTCATCTACTATATGCCGGGAATTACGAGCACGGTCGTGGTCGCCATCGTCTGGCTGTGGGTGCTCAACCCGGATTTCGGCCTGATTAACGCCTATCTCAAAGATTGGTTCGGCATCGACGGGCCCCGCTGGTTCCAGGATCCCATTCTCGCGATGCCGCTCATTGCGGTTGTCGTCGCCTGGCAATCGCTCGGCGGCACGATGCTGCTCTATCTGGCCGGTCTGCAAGGCATATCGGCGACTTATTACGAGGCGGCCGAGCTTGACGGCGCCACCAAATGGGGCAAACTCCGCCATATCACCCTGCCGCTGCTGACGCCGACGATTTTTTTCACCGTCATCCTCGGCATTATCGGTTCGTTCCAGGTCTTCGACCAGACGTACATTCTGACGAACGGCGGGCCTTACCGGGCTACCTATACGGTTCTAATGTACATCTACAATGCCGCCTTTGTGGACGTCATCTGGGGCAAAAGCTCGGCGGCCGCCATCGTGCTGTTCTTCATCCTGCTCGTGTTTACGCTGATCCAGCTCAAATATTCCAAGCGTTGGGTCCATTACGGCAACTAGAAAGGAGGCGGCCGCATGCGAATCTCGATCAGACCCGGCACCGTTGCCCTGCACGCGGGCCTTATTCTGGGCTCCGTCATCATGGTCGGGCCGTTCGTCTGGCTCGTGTTGGCGGCATTGAAGGATTTGGACGAAATTTACCGGGTACCGCCCACGTGGATTCCGGAGCAATTTCATTGGGATAACTTCCGCAAGTCTCTGACCGCGCTGCCCAGCATATCGTTCGGGCGGGCTTATTTGAACAGCGGAATCATCTCGATCGGCATCGTGCTCGGCACGCTGCTGACGAGTTCGATGGCCGCGTATGCCTTCGCCAAGCTTCGCTTCGCGTTCCGCGATGTCATCTTCGCCGCTTTCCTCGCCGTCATGATGGTGCCCGACATCGTTACGCTGATTCCCAAATACTTGATGATCCGGGAATTCGGCTGGTTGGATACGCGTTGGGCGCTGATCGTCCCGGGTATGCTGTTGAACCCGTTCGGCGTGTTCCTGCTGCGGCAGTTCATGCTGACCGTGCCGCGCGAGCTGGAGGAAGCGGCCATTATCGACGGCGCCAATCGCTGGCAGATTTACTGGCGGGTCGTGCTGCCCCAGGTCGGTCCGGCATTGTCGGCGCTCGGCATTCTGACGTTCGTGGGCAAATGGAACGAATTTTTCGCGCCGCTGATCTACTTGTCCAACCCGCGCAACTTTACCGTGCCGCTCGTGCTGAACCTGTTCCGCGGCCAATACGTGACCGACCTGCCGCTCATGATGGCCGGCACCGTGATCGCCTTTTTACCGCTGCTCATCGTCTATATCGCCGGACAAAAATATATTATCGAAGGCATCACGCTGACCGGCATCAAAGGTTAGCGTCGCAAGCTTTCGCGAGGAGAGATACCCATGACCGTTACCTCTGCCGCAGTCTCTGCGAGAACGATAGATTTCCGATATGCGCCGCATTCCGTGTGGACCGCTATCTGCCGCCCCGACGATCCCCACAAGACGGTCGTCGACGAGAAGGGCAGGCTGCTGTACGAATTTCGCGGCGGCTGCTTCCAACGCGTGATCGGCTTTCGCTTGAATACCGATCGCGAGCCGCTTGCGATTCGGCAATCGACGGAAAGCGCGCGAGTGCCGATTGTGCGGACGACGGTGGAATACGAGCAGGCTTCCATCGAGCTGCTGGCGTTCGGGCACCGGGACGCGCAGGGCCGGCGCGCCGATGTCGTGATGTGGACGATCGCGACGCGCGAACCGTCGTTCATGACGCATTTTCAGCTTCAGGCGCAAGGCTTCGGCTCGTGGACGATTCGGGACGAGGCCGCCGGAGGCGGCATGGCGCTCAGCGCCGAGAGCGGAGCGGACGTGCCTGTCCGCAGCGTATTATCCAGCGTACCTCTGGCCAGAGGTCTCGCGGACGATTACGGGCCGATTCCGTCGTTTCGCACGGAGCGGTTCCCGGTCCGTCCGGACGCGCCGGTCCGCGGAGCCGTGCTGATCCCGCTAGAACCGGCGGAAGCCGACTTCTCCGACTTCGACTATGCGTGGGCCGAGCGGGCGCTGGAGGAGGAACGCAAGTTCTGGGAAGGCTACATGCTCTCGTCGCTGCGCCTGGAAGTGCCCGACGAAGCGGTGATGGACATGATTACGTCATGCGCCCGCAACATCGTGCAGGCCAGGGAAATTCACGGCGGCGTTCCCGAATTCCAGGTCGGTCCCGCCGTCTACCGGGGGTTGTGGGTCGTGGACGGCCACTTCCTGCTGGAGGCGGCACAATATTTGGGTCATGCGAAGGAAGCGTTCCACGGCTTGGAGGCGCTCGTTCGCCGGGCTCGTCCCGACGGAGCGATCTACACGCACGCCCATCATACGAAGGAGACGGGGATTACGCTGGCGACGTTCGTCCGGCAATGCGAGCTGATGGACGACGACGCCAAGCTGCGGGAGCTGTGGCCGCTCATTCGCAAGGCGGTCGCCTACATCGAAGACCTCCGCGAGAAGTCCAAGGAGCGGGGACCGGACGCGCCGGAATACGGGCTGCTGCCCCCGGCTTACGGAGACGGCGGGTTGGCCGGCCGGCGGCCGGAGTATACGACGCCGCTATGGACGTTGGCCGGACTCAAGGCGATCGCGGGCGCGGCGGCCCGGCTCGGCCTGGAGGAAGACGCGGCGGCTTTCGCGGCGAGCTGCGACAGTCTGATGCGGGCTTTCCGCGAGCATGCCGGGCGGGACATGCGGAGCCTGGCCGACGGAACGCCGTATTTGCCGATGCTCATGCCGGGCAGCGGCAGCGAATATATCGGCCATCCGGCCAACACGACGGACGATTACCCCGGCACGCCCGAGCATCCTTGGGATCGGGTTAACCCCGCCACGGCGACGTGGGCGCTCGCCCACGCGATCTATCCGGGGGAAGTATTCGACGCGGAAGATCCGATCGTAAGTAACTTCTGCCATCTGCTCGAGCTGATCGACGATGAGGAGGAAATTCCGACCGGAACGGGGTGGGCGCCATACCAGGCCGTATGGAACTACTCGGCTTCCTTCTACGCGCACGTCTGGCTGTATGCCGGTCGGCCGGACAAAGCGATCGACTACTTGTACGCGTTCGCCAACCATGCGTCCGGCACGCGGGTATGGCGGGAGGAACATCCGTTCCGGGATACGCATCACGGGCACTGGGTCGGCGATATGCCGCACAACTGGGCTTCCGCCGAATTCATCCGGCTCGTGCGCCATCTGCTCGTGCTGGAGCGGGGAGCGCGATTGGAATTGCTGGCGGGCTTGCCCGAGGAGTGGCTTGTTCCGGGCAAGGCGATCGTCGTCGAGCGGACGCCGACGCGGTTCGGCCCGGTCACGCTCGAGCTGCATGTGGCGGCCGACGGCCGCACGGCCGAACTGACGTTCGAGCGCGACCGCAGCCGGGTTATACAGCCGGAGGCGTGCCTCTTGCATGTTGAAGCGTTGAAGAACGGAGGCATTCGGGAACTGTTCGTTAACGGAGAGCGCGTATCGCTTGACGAGGGGAACATCCGGCTGTAAAGACAGACGGCCGGCCCGGCGCCCCGGCGAAGAGATATCGATCAGGCGAAGTAATACGTGTTTTGCCGGTGGGACAGGTGCTGGTCGTGCTTGACGGCCAAATACAAGTTCTTCACGTTCGGATCGTCGTTGATCTCCCGGTAACGGGACGCGGTGACGCCTTTCATCTTGCGGAAGACGCGGCAGAAGTAAGGCTCGCTCTGGAAGCCGATGGAGTATGCGATTTCCTTGACCGACCAGTTCTCGGTAACGAGCAGCTCGCAGGCCCGTTCGATTCTTCGCTGCAAAATGTATTGCTGGGGCGGAACGCTCATGTGGGACGTGAAGGTGCGCGTGAAATACTCGTGCGTCCAGCCGACGTGAGCGGCAATGTCCTTGATCGCGATCTCTTCGTCGAGCCGGGCATTCATATATTCGATTGCCTGTTCGATTTGTCTGGACTGGTGGGCGGCGGAATCCTGCTCCCGGGGCTCCTGCTCCTGATTCAGCGAAGCCAATTCCTCCAGCAGCAAATAGAGGCTGGCGCAGGCGCGTTCCTTCCATCTCGGGGGCTGTTGATCCGCCAGACATAAAATGTGGGTGAACATCTTCTCGGCGATGACCGTCCGGCTGACGGGCACGAAGGCCGGGATGTCCCGAATCGGATCCTGCAGCGATTCCGGCGTATGGTCGAAATGGATGAACAGATGGCGCAAATGCCGTCCAGAGGAGGAACGGAATTCGTGCGTGACGCGAGGAGGAATGAGCAGCACGCATGGCTCGTTTAATTCGTAGGGCTGCCTGTCGAGCAGGAATACCGTGTCGGAAGCCTGGGGGAACAGCAGCAGCTCGTACTCGGTATTGATTCGGGGACCGATCTTCCAACCGCCTTTGACGAGAAAATCTCCGATCACGCAAATTCGGGGCAACGCAGGTTGCTGAAGCATGGCGGGAACCTCCTTAATCGGTTGTGTTGTCCTCCTAAACATAACACGAATAAACAAAGTTGATAAGCATCGGTCGCAATATAATTTCATATATGTTGTTTTTTGTGTTAATATGTGTGTTTTTATGTTGGGATTTCCGTTTTGCATCATAGTCTGATTAACGAAGGGGTGCTGACCGTGATTGCGATTGTTTTGGATTTCGGCGGCACGAACATCAAGCTGGGCATCGCCCGCGAAGGGCGGATGCTGGCCGGCTCCCGTCTGGCCGCCTACTCCGGCAGCGGGCTGCTTCCGCGGCTGAACGCCGCCCGCGAAGCCGTCCTCGACCTGCTTGCCCGGACCAGCTTGACAACGGCCGATTGCGGCGGCGTCGCGATCGCGCTGCCCGGCATCGTCGATCCCGTTCGGCGCACGCTGCTGTCGATCAACGAGAAATACGCCGATGCGACCGGCTTCGCGTTCGAGCAGTGGGCGCGCGAGTCGTTCGGGCTGCGGCTGGAGATGGAAAACGACGCGCGGGCCGCCCTGCTCGGAGAAACGGCCTACGGAATCGCCCGCGGCGAGACGAACGCGGTGTTGATGACCTTCGGCACCGGCATCGGCACGGCGGCGCTTATGAACGGCCGCATCGTCCGCGGACGGCATTATCAGGCCGGCATCCTCGGCGGTCATATGGCGACGGATGCTTACGGCGAGATCTGTACATGCGGCAATGTCGGCTGTCTCGAGGCGCAGGCGAGCCATTGGTCTTTGCCGGCTTGGCTGGTCAAGCAGGACGGCTACCGGGACAGCGCGCTGGCCGGCGTATCCGATATCGGCTACCGAAGCGTAGTCGAAGCGAGCGCGGCCAACGATCCGTTCGCGGTCCGCGCGATGCGGCATCTGCTGGTGCATTGGAGCGCGGGCATCGTGAATTTGATTCACGCCTACGATCCCGATCTGGTCGTTCTCAGCGGCGGCTTGATGAAGTCGCGGGAGCTCGTCGTTCCGGAGCTGTCGCGTCTCGTGCGCGAGCGGGCCTGGACGCCGTGGGGCGACATCCGCATTGCGGCTTCACGCGATCCGGACAGTTCCGTCCTGCTCGGGCTGTCCCATTTGCTTGAAAGGAGCGATGGGCATGACGCGATTTGATCCCGGGTTCGATATTCGGCCGACGAGCGATCCGCTGGGCTTCCGGTACGGCGAAGGCGTATTCGGCCCTCCCGTCGAGCGCCGATCGATTGACGAGATTCGCTCCAGTCTGCGCGATCCGAACTGCGAAGGTCCCGATCCCGTGTACGCGATCGCCATGGATGTCGGCCGAAACGTGCATCGCGCGGAATTGCGGAGCCGCATGCTGTTGTTTGGCGCTGTCACGTACGCGGCGGGCAGGCTCGGCGACGAGCCGATCCGCAGCCAGGGCCACGTGCACCGCGTCTCCGCTCACAGCGGCTGGTCTCCCCCCGAGCTGTACGAAATATGGACCGGCCGCGCGTTCATCTATATGCAGGAATCGGACGGGGACGATCCGGGGCGCTGCTTCGCCGTCGTCGCGGAGCCGGGCGATGTCGTCATCGTGCCGCCGTACTGGGCCCATGCGACGATCAGCGCCGATCCGGACTCCCCGCTTGCGTTCGGTGCCTGGTGCGATCGCGAATACGGATTTGAATACGACGGCGTTCGCCGCCATCGGGGGTTGGCGTGGTATCCGCTGCTTGATGCGGCCGGCCGGCTCGACTGGTCCCGCAACGAACGTTATGCGTATCGGCCGCTTGCGATCAAGCGCCCCGAACCGTACGAGGAGTTCGGAATCGCGAGGGGGATTCCGATCTATCGCCAGTTCGAAGCCGATCCGGACCGGTTCCAATGGGTGTCCCGGCCGGAACGAATGAAGGAAATATGGGAGCGTTTCGTGCCCTGACCGGGCCGGGACGATCCCCTGCGAAGGAGCCGAATAGGCATGTTGGTGAATAGCAATACGAGATTCGAAGCTGCGGAAGGCAAGCTGTCGGGGTCCGGCGTATCCGCATCGCTCCGGGTCGTCGGCGACTTGGCCGGAATCTTCCTGGACGAGGAAGCGCGCTCCAGACGCGATCCGCGGGAAGCCGTCTACGAGGTCGTCATGCACGATGCCTGCGGCGCTGCGGAGGGCGGGCTGTTTTTCGGCGTCAGCCGCGTATACCCGGGCAAGATCGGAGCCGAGTATTTTATGACCAAGGGACATTTCCACTCGAAGCGCAACCGGGCGGAATATTATTGGGGCATCGCCGGCGAAGGGCTGCTTCTGCTCATGGACGAGAGCCGCCAGTGCCGGGCGGAGCGGGTGTCTCCGGGCAGTCTGCATTTCATCTCCGGCTATACCGCCCATCGGCTGGTCAACACAGGCCGATCGATGCTCGTCGTCGGCGCCTGCTGGCCGTCGGATGCCGGCCACGACTACGACTCGATTCAGAGGGACGGCTTCGGCCTTCGCGTGCTGGACGTTGACGGGCAGCCGCAGCTTGTACCGGCGGACGGATAAACTGGGCGATTGTCAGACCATCCGACTGGATTAAAACACATAAGAATTCGCACGAAGAATGGAGTGTCCCCGATGCTGCCTTTGGAACGCAGGAGTGTGCTGATCGGCCATATGGCCAAAAAGGGAAGCGTTACGATTCCGGAGCTCAGCGGGATATTGAATGTATCCGAAATGACCGTCAGGCGCGATCTGAAGCAATTGGAGTGCGAAGGGTTCGTCCGCCGGACGCACGGCGGCGCCGTGTATATGTCGGCGAACAAGCCGCTGGAGCCTGCTTTCGAGGACAAGAGAAATGCCCGGCAATGGGTCAAGGAGCTGCTGGCCGGCTACGCCGCTCTGCATTTCGTCAACGATAACGGGATGATTGTGATGGAGGGCGGCACGACTGTGACCGCGATGGCCGCGCACTTAAGCGAATTCAACAATCTGACGGTCGCGACCAACGGCTTGAACACGCTGCAGGCGCTGATGGGCGTCGTGTCCGCAGGCACGGTGCTCGGCTGCGGAGGGATGGTGCGCGAGAGGTCGAATACGTTCGTCGGGCCGATCGCCGCGCAATTTTTCGCCCAGATTCATGCGCAGTACGCCTTCTTTTCCGCCAGCGGCTTTACGGCGGAGCAGGGATTCACGGACCCGAATCCGATGGAGCGCGAGATCAAGCTGGCCATGGCCGCGACCGCGCGTACCAAGGTCATGCTGCTCGACTCGGCCAAGTTCGGCCATATTTCGCTGCTGACGACGTTCGGGATCGAGGACATCGATGTTCTCGTCACCGACGCGGACGCGCCTGAAGAAGCGCTGCGGGTATTGCGCGACGGCGGAATCGACGTGCATGTCGTGAACGGAATCGCTTCGGGGATCTGAGACGGCTCGAAGCCGTCCGTATTCGAGCGCGGCAGCAGACAGGAATGAAGGCTGTCTCCTATGTCCTTAAGGGCATGGGAGACGGCTTATTCAGGTTTTCTGCAGCATTTGCGATCAAGCAGCGAATCAAGTAAGCTAAGGGGCGTAAGCACAATGAAGGAGGCCCAAGTCTGTGAGCGCGGAACGAACGCTGCTGCAACCGGGAGAACGTCTGGACGATCTTCTGACCCATGAACTGAAAATTATCCAAAGCCCCGAGGTGTTCAGCTTCTCGCTGGACGCGGTGCTGCTCGCGCGGTTTGCCGCCGTGCCTCCGAGAGGACGCGTTCTCGACTTGTGCACGGGCAACGGCGTCATTCCGCTGCTGCTGACGACGCGGACCGAAGCGGCCGTCGACGGAATCGAGATTCAGCCCCGGCTGGCCGACATGGCGCGCAGAAGCGTAGGGATTAACGGCCTGGACAATCGGATACATATTATTGAAGGCGATCTGCGCCAGTGGAAGCCCGCGGGCGAATTGTACGACGCGGTCACGGTTAATCCGCCGTATTTGCCGGTGGCGAGCGGAGATCGCAAGACGAACGTTCATCAGGCGATGGCCCGCCACGAGATCGGCTGCAAGCTGGAGGACGTGATCGAAGCTTGCGCCAGGAGCGTGAAGGCCGGAGGCCGGGTCGCGATGGTTCATCGCCCGAGCCGGCTGGCCGATATCGTCGATCTGATGCGCCGCTGCCGGATCGAGCCGAAGCGGGTCCGCTTCGTGCATCCTCGCAGAGACGCGGAAGCGAACATGATATTAATAGAAGGAACGCGCGACGGAAGACCCGAGGTCCGCCTTCTGCCGCCGCTGATCGTGTATGAAGAGGACGGGGAATACACGCAGGAGCTGCTGGCCGTATTTTACGGGCAGGCGGCGGCGCTTCCCGACTTCCGGCGTCCGAACGGACGGGCGCCGGCCGTCAAAAGAAAGAGAGAAGGGGAGGAGGAGCCATCGTGAGCGAAAATAGGGACAAGGCCGGAGCTGCTGCGGCGGAGACGAACGGCTTGGCGGCGGCAGCCGTCCAGAGAAGCTTCGCCGCCCGCGAGAAGCCCGGAACGCTGTATCTGGTGGCGACGCCGATCGGCAACCTGGAGGATATGACCTTCCGCGCGATTCGCACGTTAAAGGAGGTTCAGCTTATCGCGGCCGAGGACACCCGGCAGACGCGAAAGCTGCTGACGCATTTCGACATTCAGAATCGGCTCGTAAGCTATCACGAGCACAATCGGGAGGCCAGCGGGCCGGAGCTGATCCGCCTGCTGCTGGAGGGGCAGCATGTCGCGCTCGTCAGCGACGCCGGAATTCCCGCCATCTCGGACCCGGGGGCGGAGCTTGTGCGGGACGCCGCGGAGGCCGGCATTCCCGTCGTGCCGATTCCCGGGGCGAACGCGGCGCTGTCCGCCCTGATCGTCTCGGGCCTGCCGACGGACCGTTTTCTGTTCGCGGGTTTTCCTCCCCGCGAGCGCAAAGGGATTCATAAGCTGCTGGACGGATTGGAAGGCGAGAGCGGAACGCTCATTCTGTACGAATCTCCGCATCGGCTCAAGAAAACCGTGGCGGCTATCGGCGAGAGGTGGGGCGGCCGAAGAATGGTTGTCGTGCGCGAGCTGACCAAAAAGCACGAAGAGGTTGTAAGGGGAACGGTCGAGACGTGTTTGGCGCATCTCGAGACGAATTCGCCGCTCGGAGAATGCTGCATATTAATAGAAGGAACTCGTTCGGAGAGCGGGGGCCGGAGAGGGACGGAAGCGGAGAAAGCAGAGGCCTGGTGGGCGCCTCTGGCATTGGGACAGCACGTCGCGCATTACGAGGCGGCCGGACAAGCCCGCAAAGAGGCGATGAAATCGGCGGCGGCCGACCGGGGAGTATCGAAGCGGGACGTCTATCGGGCGCTGCTCGAGGAGAACGGCGGAGAATAAGAAAAAAAGCCCTCCCGAGATCGACATCGGGAGGGGGCAAGGAGTATAAAAAGGTTGGAATTAACAATGATTTAGAATGCCAATATTTATTATAAACTATTTTCCCTAATTTGTCACAGGGGAAGGTAAATCCTTCAAACATTCTCTGCAAACAATTTTTCCTTTGAAGTAGGTGACGTTCTCCGCGTTACCGCAGAAGATGCACGCCGGCTCATATTTCTTAAGCATGATGCGCTCGCCGTCCACATAAATCTCCAAGGCGTCTTTCTCTCCGATGCCCAGCGTCCGGCGCAGCTCGATCGGAATAACCACCCGTCCCAGCTCATCGACTTTACGTACGATACCCGTAGATTTCATCATTTGGTAATACCCCTCTCATAAGATTAAAATTAAGTACAAACGAACGCGTATATCTATGTTTATACGTTATCGCCAGCATTCGACAAAGTTCTCTGTTTTCCGTACTCTATCGTACCAACCTTTCCCAAAAAAGTCAACCTATAAGCTCTGAGGAATTCCTGAAAAAAATGAGAAAAAGTCTGTGAATCCTCTCAGCTACCACGAATTTCAGGTTATTACGGCAGTGGGCAAGCAGAAAATCGAAGGAAAACATTATTCGACAAATTTCGACTTAATTCGATGTTTTCCCAGTGCTCTTGTCGAAAAACGACAAATATGAGGTGATGGCCATGTTGACGAAATTGAGTGAGGAGAAAGTATTCAAAGACCCTGTGCATCATTCCATCTACGTGCAGGACCCGACGATTTGGAAGCTCATCAATACGCCGGAGTTTCAGAGGCTCCGGAGAATCCGCCAACTCGGCACCTCCTATCTGACGTTTCATGGGGCGGAGCACAGCCGGTTTTCCCATTCGCTGGGCGTATATGAAATTACAAGAAAAATCATCTCCCAGTTTGAGCGTAATGGATATGGCGACTGGCCGCAAGGGGAAAAATTGCTCAGTCTTTGCGCTTCTTTGTTGCATGATGTCGGACACGGTCCGTTTTCCCACTCTTTGGAGCAAATATTCGGTACGGACCACGAAGATTGGACCTGTAAAGTCGTCTTGGGCGCAACGGAAATCAACCGCGTGCTGCGCGAGGCCGACAGCCGGCTGCCGGAGCAGGTCGCCGCGGTCATTCGCAAAAAGTACGAGAAGCCGATTGTCGTCAGCCTCGTGTCGAGCCAGCTGGACGCGGACCGGATGGACTACCTGCTGCGCGACGCCTACTTCACGGGAGTCAACTACGGTACGTTCGATCTCGACCGGATCCTGCGCGTGCTGCGCCCGTTCCAAGGGAAAATCGTCGTGAAGGACAGCGGAATGCATGCCGTCGAGGACTACCTGATGTCCAGGTATCAGATGTACTGGCAGGTCTACTTCCATCCCGTCACCCGAAGCTCGGAAATTTTGCTGCGGCAAATTTTCCGCAGGGCCAGCGAGCTTCTGAGCTCGGGTTACGCGTTCTCCTTCATGCTGGAACCGATTCGGGCGCTGCTGACCGGCTCCGTGACGTTGGAACAATATATGAAGCTTGACGAAGCGATGGCGCAGACGGCGTTCGGCCAATGGGCGGAGGAGAAGGACGAGCTGTTGTCGGACCTGTGCCGGCGCTTCCTGGACCGGCGGCTGTACAAATACGCGCCGCTGACCGAGGAGGACGGGGAATGGCTCCGGGACGTGCGTCATCAGTGGCAAAGCATCGGTCTCGATCCGTCCTACCATATGGAAGTCGATACGCCCGAGGATTCCCCGTACGACGTCTACAAGCCGGGTGCCCATCCGGGCGGCAAGGAGAAGCCGCCGATCCTGCTGCTGGACAAGCGCGAGGAATTGACGGAAATCTCGGTCCAATCCGACATTATTCGTTCCATCGCCGGCCTGCACCGCGGCAAATACTACATTTATTACCCAGAGGAACGGATCTTGCCCCACGCCCGTTTTCTCAGCGCCGAGACGCGCTCCAGGTTGTCTATATAATAGTAGAAAAGAGGATATGAATCGACATGCTTATCGACACGCACGCCCATCTCGACTCCGGCAAATTCGACAACGATCGCGAACAAATGATCCAGCGCGCGCTGGAAGCCGGTGTAGACACCATCGTCAATATCGGATTTAACCGCGAGACGATCCCGTCGACGCTGGAGCTGGCGGAGAAATACCCGTTTATCTACGCCGCCGTTGGCTGGCATCCGACCGATGCCGCCGACATGAGGCTGGAAGAGGACCTGCTCTGGATCGAACGGCTGTGCACCACGCATCCGAAGGTCGTGGCCATCGGAGAAATCGGGCTGGATTATTATTGGGACACTTCGCCGAAGGAAGTTCAGCATACGGTGTTCCGCGAACAGATTCGCCTGGCCCGGCGGATCGGCAAGCCGATCGTCATTCACAATCGCGACGCGCACGAAGACGTCCTGAAGCTGCTGAAGGAGGAGCAGGCCGCCGAGGTCGGAGGCATTATGCACTGCTTCTCGGGCAGCTGGGAGACGGCCAAGCAATGCCTGGATATGAATTTCCATATTTCCTTCGGCGGACCGGTCACGTTCAAAAATGCGCGCGTTCCCAAAGAGGTGCTGGAAAGGGTTCCCATGGACCGATTGCTGATCGAAACCGATGCTCCGTATTTGACTCCGCACCCCCATCGAGGGAAGCGAAATGAGTCCGCTTACGTACGCCTGGTCGCCGAGGCGGCGGCCGAAATTAAAGGCATTTCTTTGGAGGAGCTTGCAGAAATTACAAGCGGAAACGCCCGGCGCTGTTTTGGGATAACGAGATAAACGGAAGAATAGGGAGTAAAACGGACTGGTTCCAAGGAAAAACTGGCATTTGCTGCGGGAATTGCCGAGGTTCCATTTGATTTTCCGTAAAAACGGGCAAATTCGTCGGATGAGCCGTCTTTACACCGTGATCGCCGAGAGGTTATGATCATCATCAGAAAGTTTGAATATGACATTCCTTTTCCAGTGCGCTTAATCTTCCGAACGGAAGAGTGGGGGACCCAACGCGGCGACGATTCAGACAGAGCGTCCAATGCGGTCCGAGCAATCTTGGGGTGAATACGGCAAGTGCCGAGACGACGGCTTTATCTGAGTGACGCGTCGGGCATGCAGCCGTTAGGGCAACTCTCTTTGCCCGAATCCGACAGCTAACCCCGCAAGCGTGATAGAGAGAGGTCGCCCTCGTGCCGCTACATTTCTTAGCTTATTCCAATCATGCGGAAGCCACGAACAGATCCTCTGTCTCGATGGCTTTTTGTGTTGCAGACACAACTGCTTCGGGCAACGAGCTCTCATGTGAGTATTCTGAACTGGGGAAGGCGGCGCTTGACCGATCGGCCCGAAATCGCGAAAGTTTCGGGACTGCTCGCCAAGTGTCGTTAACCATTTTGGATTAGTCGCGTCAGACAACATCATGTTTTACAGTCGACGGCGGGGCTATGAAGGAGGAACGAGATATGGGCGCAATTCCTGTTCAGGAAACCCATGATCCACGACCGACCGGCAAGCTTTTCGCACTGCGTTGGAAGCATGAGCATCTGCGCGCCGCACTATTGGCCGCGGTTCTCGTCTTTGCCATCACCATCATGTTCGTCTCGCTGCTGCAGAAGGCGGCGACCAAAAGCATCACGATTGTCGACAACGGCATTTCGAAGGTCGTGTCCACGACCACCTCGAACGTTCTCGGATTGCTCGAAGAGCAGGATATTTACATCGGGCCCAACGATCGCCTCTCCATGGCGGCCGTGGATCCTCTGCAAGAAGGAAGCCGGCTCGTCATCGATCGCGCGGTAGGCGTCATGATCCAGGCGGATGGCAAGCAGCAAGTCGCTTATTCAACCGAAGATACGGTTGGGGGAGTCATCGAATCGTTAAACCTTAAGCTGTCCGAGCACGACCGGATTGTGCCGGAAGCGGACAGCCCCTTGAGGGAAGGGATGACCGTGTCGGTCGTCCGCGTGCGCAAAGAGGTTACAGAGACCCGGCGCCCGATCGCCTTCAAGGTCGTGGAACAGAAGAACGCCGACCTCGAAGAAGGCAAGACGAAGGTCGTCACCGAAGGCCAGAAAGGCGTCGTCGTCTACAAGACCGAGAAGGTCTACGAGGACGGCCAGCTGGTCAGCGAGGAGACGGTCGGGAAGACGATCGCCAAGCCTGCCGTACAGCAGGTCGTCGCGGTCGGAACGAAGAAGAAGGCCGAAGTGGCGATCGCGTCGTTCAGCGGACCTCCGACGGCGGCCGAAGCCCAAGTCGTCAAGCTGAACGGCAAGAGCGTCAAAGTGAAACGGATGCTGAACAACGTTACGCTGACCGCGTATTCCGCGGGATTTGCTTCTACCGGCAAATCCAAGGGAGACGAGGGCTACGGCATTACCCGTTCCGGAACGACCGTCAAGGAAGGGCGCACGATCGCCGTCGATCCGAAGGTCATTCCCCTGGGCTGGTGGGTCTATATCGACGGAATCGGCTTCCGCCGGGCCGAAGATACGGGCAGCGCCGTCAAGGGGAAGAAGATCGACGTGTACTACGACAGCGAGAAGTATGCCAACAAGTTTGGGCTGAAACGCGGATACACGGTCTACGTGATCGGTCCGGTCAAGCCTTCCGCGGATTGACCGCGGCGGCCGCACGCCAATTCCATACGGCATAGCGTCGGGAAGGAGCCCTAGGGCTTCTTCCCGATTTGCGTTAGGAAGGAGCGCGGGTTCCGGACTTGCCCTCCTTCCCAATCTCGTATACGCTTGAAGGAACGCACAGGATAAAGGCGGAATGAAGTCGGATGATTCGAGAAATGATTGTCGTGGAGGGCAAGGACGATACGACGGCGGTGAGGCGGGCCGTGGGCGCCGATACGATCGAAACGGGAGGCTCGGCGATCGGGGAGGACGTGCTCGCGCGGATCGAGCTGGCGCAGGCCCGCAGAGGCGTGATCGTGCTCACCGATCCGGACGCCCCCGGAGAGCGTATTCGCAAGATCGTCGCGGAGCGCGTGCCGGGGTGCAAGCACGCCTTCCTGACGAAGGACGAGGCGCGAGGCCGCGGGGGCATCGGCGTGGAGCATGCGGCCGACGAAGCGATCCGCCGCGCGCTGGAGCGGGTGCGCGGGCCGGAGACGGACGCGGAAGAGCCCGCGGAGATCGCATGGACCGACCTGCTGGAGGCGGGCTTGATCGTTCACGCCGCGTCCGCAAGCCGCAGAGAGCGCATGGGCGAGCTTCTGGGCATCGGCTATGCGAACGGCAAACAATTTTACAAGAGATGCCTGATGTTCCGGATTACGAAAGCCGAGTTTCAAGCGGCGCTGGAACGGTTGGAGCGGGAAGGACGATAGAGACCATGCAAGAGATCGCCACATCGAACCGGACGCGGGAGATTATACGCCGGCACGGATTTACGTTCAAGAAGAGCCTTGGGCAGAACTTCCTGATTGACGGCAGCGTGCTCGACCGGATTATAGCGGCGGCGCAGCTGGACGAAACCCGCGGAGCGCTGGAGGTCGGTCCGGGGATCGGCTCGCTGACGGAGAGGCTCGCCAAGGCCGCCGGCAGGGTGACCGCCGTGGAGATCGACCGGCGCCTCATCCCCATTCTGGAGGACGTGATGGCCCCTTACGGGAATGTCGGCATCGTGCACGGCGATATTCTGAAGACCGATCTGCGCGCGCTCTGGCAGGAACGGTTCGCGGGCCTGGCGGGCGTCAGCGTCGTGGCCAATCTGCCGTATTACGTGACGACTCCGATTGTCATGAAGCTGCTGGAGGACAAGCTGCCGATCGAGAACATCGTCGTGATGGTGCAGAAGGAGGTCGCTGTGAGAATGTCCGCCAAGCCCGGCGGCAAGGATTACGGCAGTCTGAGCATCGCCGTGCAGTATTACTGCGAGCCGGAATTGGTCTGCGTCGTACCCGGCAAGTCCTTCATCCCCGAGCCCAACGTGGACTCGGCGGTCATCAAGCTGAAGCGGCGGCCGGAGCCGGCCGTTCGCGTGGCGGACGAGGAGAAGTTCTTCCGCGTCGTGCAGACGTCGTTCGCGCAGCGGCGCAAGACGCTGGCCAACAATCTGTCCGCCCTGTCGGGCAAGGAGCGCAAGGCCGAGCTCGGAGAGCTGCTCAGAGCGGTCGGCGTTCAGCCGGAACGTCGGGCCGAGACGCTGTCCCTCGAAGAGTTCGCGGCCGTCTGCGAGGCTCTGAGCGGCAGCGGCATGCTCGGATAGCCGGACGTTGTCCCCGGGCAAATCCGGTTTCCCGGACGCGCACCCATCGTCTCCGGGCTCCATAGGATAGACGGAGAGGTGAGTGGCCTATGAAGCAGGGGGATCTGGTCGTACGGAAATCCTATGGCGGGGACGTATTGTTCCGGGTTGCGGCATTCGCCGCGCAGCAAGCCGTACTTAGAGGAACGGACTACCGCCTGCTGGCGGATGCCCCGATCGAGGATCTTCAGACGGTGCGCAACCCCGACGAGCTCGGAGGATCGCGCCAGGCGCGAATTAAAGCGAACGAATCGCTGCGCAAAATCAGCGAGGCCCGGAACCGGCAGTTCGGCCGCATCGGATTGATGACCGCGCCGGACGACCGCAGACAGCCGTTCTTTGAAATGCCGGGCAAGGTGCTGCATCTGGACGGCGACCCGAATTATCTCAAGAAAAGCATGCAGGTCTACGGGCAGCTGAAGGTGCCGGCGGAAGGCGTTCACTGCCACGAATCGCAAATGCCGCACGTGCTGATGCGCATGCTTCCCCAGGTCCATCCGGACATCGTCGTCATTACGGGCCATGACGGCGTGCTGAAGCAGCAGCAGGACCTGCAGCAGCTCGGCAGCTACAAAAACTCGTTAAACTTCGTGCACGCCGTGAACGTGGCGCGGGATTACGAGCGCAACCGGGACTCGCTGGTCGTCGTCGCGGGCGCTTGTCAGTCCCACTTCGAGGCGCTGCTGCAAGCCGGGGCCAACTTCGCCAGCTCCCCGGGCCGGATTATGATCCATGCGCTCGACCCCGTCTACGTGGCCGTACGCGCGGCGTTTACGCCGTTCCGCGACACGATCAACATCTCCGACGTGATCGCGCATACGATCAGTGGCAGGCAGGGCGTGGGAGGGATCGAGACGATGGGGCGTTATCGGATCGGCGTACCGAATTTGAAAGCGGCCAATACGGAGCAAAATGTGAACGTTTTGTGACAAAAAATAAGGCGGATTCGAAAAAACACGATCATCTCAAGGAAAATGACCGTTGACAGTAAATCCTCATCGTTGATATAATATTTTGATTCATTTGACACCTTCTCTGTTATTAGTTATAATTTACAGGGAAAGAGGTGGTAGTGGATCATGGCTAAAAACACGCTTCTCGATATCAAGCGAAGCCTGGAGCCGCACGTCGGTTCCAAAATCATGCTCCGCGCCAACGGTGGACGACGTAAAACCATCGAACGCACGGGGGTTCTGGAAGAAATCTACCCATCGGTTTTCATTGTCAAGCTGGATCAGGAACAGCACACGTTCAAACGAGTGTCCTACAGTTACGCAGATATTTTGACCGAATCCGTGGAAGTCATGCTTTGCAGCGATGACGGTCAGGTTCGAATCAATTATTTGTCGCACTAGACGGTTGAATAGTACGGGCAGCATCGCGCCAATATCGGAGGCGCCGTGCTGCCCGTTTTGCATGCATGCGAAATATCCGAGGCATGCTAAAACCGTTCGAAGACAACTGGAACAGGAGGCGCAACATGAGCAGAAGAAGAAGCGTCATGTCCGAGCAGTTCAAAGCGGAGCTGGCCAAGGACCTGGGCATCTACGATACGGTTCAACGCGAAGGCTGGGGAGGCATACGCGCGAAGGACGCCGGCAATATGGTGAAGCGAGCCATCCAGATCGCCGAGCAGGCGGCTTCCCGGACGCCCAACCCTTGACCGACTTCGGACCGGAGGAGGCCGATTTCCGCAATCCGCGGGGGTCGGTCTCCTTTCGCAATTGCGGGTATCCTTTGTTATAATGATGTAAAAGTTTGGGGTAACCGAGGTTTACATAAGGTACCGTCCGGAAGCTGGTGAAGAGACGTTGTCGAAAATTTATGAGAAAGCGCCGGCCAAAATCAATCTCGTGCTGGACGTCTTGCGCAAACGGGAAGACGGGTTCCACGAGGTCGAGATGATTATGACGATGGTCGATCTGGCCGATCGGCTGGAGATGGAGGAGCTGCCTCGCGACCAGATCGTGCTGTCGAGCCAGGCCGGCTTTATCCCCCTCGACGAGAAGAATCTGGCCTTCCAGGCGGCGCGGCTGATCAAGGAGCGGTACGGGGTCAAGCGCGGCGTCTACATTCACCTGGACAAGCAGATCCCGGTGGCGGCCGGGCTGGCCGGAGGCAGCAGCGATGCGGCGGCGGCGCTTAAAGGATTGAACCGGCTGTGGGATCTGAGGCTCCCCCGGGAGGAGCTGGAGCTTCTGGGCGCCGAGCTGGGCTCGGACGTCCCGTTCTGCATTCGGGGCGGAACGGCGGTGGCCAGAGGCCGCGGAGAGAAGCTGGAGTCCGTGTCTCCGCCTCCGCAATGCTGGGTCGTTCTGGCGAAGCCTCCGATCAACGTCTCCACCGCGGACGTCTACGGCAAATTCCGCGTGAACGATGTGAAGCGGCATCCGTCCGTCCCGCGAATGCTCGACGCCCTGTCGCGCCAGTCGTTCCCGGACATGTGCGCGGCGCTGGGCAACGTTCTGGAGAACGTCACGCTCCATCGCTATCCCGAGGTCCGGCAGATCAAGGAGTGCATGATCAAGGCGGGCGCCGACGGCGTGCTGATGTCCGGAAGCGGGCCGACCGTATTCGGCCTCGTGTCCAAGGAAATGAAGGTCGCGCGCGTCTACAATGCGCTGCGGGGGTTCTGCAAAGAGGTGTTTGTGGTAAGAATGTTAACATAATGAGAGCCGAACGGCTCGGACTCTCGTTTCTGTTGAACAAAACCGTATAAAGATGTTATGATACGGGTAAAATATTCGGATTTGGACGGGAGAGGGGAACGTGAAGAAACTGAAACGCAGCGCCAGGCTTGTAGAGATGACGCAGTATTTATTGGCCCGTCCCCATACGTTAATTTCCCTGACAGCATTCGCCGAGCGGTATCAGTCGGCCAAATCCTCGATCAGCGAGGATCTGGCGATCATCAAAGAGGTGTTCGAAGACGAAGGAATCGGGGAGCTGAGCACATTGGCCGGAGCGGCGGGCGGCGTCCGGTTCGTGCCGAAGTGCCGCAAGGATCAAGCGCTCGAGAGAATCGGCTCGATCTGCCGCGAGCTCGAGCAGCCGGACCGGCTGCTGCCGGGCGGCTATCTGTACATGACCGACCTGCTGGGACAGCCGGGAATGATGCAGGAGGTCGGCCGGATGTTCGCGACCGCGTTCGCGGATCGCCACATCGACGTGATCATGACCGTCGAGACGAAGGGAATCCCTCTGGCTCATGCGACCGCCCAATTCTTGAACTTGCCCGTCGTGATCGTGCGGCGGGATCATAAAGTCACGGAAGGCTCCGCCGTCAGCATCAATTACGTATCCGGATCGACCAAGCGCATTCAGACGATGTCGCTCGCGAGGCGCGCGCTCAAGGAAGAATCGCGGGTGCTCATCGTCGACGACTTCATGAAAGCGGGCGGAACGATCCAGGGGATGATCGATCTGCTGTACGAGTTCCGCGCGGTCGTCGCCGGAGTCGGCGTATTCGTGGAATCCGGCGAGATTGACAGCGAGGAGCGGCTGCTGCACGATTACGTCTCGTTGGCGCGTCTGTCGGAGGTCGACTTGAAGACGCGCCAGATCAAAGTTCAGCCAGGCAACTTTTTCTAGGAGGATGAGAGCATGACTTTGAAAATCGTCTCCACGGCCGACGCTCCCGCAGCCATCGGCCCTTATGCGCAAGCGGTTCGCGCAGGCAATCTGCTGTACACGTCCGGACAAATTCCGCTTACGCCCGCGGGCGAGCTTGTCGGCGGCACCATTCAGGAGCAGACGCGCCAGGTGCTGACCAATCTGCAAGCGGTGCTGGCCGCCGAAGGCACCGATTTTCGGAACGTGATCAAGACGACCGTGTTCCTGAAGGACATGAACCAGTTCGCGGAGTTCAACGAGGTGTACGCCTCGTACTTCGGCGCGCATACGCCGGCTCGTTCCACCGTGGAAGTGGCCCGATTGCCGAAGGATGTTTTTGTCGAAATAGAATTGATTGCGGCGATATCTGTCGAAACTGTAAAGAATTAAAAATTTATTTGATTTTTAGCAGCCGTTTTACCATATTTAAGAAGGAATTTGCGCAGCTTTGTGGAATATTACACCAAGTCTTTCTGAGGGACAAAGGTGGTGAACACAAGTGCAAATTACAGACGTGAGACTCCGCCGTGTCAATTCGGAGGGGCGCATGAAGGCCATTGCTTCAATCACGATCGATAACGAATTTGTCGTCCACGACATTCGGGTTATCGACGGGAACAATGGCATGTTCGTCGCTATGCCGAGTAAACGGACACCGGATGGAGAGTTCCGGGACATTGCCCATCCGATTTCTTCCGGAACGCGCGAGAAGATTCAGGCTGCCGTGCTGGCGGAATACGAGCGGGCGGCGCAAGATGAAGAAGTCATGGTCGAAGGAGCATAATGATGAATATTGAGAAGAGGGCCTGGACAGGCTCTCTTTTCATTTTCACTTGAATAAGCTATCATTCTGAGGGAGGAGCAAGGTTCGCCGGAACGGAACAAGGGGGTTTACGAATGAACAAAATGGCGATTATATTAGCTGCCGGACAAGGCAAACGAATGAAGTCGAAGCTGTACAAGGTGCTGCATGCGGTGTGCGGCAAGCCGATGGTCGGACATGTGCTGGACGCGGTCCGGAACGCGGAATGCGACAGAACCGTCGTCGTGGTCGGCCATGGCGCCGAAGCGGTAAAGACGGCGCTTGGAGATACGGTCGAATACGCGCTGCAGGCGGAGCAACTCGGCACGGGGCACGCGGTGCGGCAGGCCGAAGCTCTGCTTGGCGCGGAGGACGGGGTTACCGTCGTGACTTACGGCGATACGCCGCTGGTGACGGCCGAGACGATTCGGGAGCTGATCGACCACCACATCCAGCAGGGAGCGGCGGCGACGGTGCTTACGGCGGATGTCGCGGAGCCAGCGGGATTGGGCCGGATCATTCGCGACCCGGACGGCAACGTGTTGAAAATCGTGGAGCAGAAGGATTGCTCGCCGGAGGAAGCGGCGATTAAGGAGATTAATACGGGCACGTATTGCTTCGATAACCGCAAGCTGTTCTCCGCGCTCTCCGAAGTGAAGAACGACAACGCCCAGGGGGAATATTACGCCACCGACGCCATCGGCATCCTGCGCGATCGCGGCGAACGGATCGCCGCCAGCAGGTGCAAGGACCCCGTCGAAGCGACGGGCGTCAACGACCGCGTCGCGCTCGGGGAAGCGGAACGGCTGATGAGGCAAAGAATTAACGAAGCCCATCAGGCGAATGGCGTGACGATCGTCGATCCGGCGAATACGTATATTGAAGCGGGCGTCGCGATCGGCCAGGATACGATCGTCTACCCCGGCACCTTCCTTCGGGGCAGCACCTCGATCGGCTCCGATTGCGCAATCGGCCCGTCCGCGGATTTGAAGGATACGATCGTCGGCGACGGTTCGACCGTTCGCCAGACGGTCGCCGAAGGCGCGGAGATTTCCGAAGGGTGCGCCGTCGGCCCGTTCGCTTACCTGCGGCCGGGAACGAAGCTGGGGCGCCAGGTAAAGGTCGGAGATTTCGTGGAGATCAAGAACGCTACGATCGGCGAAGGCAGCAAGGTGCCGCATCTGAGCTACGTCGGTGACGCGATCGTCGGCTCGGGCGTGAACATCGGCTGCGGGGCGATTACGGCCAATTACGACGGGTATAATAAATCAATGACTGAAATCGGCGACAATGCGTTCATTGGCAGCAACGCCAATCTGATCGCCCCGGTCAAAATCGGCAGCGGCGCTTACGTCGTCGCAGGCTCCACCATTACGCACAACGTTGCGGACAACGATCTGGCCGTTGCCCGCGAGCGGCAAGTCAACAAGCCGGGCTACGCGGACAAGATTCGCAGCCGGGCCCGGGCCAAGAAAAACAACGAAACCGAATAACAAAGGCGGTAATTGGGCGATGGCCTATTCGGATCCAACCTTAAAGCTCTTCTCCTGCAGCTCGAATCCCGATCTGGCCCGTTCGATCGCCGGCTATATCGGCGTCGAGCTGGGCAATGTGACGCTGAGCCGGTTCAGCGACGGAGAAATCCACGTTCAGTTGGACGACAGCGTGAGAGGAAGCGATGTCTACGTCGTTCAATCGACGTCCGCGCCGGTCAACGATCACTTGATCGAATTGCTCGTCATGGTCGACGCGCTTAAGCGGGCCTCAGCCAAGACGATCAATGTCGTCGTGCCGTATTACGGGTACGCCCGTCAAGACCGGAAGGCGCGCTCCCGCGATCCGATTACCGCCAAGCTGGTGGCCAATCTGATCGAGACGGCGGGGGCCCATCGGGTCATCGCAATGGATTTGCACGCGATGCAGATTCAAGGCTTCTTCGACATTCCCGTCGATCATCTGCTCGGCGTGCCGATTCTGGGAGATTATTTTCATAACAAGCAGCTGGCTTCGCCCGTCGTCGTCTCTCCCGATCACGGAGGGGTCGTGCGCGCGCGTCGTCTGGCGGACACGCTCCAGGCGCCGCTGGCGATTATCGACAAGCGCCGGCCCGAGCCCGGCGTCGTGGAAGTCATGAATATTATCGGCGACATCCGGGGAAGAACCGCGATTCTGATCGACGACATCATCGATACCGCGGGTACGATCGCGCTGGCCGCGAACGCGCTGAAGGAAGCGGGGGCCGGGGATATTTACGCCTGCTGCACGCATCCCGTGCTGTCGGGCCCGGCGATCGAGCGGCTGGAAGCTTCCCCGCTCGTCGAGATCGTGGTCACGGATACGATCCCGCTCAAGCAGCCTTGCGGAACGGACAAGGTCAAGGTGCTGTCCGTGGCGCCGCTGCTCGCCGAAGCGATCGTGCGGGTGCACGAGCAGCAATCTTTGAGCTCATTGTTCGAGCCGAATGTTTAGGGCTTTCCTCCCTGGGGTAAACCAAGGGTATACCGTTTAAGGGGAGGAATTCGATATGACCGCGCTTCAAGTGCAATTGCGAGAAGCTTCCACCAAGGGAGAATTAAGGCGTATACGCGAATCCGGGGGAATTCCGGGAGTGGTCTACGGCAAAGGGCTTGCCGCTCCTTCCAAAATTGCGATAGATGCGAAGGCGTTCGCCGATATGCTGAAGGGCAATCCGTACGCCGTCGTCGATATGGATATTCCGGGAGCGGGCAAGCAGCCGGTCATGTTATCGGAAATGCAGCGGGACCCGATCTCCCGGCAAGTGCTGCATATCGATTTTCGCCGCATCGACATTAACGAGAAGATTACGACTTCGGCGCGGCTCGACTTCACCGGGGAATCGCCCGGAGAGAAGGAAGGCGGCATGCTGCAGTTCGTGCTTCACGAGGTCGACATCGAGTGCTATCCGAAGGATATTCCCGACGGGATCGCGGCGGACGTCAGCGGGCTGCAGATGGGCGATCATCTGACGGTCGGCGACCTGTCGCTGCCGGCGGGCGTCACCGCCGTTCAGGACCCGGAGACGATCATCGTCGCCGTCCTGGCGCCGCAGAAGGAGCGCTCCGAGGAGGAAGTCGAGGCGCTCGACGATCAGGCCGAGGAAGATCGCAAGCATGCGGAAGCCGCCTTGGCGACGGAGAAGGATTAAGCCGGGCCTGCGGGGTCGAACGGACCTCGCGGACCTCCGGCTTGAGATTCCAAGCAAAAACGCCTGCGGCGTCCATAAGACGGCGAACGCGTTTTTGTCGGAGACGATACAGACAAGGATAAGGGTGAAACTTATAAATTCTGTATCGTCAAAAAAGCCCCGGAACACCGACGTCCTTCAAGATCGGACGATCGGTCTTTCGGGGCCTTTCGCTGTGCCCGCGCATCAATAGCCGGGACGCGACACGAAGGTAAATTGCTTGCGGTTGTAGAAAATATTATTGACCTGCACGAATTCTTTGCCGTAATATTCGATAAAACCGATATCGCTGTGCCGCCGTCCGCAATAAATCTGCACAGGAACTTGAGAAGACATGTGATCCAGGAAGTGTCGATCGTCATAGATCATCTGACCGTTCAAGTACACATCAATTCCCCCCTTTCTCGTACTTTTGGAATCGGTTCTGAACTCGGTAATAGGTAGGACACGCGAAAACAAGCAATAGTTGCATATCGAACTCTATTTTTTGGCGAAAATGACGAAAATGTTCGGACTTGGAGGATGAATATCGTGATGCGTTGGATTGTCGGATTGGGAAATCCCGGATCGACCTATGCCAATACCCGGCACAATGCGGGCTTTATGGTCGTGGACGAGCTTGCCCGAAGATTGAATGCGGAAGTGAGCACGCAGAAATTCAAGGCGCTGACGGGAGAGACGAGAGTCGGGGACGTAAAGGTGGCGCTCCTGAAGCCGATGACTTATATGAATCTGTCGGGGGAGTCGCTGCGGGCTTTCATGGACTTCTATAAGGCGAAGCTGGAGGATTTGATCGTCGTATACGACGATCTGGATACCGAGGTCGGCCGAATCCGGCTCCGATACCAGGGAAGTCCGGGCGGGCACAACGGGATCAAGTCGATTATCCAGCACCTGGGCACGCAGACGTTCAACCGGGTGCGCGTCGGCATCTCCAGACCGGAGCCCGGCGTGATGATCTCCGATTACGTGCTGTCGGGCTTCGCGAAGTCGGAGAAAGAAGCGATGCGGCGTTCGGTGGAGGAGGCGTGCGACGCGCTCGAATACGCTTTGACGCATACGTTCGATCAAACGATGGCGAAGTATAATGCCAGAGGCTGACTTTTTGCGCGGACTTTAATTAAAGAGGCGGATTTCGGGAATACTGGGGAGAGACGCGGAGATGCCGCATAAGCTCACTCCAGGAGGCATAGCTATGACTGTGAACTATATTTGCCGCCACTGCGGCATGTCGCTCGGAAGCTTCGGGAATTCCGAAGTGGGCGAATACCGGTTGGGCCTGCAATTCTTGACCCCCGCAGAGCGAAAGCGTATAATAGCGTATAATTCCAACGGGGACGTGACCGTACGGGTTATCTGCGATTATTGCAGCCAGACGCTGGACGCGAACCCGGAGCTTGCGCTGCTGTCGAATCCGTTGCAATAAGCGCCGAAAGCATCACGTTCCGACATCCTCCAGGAGTCCTTGGCATGTGCCGGGGCTTTTTTCTTGATTTTCAAGGCGCGACATCACACAGACTTATTTGCCTTCGACGATCCGGTCGCATGGCTTAGCCGCGTTCAAGTCGGGCGCGGCGGAGCGACAAGTGCTTCACCGGACGTGGAAGATTGGTTTCGGAGAGGGGAAATGCCATGAAGCCGTTAATCCAATCGCTCGCCAAGGATCCCGATCTTATCAGCGTCATTCAAGGACTGAAAAGCGGAATGCGGGAGCAGCTCGTCGCCGGCTTGTCCGGTTCCGCCCGGCAGGCGGCGATCGCCGGTCTGTATCGGGAGCTGGAGCGGCCGATTCTCGTCGTGACGCACAACATGTTTTCGGCCCAGAAGATGGCCGACGATCTGCAGGAATGTCTATCGACGGACGAGGTGCTGCTGTATCCCGCCAACGAGCTGATCGCCGCGGAAACCGCGATCTCCAGCCCGGAAACGTCGGCTCGGCGCCTGGACGCCATACTCAAGCTCGCGGACGGCTTCCGCGGCGTTATTGTCGTGCCCTTTGCGGGAGTGCGGAGGTTTCTCCCGGATCGCCAGACGATGTCCGAGGCGAATATCGTTCTGCGCGTCGGAGAGCAGCTGCCGATGGAGCCGTTCCTGCGCAGAATGGTCGAGCTCGGCTACGAGCGGGTCGACCGGGTCGAACAGAAGGGCCATATGAGCGTGCGCGGAGGTATCGTCGACTTCTTCCCGCTCGCTTCCGCGATCGCTTATCGCGTCGAGTGGTTCGACGACGAGATCGACTCGATCCGTTCGTTCGATCCCGCCGATCAGCGGTCGATCGACAAGCTGGAGACGTATACCGTTCAGCCGAGCCGGGAATGGATCGCCGTGGAGAGAAGATTCCAGAATGCGGCCCAACACGCCTCGGAGCTGCTGGGCCAGCAGCTGGAGAGAATGACCGATCGACAGGCCAAGGAGAGATTAAGCTCCGAAATTGCCCGGGAAATCGAACTTTTGCGGCAAAACGTGTATTTTCCCGAGATTTACAAATATATTTCCTTGCTCTATCCGGAACGCCAAACCCTGCTAGATTACATGCCCAAGGACACGGTTCTGCTGATGGACGAACCGAACAGGCTGGGCGAGACCGCGCGCCAGCTGGAACGCGACGAGTCGGAATGGACGACCCATCTGCTGCAGCAGGGCAAGTCGCTGCCCGGCTTCGTCCTCGCCGTGCCGGCGGAGCAGTCGCTCTATCCGAAGGCGTTCCAGATCGTCTACCTGTCGCTGTTCGTGCGGCAAATTCCGCATACGCAGCCGCAGAACATTATCAACTTCGTCTGCCGCTCGATGCAGAACTTCCACGGCCAGATGAACGTGCTGAAGGCCGAGACCGAGCGCTGGCGCAAGAGCGGCGTGCGGATTCTTATGCTTGCGGGCAACGCGGAGCGGGCCGACCGAATGAGAAGGGTGCTCGAAGACTATCAGATCGAGCCTCCGGAAATTTTGCAGGGCAACCTGCAGAGCGGCTTCGAGCTGCCTTCGATCAAGCTTGTCGTCATTACCGAAGGCGAAATGTTCACGCAGAAGCAGCGGAAGGCCAGACGGGTCGACCGCCATCTCGACAACGCGGAGCGTCTCAAGAGCTACACCGAGCTGAAGGTGGGCGACTTCGTCGTGCATCAAAATCACGGCATCGGGAAATATCTCGGCATCGGTACGCTTGAGGTCGGCGGCATTCACAAGGATTATCTGCATATCGTCTATGCGGGCGGCGACCGTCTTTCCGTCCCGGTAGAGCAATTCGACCTGATCCAGAAATACGTGGGCAACGAGGAGAAGGAGCCGAAGATCAGCAAGCTCGGCGGCGCGGAGTGGAACCGGGCGAAATCGAAGGTTCGTTCTTCCGTGCAGGACATCGCGGACGACCTGATCAAGCTCTACGCGGAGCGGCAGGCGACGAGCGGCTTCGGGTTCGGGGAGGATACGCCGTACCAGCAGGAATTCGAAGAGATGTTCCCGTACGAAGAGACGGCGGACCAGCTGCGGGCGATCCGGGAGATCAAGAAGGACATGCAGACTCCGCGGCCGATGGACCGCCTGCTGTGCGGAGACGTCGGCTACGGCAAAACGGAGGTGGCGATCCGCGCCGCGTTCAAGGCCGCGATCGAAGGCAAGCAGGTGGCCTTGCTCGTGCCGACGACCATTCTGGCGCAGCAGCACTTCGAGACGTTCCGCGAGCGATTCTCGGGCTACCCGTTCAACATCAAGGTGCTGAGCCGGTTCCGCAGCCGCAAGGAGCAGACGGAGACGATCAAAGGGCTGAAGGCGGGCACCGTCGATGTCGTGATCGGAACGCACCGGATTTTGTCCCAGGATATCGTGTTCAAGGAGCTCGGGCTGCTCATCGTCGACGAAGAGCAGCGCTTCGGCGTGACGCATAAGGAGAAGCTGAAGAAGCTCAAGACGAACGTGGACGTGCTCACGCTGACGGCGACGCCGATTCCGCGCACGCTCCATATGTCGATGCTTGGCGTGCGGGACCTGTCCGTCATCGAGACGCCGCCGGAGAACCGGTTCCCCGTGCAGACTTATGTGGTCGAATACAGCGCGACGCTCGTCCGCGAGGCGATCGAGCGCGAGATGGCCCGCGACGGACAGGTGTATTACCTGTTCAACCGGGTGCAAGGGATTTACCAGGCGGCGGAGCAGATCAGCGCGCTCGTACCCGATGCCAGAGTCGCCGTCGCGCACGGCCAGATGTCGGAGCAGGAGCTGGAACGGACGATTCTCGACTTCCTGGACGGGGAGTACGACGTGCTCGTCAGCACGAGCATTATCGAGACCGGCGTCGACATTCCGAACGTCAATACGCTGATCGTGCACGACGCGGACAAGATGGGGCTGTCGCAGCTCTACCAGCTGCGCGGCCGCGTAGGGCGGTCCAACCGGATCGCGTATGCGTACTTCACCTACCAGCGCGACAAAGTGCTGACGGAAATCGCCGAGAAACGTCTCCAGTCGATCAAGGAATTCACCGAGCTGGGCTCGGGCTTCAAGATCGCCATGCGCGACCTGTCCATCCGCGGAGCCGGCAATCTGCTTGGCGCGGAGCAGCACGGGTTCATCGCCTCGGTCGGCTTCGATCTGTATTCCCAGATGCTCGCGGAGGAAATCCGCAGCCGCAAGCTGCAGCTGGGCGGGGACGCTCTGCCGCCGCAGCCGGTGAATACCCAGCTCGATTTGGGCGTGGACGCTTATCTGCCTCCGGAATACATTTACGACAGCATCCAGAAGATCGAAATTTACAAGAAGGTGGCCGCCGCCGCTTCGCTGGAGGACGTCGAGGATTTGCTGGAGGAACTGATCGATCGCTTCGGAGAACCGCCTAAAGCCGTCCTCAACCTGATGACGGTTGCCAGGCTGAAGGTGTACGGCCGCAAATACGGCATCGAATCGATCATGCGCCGCGGGGACGACGTGACGATCAAGCTGGAGGAGCGCCGCCGCGCGGATATCGACGAGAAGAAGCTGAAGTCGCTGGAGGCGAAATTCCAGGGACGCATGACGCCCGCTCTGGGCGAGCCGCAGCCCTTGATCCGCTTCAAGGCGCGAGGGCTGGATGAGAACGCTCTATTGGCGCTGCTGGAGGAGTTTCTGTTACAATACAAAGAAGCGACAAAATCGAAGGGGGAACTACAGGATGTTGCACCATAGAAGCATGCCGTACCGTCGGCTCGCTCTGTTAGCGCTGGCGGCGGTTATGCTGACCGCATTGATGTCCGCGTGCGGCAAGAAAGAGAAGGAAACCGTCATCGCGACTTACAATAACGGCGGACAAGTCACGGACCAGGCTTTCGAGAAGTATATCGCCTATCAGACCGTAATCGGCGGCAATACGCAGCTTGCGCTGTATGCGTCGATTCCCCAGATCAAGGAGCAGCTGGTGAAGCAATATATCGCGACCAAGGTGCTGGGCGAGCAAATCTCCGACGACGAGAAGAAGAAGATCAAGGATTCCGCCAAGACGTTTAAGGAAAACGTGGAGAAAACGCGGAATACGCAGCCCGACTTTAAGCAGCAGCTTAAGGACAACAATCTTTCCGTAAGCGACGTGGTCGCTCTGTACGAAGAGACGATGAAATTCCAGAGCTACTATTCGGCCAAGGGCGAGGAACTGCAGGGCCAAGTGACCGACGAGGAGATCAAGGCGGAGTTCGACAAGGCGCCGTCCGATTACAACGTCGTCACGGTCCGCCACATTCTGGTCGGAACGGTAGACCCGAACTCGGGAGCCGAACTGAAATCCGAAGAGGATGCGCTGAAGACGGCCAACGAAGTGAAGGCGAAGCTGGAAGCCGGAGGCGACTGGGAAGCTCTGGCCAAGGAATATTCCACGGACACCGGTTCGAAGGACACCGGAGGCTTGTACGAGAACCAGGTTGCCGGAGGCTGGGTGCCGGAGTTTAAGGAAGCGGCGAACTCTCAGCCGATCGGCGAGATCGGAGAGCCCGTGCTGTCGCAATACGGCTATCACGTCATCAAGGTCGAGAGCCGCGAGGAAGCGACTTCCGTGGACAAGCTGTCCGAGGAGTCCAGGGAATCGATCAAACAAGAGCTGGCATCGACCAAGCTGAACGAATTCGTCACGGCCGAGCAGGACAAGCTGGGCATCGTCGTCACCTTGCCCGAAGAGCCGTCCGAGTCGCCGAGCGCATCGGAATCTCCATCCGGATCTCCGGCGGAATCGCCTTCCGGGTCGCCGAGCGAATCGCCAAGCGCTTCGCCGTCGGCGTCCGCGCAATAAGACTTTGTCAGCAGCGCCCGAATCGTCCGCCCGCAGCGGCGGACATTCGGGCGTTCTTCGACCCGCGGGACGAAGTTGCGTTCGCGAAAATGGGCGTTAAGCGGCGCAATACGGGCTCAGGACGGGAGAAAATAGAAAAAGTTGGCATTTTGCGCGAATATTGAACTCCATAAAGGCAATTAACGTCTAATCTGCGATGGAGAAAAGAGGAAAACGACCGGCTCGTCATGCTAAAATAGCCAATGGACGGATGCGGAGCCAAGCGCCGCTCCTCCGCCACCCCGACGGAATGCCGTCTCGATTGGAGGAATACGTCAGCCGAGGGCGAACGCATAAGAAAATGGGAGAGGTTGAATACTACCCTTACGATTCGAGATCTCTTTCTCCGACTGTACAAGGTTCGTCATAAAGGCTGGCAAGCCATCCTCGCCGACGGCAGCAGCAGAGCGAATACACCAAAGAAAGTGGGGCAACACGAGCTATGAAAGCAACCGGAATTGTACGCCGCATCGACGACCTCGGAAGAGTCGTCATTCCCAAAGAAATTCGTCGCACCCTTCGCATTCGGGAAGGAGATCCGCTGGAAATATTCGTGGATCGCGACGGTGAAGTTATCCTCAAAAAATACTCTCCGATCGGCGAGTTGGGCGATTTCGCCAAGGAATACGCCGAATCGTTGTCCGAGAGCACGGGACATATCGCGATGATCTCCGACCGGGATACGTTCATCGCGGTGGCCGGCGCCTCCAAGAAGGAATATCTCGACAAGGCGATCGGCAGCCTGCTTGAAGGCTGCATGGAAAATCGCAAAATCATCCTGGAGTCCTCTCCGGGCAGCCATGAAGTGCTCAGGGACGTATCCGAGACGATCAGCTCGTTCGCCGCGGCGCCGATCGTGGCGGGAGGCGATCCGATCGGCACGGTCGTGCTGCTCAGCAAGGACGACTCGGTGAAGATGGGCTCGATGGAGAGCAAGATGGTCGAGACGGCCGCCGGCTTCCTGGCGAAGCAAATGGAGCAATAAGACGCGCCGCTTCGGCGCAGCGGGCGAAAAAGTTTCCCAGGACGGTTTAACTCCCGTTCTTAGGGAAGCTTTTTTGCTTTGCGGCTTTCGATTATAATCAAGTCACGGGATCGGGAACGGAGAAAATACGGAAGCGGTTCGACCAAGGAATGGGGAATGGGCGGCATGCGAATCGAATATGAGACCGGAGCTCCGGGGAAAAAGGCGCTCTGGCAAGGAGCCGCCTTGCTCGGAGGCGCGGCGCTGCTGACGAAGCTGATCGGCACCCTGCAGAAAATTCCGCTGCAAAACCTGGCCGGAGACGAAGTGTTCGGACTGTATACGGCTGTGTACGCGCTGGCGGTCTTGTGGATGACGCTGGCTTCGGCGGGCATTCCGGTAGCCGTCAGCGCTTTGGTGGCCGAGAAGGCGGCCCGGGGCGACGAGGAGGGCGCCAGGCGCGTGCTGCGGTGGGCCGGCGCACTGATCGGTCTGATCGGTCTGGCGATGTTCCTGGCGCTCTGGCTGGGCGCGGACGCGTTCGCCCGGTGGATGGGGCTGGAAGCGGCGGCCTCGGCCATCCGGATGTCGTCGCTTGCGCTGCTGTTCGCGCCCGCTACGGCCGTGCTGCGGGGGTATCAGCAGGGCCGGATGCGTATGCTCGGACCGGCGGTGTCCCAGCTCGCCGAGCAGGTCGCCAGAGTGGCTTTCATGCTCGTCGCGCTGGCGATCGCTCTGGGCGGGGCGTGGTCGGCTTCCGCCACGGCCGCGGCCGTCCATGGCGGCTTGGCGGCGGGGGCGATGGCCGGGCTGCTCGTCATGGCCTGGTTCTCCGCTCGCGACGGACGGCGGCGCAGTGCCGAGCCGGTCGTTCTCCGCGCGGCCGGCTTGAAGAAGCGCTTCGGCCCGCAAGGAGAGACGGCGGAGGCGGCAGCGGTTGGGAGTACGGCTGCGCCCGCCGAGCGCTTTGAGGGAGTCCATCTGCATGTTGGAGTGGATGGGGAGATGGCGGAGGCGGCAGCGGCTGGGAGTGCGGCTGCGTCCGTCGATCGTTCTGAGGGGGTCCGTCTGCATGTTGGCATGGACGGGGAGGAGGCGGTAGCGGCAAGCGGGGGGAACGTCGCTGCGGGTCGGCCTGCGGGACATGTCGTCTGGAACGAGTCCCGAGCGGCTTTGGTGAAGCGAATTATGCGCGTTGCCGTGCTGGTGGCGATCGTCTCGGTCGTCGCGCCGATGTTCGCGCTGATCGACGCGTTCTCCATTCCGCGCCTGCTCGACGAGGGCGGAGCTTGGGCGCTTGCCCAATTCGGCGTCTACAGCCGCGGGGTGGCGCTGCTGCAGTTGGTGATCCTGAGCGCCTCGGGAGCGGCCGCGGCGCTCGTTCCGGCGCTGACGGCGGCCCGGGCGCGCGGAGACGGAGGGGAGCTTGTCGGCCGGGCGGTGTTCGCGATGCGATTGGCCTGGTGGTTCGGCTGCGCGGCTGCGCTGGGCTTGGCGCTGCTCGCCGCGCCGATCGATACGGCGCTGTTCGGCGACGACAGCGGCGCCGCCGCGATGGCCCTCGTCGGGCTGGCCGCCGCCGGAGGCACGCTGCAGGCGGTCAGCGCCGCCCTGCTGCAGGGCATGGGCGAGCTGCGGGCGCCAGCGGTCAACCTGGCCGCGGCCGTGCTGCTCAAGCTGTCGCTGAACGTCGCTCTCGTGCCGCGTCACGGCATCGAGGGCGCCGCCGCCGCGATGGCCATCGCCTACGCCATCGCCGCAACCCTTAACGCGCTGTCCCTGCGCCAGCGCGTTCCACTGCCCGCCCCGCGCGCGCAGCTCGCGTGGCGCTCCGTCGCTGCGCTGGCCGCCATGGCGGCCGCGGTCGCTCTGCTCGCGCGCGGCCTCGGCGGGCTGCTCGCCGCCGCCCTGCCCGCGCGCGCGGCGGCCCTGCTCGTCGCCCTGCCGGGCGTCGCGCTCGGGGCCGCCGTCTTCGCCGCGGCGCTCGTCGCCCTGGGCGCCGTCGCTCCGCACGAATGGCGCGAGCTGCCGGGCATCTCCGGCACTCGTGCCGACCGCTGGCTGCTTCGCATCAGAACCCTGACTCGTCGGGATAACCAGGAAGGATGATTCCAGATGGCTAACAAAGCTTCGATTACCGTTGTCGGACTCGGCTCCGGGGGAGAAGACCAATTGACGCTCGGCACGCTGAAAGCGCTGGAGAAGGCCGAGAGACGCTACGTCCGCACCGCCGACCACCCGGCCGTCGCCGATCTGAAGCTGCGGGAGATCGGCTTCGAATCGTTCGACCGGCTGTACGAGCGTTACGAGGACTTCGGGCAAGTGTACGAGGCGATCGCCGAGGAGCTGCTGGCTGCGGCGGCCGACAGTGCCGGAGAGGAGATCGTCTACGCCGTGCCCGGCCATCCGATGGTTGCGGAACGGACGGTGCAGCTGCTCCGGCAGCGCGCGCCCGAACGGGGAATCGGGCTGCGGCTGCTGGGCGGCGAGAGCTTCCTCGATCAGGTGTTCGCCCGCCTTGGCTTCGATCCGATCGAGGGCTTCCAGCTGCTCGACGCGTCGGAGCTGGCCCGCGAGCATCTGCGGCCGCGTCTGCATACCGTGATCGGACAAGTGTACGACGCGTATACCGCCTCCGAGGCGAAGCTGGCGCTGATGGGCGTCTATCCGGACGATCACCCGATCGTTGTCGGGCAAGCGCTGGGCGTGGAGGGGCAGGAGCGGATTTTGCGCATTCCGCTCTACGAGCTTGATCGGCTGAACAGCTACGGCAACCTGATGCTCGTCTATATTCCCGCCAGCTCCGACGAGCGGCTTCGCCGCGGCTCTTTCGAACGGCTGCACGAAATCGTTGCGATTTTGCGCAGCCCCGGGGGCTGTCCGTGGGATCGGGAGCAGACGCATCAGTCGATTCGGCGCAATTTCATCGAAGAGACGTACGAGGCGATCGAGGCGCTCGACCTGGACGATCCGGACGGCATGAAGGAAGAGTTCGGAGACGTGATTTTGCAGGTGCTGCTGCACAGCCAGATGGAGGAGGAGACGGGGACGTTCGACGTGTACGACGTTCTGGCCGAGCTGAACGACAAGCTGATTTTCCGCCATCCTCACGTGTTCGGCGGGGAGAACGCCGAAGACGCCGAGGCCGCGCTGCGCAGCTGGGAGCAGATGAAGGCCGAGGAGAAGAAGCGCAAGGGACAAGCCGAGCGCAAGTCGCTGCTGGACGGTCTTCCGAAGGACCTCCCGGCGCTGCCGCGCGCGCACAAGGTGCAGAAGAAAGCCGCCTCCGTCGGCTTCGATTGGCCGAATCTGGACGGCGTCTTCGACAAGATCGAAGAAGAGCTTCGCGAGCTTCGTCTGGCCGTTCGCGAGGAGTCCGCAGAGCGGCAGCGGGACGAGCTCGGCGATCTGCTGTTCGCCGTCGTGAACGCGTCGCGCTTCATCAAGGCCGACCCCGAGGAAGCGCTGGCGGGAACGAACCGGCGGTTCGCGGAACGGTTCAAATACATCGAAGAGCAGCTGCGTATAAGCGGACGCACATTTGGGGAAACTGATTTGATAGAGATGGAAGAATGGTGGCAAGAGGCGAAATCCCGATAGAAAGGAGGCTGCGAAGACTCTCGAAACGGGCTAGCAGTCTAGCAAACCGTTAACCGACTCCAAAGTCGATACTAGCGCACAATAACGGTCCACCAGACCGTTAACCGGCCTAAAAGTGTCGCCAGCGCGCAATAAAGGTCTACTGGACCGTTAACCGGCCCAAAGTCGCCACTAGCGCGCAATAACGGTCTACTGGACCGTTAAACGGCTCCAAGTCGCCACTGGCGCGCAATAAACGGTTTACCAGACCGTTAACCGGCCCAAAAGTGTCGCCAGCGCGCAATAAAGGTCTACTGGACCGTTAACCGGCTCTAAAGGCGCCACTAGCGTGCGATAACGGTTTACCAGACCGTTAACCGGCCCAAAGTCGCCACTAGCGCGCAATAACGGACTACCCGGGCCGTTAACCGGCCCAAAAGTGTCGCCAGCGCGCAATAACGGTCTACCGGACCGTTAACCGGCCCAAAGTCGCCACTAGCGTGCAATAACGGTCTACTGGACCGTTAACCGGCCCAAAGTCGCCACTAGCGCGCAATAACGGTCTACTGGACCGTTAACCGGCACGATTGGCGCACGCTTCGGCATATGTCGTCGCACCAGGTCCTATTGCATACGAACTAAACCTAAAAACAACCTAAAAATCGCCGATTTCCCCGTACTTTCTACCTATTTCGCGAAAATTTTTTAGAGAGTGGCAGGATTTTTTTAACAAGGAGCAGAATAGTATCCTTCGTGCACCAAAAAATCAACGTTCCGAACACCCCCAAGAGGGATAGGGAACGAATAAAAGGTTCAACCATAGGAGGAATTCCGTACCATGAACAAAACAGATCTGATCAACAACATCTCTGACAAAAGCGGCTTGACGAAGAAAGACGTAGAATCCGTATTGAACAACTTCCTGGGCGAAGTGACCGACGCTCTGTCCAAGGGCGACAAAGTTCAATTGATCGGCTTCGGCACGTTCGAGACTCGCAGCCGTTCCGGCCGCGTAGGCCGCAACCCGCAAACGGGCAACTCGATCGAAATTCCAGCTTCCAAAGTTCCTGCGTTCAAAGCGGGCAACAAACTGAAAGACGCCGTAAAATAAATCATGCGTCTTGATAAGTTCCTGAAGGTGTCGCGCCTCATCAAGCGCCGCACCGTTGCGAAGGACGTGTCCGATCAAGGGCGCGTCCTTCTCAATGGCAGGGAAGCGAAGCCTAGCGCGACCGTCAAAATCGGGGATGAGCTGGACATCCAATTCGGACAGCGCACGTTAACCGTGCGGATCGAACGTTTGACGGAGTCAACCCGCAAGGAAGACGTCGCCGGGCTGTACACGATTCTGAAGGAAGAGGTTCGCAAGCGCGAGGAAGATCCTTTCGGCCTGTGAATCTCGAAGAGCAGACGCCAATGGTAGATGGAAGGAAATAGTCTTCCATTCATTGGGTCGACGATAGCGCATGCCGCTCTCTTACTATTAGGGAGCGACATGCGCTATTTTGCTTTCTGGCGATCTTAAAAGAAGCCCTTGAATTGCCGACATAATGGGGAGATGGAAGGAGCGTCTGTTCGCCGGCCTTGCCCCGATTGGAAGAGGTCGATTCCTACACGAGTTCCGCCCTTGCCGCAAGCTTTGCTTCGACTTTTGAAATGTACAAGAAATGGGCGATCGAAGCAAATGCGGAAGCCAGAAAAGAATTGGACAACGCCACGGAAAAATACGATCAATCGGAAGGACGCCGAAGGCGTTTTTTTTACATAATAGAATTTATAACTTTTCGGGTGTGGAGTGGGTCTTCACGGTCTTTTTGTTGTTTGGTACATTTGAAACATGGAGCCGAATATTCTCAAGCGAATTTTGTTCGATGAAAGAGGCCACTGGGATGAATTTGTTCGAAAGCATCAAGGGAAGATACGTGTAAATGTACTAAAAGAAGTGGCTAAGTTTCGCGATTGCGGAAATCCGAAGAATGGTTTTAAGTTGTTGGTCTGCGAAGGATGCCATGACCTACGGCTTGTTCCTTATCGCTGTAAAGGGCGATTCTGTACGACCTGTTCCTGTGGTGAAACAGAAGAGTGGAGTCGGTTGTTAGAGGAAGAGGTATTCCAAGTTAATCATCGTCATGTCGTGATGACAATAGACGAGGGACTGAGGGATGTGTTTCTTAAGCATCGTTGTTTGTTAAAGGAATTCATGGACGAAGCTGTACGAATTGTAAAGGAATTTTTCGAGAAGAAGCACAAGGTAACCCCCGGTATAATTGCCGGATTACATACATTTGGCTCCCGGCTGAACTTCAATCCTCACGTACATATGTTGGTGACTATGGGAGGAATGAAGCAAGACGGAGAATGGAAGACGTATGATTTTGTGCCGTTTGAAATGTTAAGAAAACAATGGCAAACGGTAGTGCTGAAGCTTATACGTCAAAACTTAAATGACCGAGATAAAAAACAAGTACAAGCAAGATTGCAAAAGGCCTACTCGAATAACGGAGAAGGCTTCTATGTGCATGCGCCGAAACAAAAAGGTAACGTTAAAGCACAATTAGGGTACATGGGCCGATACATAAAAAGACCAGCGATTGCGGTAAGTCGAATTGTAGACTATGACGGGGAGTACGTGGAGTTTCGTTACCATGACAAGACGGACGGCCAAGAGAAAACAGAGCGAATTGCGGTTGAGGCGTTTATTGCAAGGCTGATTCGGCATATACCGGATGAGCATTTCAAGACAATCCGCTATTACGGGGTGTATTCACGTCGAACGAAAGCGTTGTGCAGGAAGTTAGTGGGCGTATGGCAAGAGCATGCACGAAAATGGATTGTACGAGCTAAGCGGCTGCTGCGGCGGACATGGAACCAACGTCAAAAAGAGAAAACGGGAAGAGACCCGATGACCTGCGTGAAGTGTGGATGCTATTATGAATACAAGGGAGAGGTCTGTCTGGAAGAAGGACAGTTAAAAATTAAAGTGGCGTTATGTGCAAATAGCAAAGCCGTGCTAGAAAGGATGATACGTGATGTCGCCGGTGTCCAAGAGCCGAAAGAAACAAGGGAAAAAGAAGAAACAAGGAACCGCACCGCTAAGCAAGTTCCTACAAGAGAAATTGGCGGTGAATTATATTTGTTTGCAATGTGAAGAGCAGGAGAAGATCCCCCTGGATACAGTGAGGAGCTTTGACATCATGGACGGAGGGGATCCAACGGTACCGCCTCAATTTTCGTGCGGGTTATGTGGAGGGACAATGTATCCTGAGTATTACAAAGGGATACACGGTAACGAATACAGGATTGAGGATGTCCGTAGCACAACTGCAGAATAGTCTCATGGAACGCAAAACAAAGGACCGTCAGGGAATGAACTCATCCCTGACGGTTTTTCTTACTTTACGGTATTTTCAGGGCGGGAGGAGGTCTTCCGCCTTGTTTTTGTTTCTGGTAAGGTAAAGCCATGGAGACGAACGTTTGTCGTCAAAGGCGTATCTGCTTGGCATAGGCATAGTTCTGGAGGCGACGAAGATGTTCAAGGTTTTGATAGCCGAAGATGAAATGCTGGTCAGAGTCGGACTGAAAAACGCGATTGAATGGGACAAGTTCGGAATGACCGTAATCGCCGACGTGCCGAACGGGCAGGAGGCCTGGGAGGTGTACCAGCGGGACGCCCCCGACATTGTCATTACCGACATCAAGATGCCGGTCATGGACGGCATGGAGCTGATCGGGCGTATCCGCGAGACGGATCAGACGACGAAGGTCGTCATTTTAACCTGTATGGAAGATTTCGAGCTGGTGCGCAAGGCGCTTGTCCATCAAGTCAGCGAATATATATTAAAGCTGGAGATGACCCCGGATCAGATCGAGAAGCTGCTCGGCCGGCTTCAGCGCGACATGAACGCCGCCGTTCCCCCTCGGCATCCGGTTCCCCAGCATTTGGAGTCGGAGCACGACGCGGTCAAGGAAAATTTGATTAAAGACTATTTGTTCTGCAACGGTTATACCGAGCGCGAGTTCGCCGCCAAAGTCGACTATTTGCGGTTGAACCTGAAGCCGACGCGGATGATCGTATGCGCCATGGAGATCGACCAGTACGGGCGGCTGCGCAACCGTTTTCAGGATCAGAAGGGGCAGCTGACCCGCAGGTCGCTGCTGAATGTATTAAACGAGGTGCTGCGGGGCTACGAGCGCGGCGAAGCGTTCCACGACGAGGAAAGCCGTTATGCGATGATTTTCAGCTTCCACGACTTGCTGAGCGAGCAGCAAATTTATGAAAATTTGTACAAAATTATCGACCATATCCGCAAAGTCATGGCCACCTATTTTAACGTAACCGTCTCCTTCGGCATCAGCGACATCCGGACCGGGTACAGCGCCTTGATCCGGCAGTATCGGCAGAGCATTCAAGCGCTGGAGCGGAAGTTTTTTGACGGACCGGGTAAAAATGCGTTCGTCGCGCACACGGACAACGAGCGGATCGGCGCGGAGCGGAGGGAGAAGCTGCTCGGGCTGGCCGAAGGCTGGGAGGTCGGAGACGGCTACGGAAAGCTGCTGGCGGAGAAGATTCAGGCGTTCCTGAGCGCCGGCAGCGCCTTGTCCAAGCAGGATGTGCAGAAGCAGTTCATGCAATGGCTCCTCTGGCCGATCAGCACCTTGCATCTGGCCCGCACGAACCGGATCGAGTTTTTTACGACGTACGCCGACCGGATCATGAATGCGGAGACGCTGGACGAGATGATCGAGGACTACCGGCAGTATTTGGCCGAGCTGGCCCGGCTGCATGCGCAGAAGCGGACCGTCGGCAGGGAAATCAACAGCGTGCTGCGATTTATCGAGGCGAATTACGAGCGCGACATTACGCTGGAGGAGCTGGCCGAGCTTGTCCAGATGAGCCCGAACTACTTAAGCGGCCTGTTCAAAAAAGAGATGCAGCAAAACTACGCGGACTACCTGGTGCAGTACCGCATCGAGCAGGCGAAGGAGCTGCTGCTCGGCACCTATATGAAAACGTACGAGGTGGCGGAGAAGACCGGGTTCGCCAATCACAGCTATTTCAGCCGGGCCTTCAAAAAAATGACGGGCAGCAGCCCCCGGGAGTTCCGCAGGCAGTGGATGGTCGACTGGTCGAAAGCCGGTGAGCCGGATGATCAGGAATAGGCTGCTGAAGCTGTCCGGCGGGAGCCTGCAGACCAGCCTCAGCCTGTCGTTCATGATCATGAGCGTTGTCGTGCTGATCGTCACCGCGGTCGGCATTTATTTCGGCGTGCAGGACATCTGGCAGAAGCGCTCGGAGAAATCGACGCTGCAGCTGTTCGAGCAGCTGCAGTACAGCGTGGACGTCATGCGTCACGACGCCGACAAGGTGTCCAAGCTGTTCCTGATCGATCCGGACATCCAGGCGTATCTGGAGACCATCTCGGACAGCTCCAACTCCCCCGGGGAACATGTCAACTTGACGAATAGAGTGATGGACCGGATTTCGATCGTTCTGAAAAACTACGAATCGATTTCCTCGATCTATTTGTTCACGGACCACGGAATCGTCGTCGGCGTGAGCGATTAGGCTTCGACCTACATCGTGAACGCCGAGGCCAAGCATTGGTTCTATACGTCGGGACTGTACAGCAAGGCTCAGGAGCTCTACCCCCGGCTGATTTGGAAAGGCGCCGCGAAGGCGAAGGACTTTCAAGGCGAGGCGTTCCAGGCCGAGGACGAATCGAGCAGCCTGCTGGCGGCGATGCGCGGCGTAAAGGCCGTCTCCAGAATGACGCAGGCGGGAGCGCTTGTCGTCAATCTCAAGCAGCAGGCGCTGGCCGCCACCTATAACAAATTGGCCGGGGAGCCCGGCAGCGAAATTTTCATTTACGACCCGGACGGCACGGTCATTTCGGATACGGACGGCACGCGGCTGGGGCAAGCGGTGGAGGCGGACTTGCTGGAGCGGATCGACGACCCCTTCGGAAGCTTTACGAACGGAGACAGGCAGGTCATTTATTATCGGCTGGGCGAGACCGGCTGGACGGTCGTCAAGCTGGTGCCGACCAGCGAATTCGTCAAGGATATTTGGCAGCTTCGCTATACGATGATCGGCATTTTGACGGTTATGCTCCTTGCGGCGCTCGCCATTTCGTATTATTGGATTCGCCGAATCACGCAGCCGCTCTGGCAGCTGGGGAGAGCGATGCAGGAGATGGAGCGGGGCAATCTCGGCATCTCGCTGCAGAGCGACGACGACAACGAGCTCGGCATGCTGGCCCGCGGCTTCAACAGAATGTCGCAGAGCATGATCGGCCTGATCGAAGACAACCGGAAGGCGGAGGAGCAGAAGGCGCAGCTGGAAATTCGCATGCTGCAGTCGCAGATCCAGCCCCATTTTATTTACAATACGTTAAACACGATCAAGTGGATGGCGATTGTCATTAAGGCGGACAACATTTCCCAGAGCTTGACGACGCTCGCCAACCTGCTGAAGCCGATCTTTAACCGCACCGAGCTGATGTGGACGTTCCAAGAGGAAGTGCAGTATACCGACAACTATATCAAGCTGATGAACATGCGCTACGGTCAGGGAATTCAGGTCGAATGGGAGCTGCCCGAATCGGTGGCCGACTATCGGGTGCTGCGGTTCATCCTGCAGCCGATTGTCGAGAATGCGATCGTGCACGGGATGGAGGCGCACAACTATACGGGAACGATCCGGATCGCCGCGGAGGAGCATAACGACGACATCCGCCTCGTTCTGTCGGACACCGGCACGGGAATCGCCGAGCGGCGCTTGAGGCAGCTCAAGGAAATCCTGGACAGCGAGCAAGCCGGCGAGCAGAGCGACGCGCACGTCGGCATCGGCCTGCAGAACGTCAACAAGCGCCTGCAGCTTCACTTCGGCAGCGCCTACCGGCTGGAGCTCGAAAGCGAGCCCGATCGGGGCACGACGGTCACGCTGAGATTTCCCAAGTTCGGCGAAATGGAATGAAAACGTAAGAAATGAACAGATCTATGGCATTGTTTGGAAGAGGGAAGCGGCCTGCCGTTTCCCTCTTTTTATTTTGCCGCGGGAAGGGAAAGAATTCGTAAGTTAGTTCGTTTTTTGTATAGTTGACCTCGCCTATACTGGATGGAGTCAAGCCCGTCATTAAACGAAATGGAGTAGATCTATGCGGAATAAACCGATGCTCGCGAAAAGCAGGCTCAACTTGCTTTTGATGGCCGTCCCGTTCCTTGTGCTGGTGTTTATATTCAACTATTTGCCCTTATTCGGCTGGGTGTACGCTTTCTTCGATTACAAGCCCGGCATCCCGCTGAGCCGGACGGAGTTCGTCGGATTGAAATTTTTCACGCTGACGTTCCATGACGGGGGCGAAATGCTGAACGTGCTGAAGAACACGCTGGCGATGAGCTTTCTGGGCATTGCGACGACTCCGCTGCCGCTCATCTTCGCGATTCTGCTGTCCGAGGTCAAAAGCGGCAAGTTCAAAAGGTTTGTGCAGACGACAACGACGCTGCCGAATTTTATCAGCTGGTTTATCGTATTCTCCCTGTTTTTCTCCATTTTCTCGGTAGAGGGCCTGTTTAACACCTTGCTGATCAAGCTGCACATCATCAGCGAGCCGACGAATATTCTCGGCAACCGGGAGGCCGTCTGGTACGTGCAAACGGCAGTGTCGGTCTGGAAGGGCATCGGCTGGGGTGCGATCATCTATTTGGCCGCCATCGCGGGGATCGATCAGGAGCTGTACGACGCCGCGAAGGTGGACGGGGCCGGGCGCTTCCAGACGATCATGAACGTGACGGTGCCGGGGCTGATGCCGACGTATATCGTGCTGCTGCTGCTGGGCATCAGCAACATGCTGTCGAACGGATTCGACCAATATTTCGTCTTCCACAACCCGCTTGTCGCGGAGAAGATCGAGGTGCTCGATTATTACGTGTACCGGATCGGAATCGCGACGAACGATTACGCTTACGCGACGGCGATCGGAATTTCCAAGACGGTGGTCAGCATCACCCTGCTGTTCACGGTGAACTTCATTTCCAAGAAGGTGCGAGGCGAGTCCATCATCTAGGGCGTGTATGCAAACCAGACATGCCCTGGCTTATCTTTATCTCCGCGACAAGGATGTGAAAAACGAACGTGACACGGACCAAGCTTTGGGATGCCGGCTTTTCGATCGGCAATTATGTGCTGCTCTCTCTGATCACCTTTGCCTGTATCTATCCGTTTTACTACATTTTCATCTATTCGCTCAGCGACCCGCTTCAAGCGGGCGGAGGGCTCGTGCTGTGGCCCAAGGGCTTAAACTTCGACAACTACAGGCGGCTTCTGGAGCTGCCCAACATTTCCTCTTCTTTCGTCGTCTCCGTGCTCCGGACGGTGATCGGCACGATCCTTACCGTATTCTGCTGCACCTTGTTCGCCTACATCGTGACGAAAAGAGAGCTGCCGTTCCGCAAGTTCATCTATCGTTTCGTGGTCATTACGCTCTATTTGAACGCCGGATTGATTCCGTGGTATTTGACGATGAAAAGCCTGGGCTTGAAAAACAACTTCCTGCTCTACGTCATTCCCGGAGCGATCGTCGGATTTTACGTCATCCTGATCAAGACGTTTATCGAACAGCTGCCGGCGGCTTTGGAGGAATCGGCGATGATCGACGGCGCGGGGTACTTCACGATTTTCATCAAAATCATCTTTTTCCTGTCGCTGCCGATTATCGCCACGATTGCGGTATTCGCCGCCGTCAACCAGTGGAATACGTGGCAGGACAACTTCTTCCTCGTGTCGGACCCGAAGCTGCAGACGGTGCAGATGGTGCTCTATAACTATTTGAACCAGGTGCAGTCGATCGCCAACATGACGATCCAGGAGCTGAACCGGGGAGAGGCCGCGCGGCAAATTACGCCCCAGGCCGTGCGGATGACGATGACGATGATCGTGACGATTCCGATCCTGTTCGTCTATCCTTTCCTGCAAAGATACTTCGTCAAAGGGCTTATGCTCGGAGCCGTAAAAGGCTGATGCGCCCCGATAATTGATGCCGCAGCACGCACGCGGGTTCGGCATTTCAATTATATAAAGACCAATCAGAAGGATAAGGGAGGCAATACGATGAGCTTTGCCAAGATTTCCGTTCGAAAGGGACTATCGCTGCTGCTGGCGTCTATGCTGCTGGCGTCGACGCTGGCCGCATGCAGCAATGGGAACGGCAAGAACAACGGCGGGGAGGCCCAGTCGCCGAGCCCGACCTCGTCGGAGAGCTCGGGAAGTCCGGGCGCCGAGGAGAGCCCGGAGACGAAGGAGCCCGTCACGTTGACGATGTTCGGCGCGGGCGCGGCCGATATTCCCGGCATTCAGTCCGATCCCGTGGCGAAAGAAATCGAGAGAAAAACGGGCGTGACGCTCGACACGATGGCTTCCGACGAAAACAAGCTGAAGCTGATGCTCGCAGACGGCGATTTGCCCGATATTCTGATGGTCGATCACAAGTATATCAAGCAAATGATCGAAGGCAATCAAGTGATCAATATTGACGATTATTTGAAGACGAACGGACAGGACATCGAGAAGGGCATGCCCGAGACGCTCGAATACTTCAGGCAAAATATGAGCGAAGGCCAGAACAAGCTGTACTTCCTGCCCAACCATACGGGGACTTATGCGGATGTAGGCGCCGCGGCGCCGCAATATGAATATTCGGTCGGATTTTGGACGCGGTGGGATTTGTACAAGGAGCTCGGTTATCCGGAAATCAAGTCGACGGACGATTTCCTGAACCTGCTGGCCGAAATGCAGAAGCTTTATCCGAAGACGGAGGACGGCAAGAAGGTGTACGGCGTATCGGCCTATAACGGCGGTCTCTGGCCGTTTATCATTCAGAACGCCTTTGCGGACGGGTATTTCAACGGGCCGGGCACCTATGTGCAGGACGCCGAAGGCAACGCCTACGAATTGCTGACCGACGAGAACAGCACGTTCTGGAACAGCATGAGATATTTCTTCAAGGCCAACCAGATGGGGCTGCTCGATCCCGAATCGTTTACGCAGCAGATGGATCAATACAGCGCCAAGCTCGACAACCTGCAGCTGCTGTCCAGCATCGCCAACTGGTGGACCGGCGGCGGGAACAAGAAGCTGGCCGACGCGGGCAAGCCCGAAGCCGGCTACGGCATGATTCCGATTACCGGAACGCAGATTTATAAGGGCGGATTCTCCCCGACGGGCTGGAGCGGCAAATATTTGGCGATCTCCAAAAACTCGAAGCATCCGGATCGCGCGGTCGACTTGTTGAACTTTCTGTTCTCCCCGGAAGGCTCGAGACTGGCAGCCAGCGGCGTGGAAGGCGAGCACTGGCAGATGGTCGACGGCAAGCCGGAGATGACCGACGAGACGATCAACCTGTCGAAAACGATGGAAAAGTTCGGAGATACGACCGGAATCGGCAAATACGGCAACCTGCAAGGGCTGGACGATTTTGTCGTGAATCCGGCCGACGGCGAGCTGATCAGCCTGTTCTACACGCCGAAAGTATTCCAGACGAGACTGACGCCGCTTGACAAGGCATACAGCGAGCATTACGGAGCGACGTATCCCGGAGAGGCGCTCGAGAAGCTGGTGCAGGAAGGGAAAATCTCGTGGGGCGCATTCGATACGACCGTCCAGACCGGACTCGCCAGCGCGCCCGACGATATTAAGCGGATCGACGCGAAGGTCGAAGAGCTGGTCAAGACCACGATGCCGAAGATCATCCTGTCCAAGGACGAGGCGGAGTTCAACAAGGTGAAGGAAGAATTCCTGGACAACCTGAATAAAGTAGACTACGACAAATCGAAGCAGTTCTGGGATCAGAACTGGAAGGATTCGCTGGCCAAAACGACCGTACTGAAACGGTAAAACGCGATCGGGCGGGGGAGAGCCAAACGGAGCTGCGGAGAATGCGATGGGCTTCTCGTCCATTGGATTCCGCGTACGCCGTCTCGCCGCCCGATCTTTTTTTCTCCCGCCTATCTACTATCTACTACGAGCCAAGAGAGAAGGTTTGATGAAATGACCGTTAAGCTGGCAGTCCCTACCCCTCAGCAGGTGGAGTGGCACAATACCGAGATCGGCATGTTTATCCACTGGGCGCCCAACGTCTATCAGGATCAGGAGTACGACGATCTGTCGACGCCGCTGGATCGGATCAATCCGTCGGAGCTGGACACCGAACAGTGGGCTTCCGTGGCCGAGTCGCTGGGCGCGAAATATATCGTGATGGTCGCCAAGCACGTCGGCGGCTTCTGCATGTGGCAGACGGATACGTGCGAGTACGGCGTCAAGAATACGCCCTGGAGGGACGGCAAGGGCGACGTGCTGCGCGATCTCTCCGAATCCTGCCGGAAGCGGGGGCTCAAGCTTGGCATCTATTTGAGCCCCCAGGACATCTACAACGGAGCGCAGCTTGCGGGCCGATGCGAGACGCCGGAGGCGCAGGAGAAGTACAATAAGATATACCGGACCCAATTGGAGGAGGTGCTGAGCCGCTACGGCGAAATATTCGAGGTATGGTTCGACGGCGGCCAAGAAATCGAGGTCGGCGATCTCTTGGAGCGATACGTTCCGAACGCGGTGTATTTCCAGAGCAAGCACGCCTCCATCCGCTGGGTCGGCAACGAGGAAGGGATCGCCACCTATCCGGCCTGGAGCGCGGTAAGAGCCGATTCCGACGCGGCCAGAGGGCAGGGCACGATTCAGCACAGCGATCCGAACGGAGAAATCTGGATGCCGATGGAGTGCGACGCGCGCATTCGCAATACCTGGTTCTGGAACACGAAGAACGAAAGCACGGTCAAAAGCCTCGACCATCTAATGGAGCTGTACTACAGATCGGTCGGCAACGGCGCCGTTCTTCTTCTTAACGCCAACCCCGATCCGTCCGGCCGAATCCCGGAGCCGGATGCGCGGCGCGCGAAGGAGTTCGGGGACGAGGTGCGCCAAAGATTCGCCCATGCGCTGGGCGAGACCGGCGGCTCCGGCCATACGTTGGACATGGATCTGGGCGGGCCGACGAAAATCGACCATATCGTCATCCGCGAGGACATTCGTTACGGCGAGCGCATTCGCTCCTATGAAGTGCTCGGCTTCGACGGAGAGCGCTGGCTGAAGCTGTGCAGCGGCACGGCGGTCGGACACAAGAGAATTGAGCGAATCGCCGAGGCGACGCTGCACAAGCTGCGGCTCAACGTGCTGAAGGCGGCCGACGAGCCGCGAATCGCGAGCTTGGCGGCGTATTACACCGGGGCGGCCACCGTATTCAGTCCGAATATTCAATCGGAGCGCAAAAAAGTAGGCGAATGGGGTCCGGAGCTGTTCATCTACAAAAAAGACCGCAAGAGCACGGAGACGTACGACATCGGGGATCTGATCGACGACGCGGGGCAGTATGCGCTGTATTTCGACAACGCCGACGGCGGGGCAAGCGGCGTTCGCGCCGAGAGCGTGCGCCTGCTGCTGAACGACGCTTCCTATCCGCAATTCGTGTCGCGGGTCGAGGATCGATACAGAATCAATATTACGGGATTGGGCCAGCGCATTCGGCTGGAGCTGGAGCTTTATTGCGAGCCGGGCAACGACGGGTTCGGCAATATTTGGCTCGAGAAGCTGTAGGGAGCATGAACGCCATGATCAACTTGTCGGCGGGAAGCCTGAGGATTGTTCTCGATTCTGCGGGGAAGCTCGTCGGTCTGAACCGTTCGGAGAACGGCAGGGAGTACGCCGCCGCCCGATGCGAATCGCCCTTCATCCGCATCGTTGTCGAAGGGAAGGCGGAGGCGCCTTCATCGGCGAGCTATGACGGCGGAACGGGAACGCTGACGTTCGCGTTCGCGGATAGCGGCGCGCGGGTAGAGGTCGTCTATACGAGCGCTTTGCGTTATGCCGCATTCGAAGCGACGCGCATCGTCGGCGCGGATGCGGACGCGCTCGTGTGGGGGCCGTACGCGACCTCCGTTGCGGATTCGGTCGGAGAATCGGTCGGCGTCGTGCACGACGGAGACTTTGCGATCGGCCTGCAGTCGCTCAATATGAAAACGGTCGGCGGTTGGCCGATTGAGCTTGTATCGCCGTTTGATCCGGCGGAGGCGGAGCGCGCGAACGACCGGCCCGATCCGAATGGCGGCGGACATTCGCCGTCGGACATGAAATTCCCCTATGCGGCTTGCACCGCATGGCCGCTTGACGGAGGCAGCCTGCTGCAAGCGTTCGCGCGGAACCGGTCGAAGGCGGCCCGGCGAACGGTATGGAATTTGCCGGATGTTCCGGTAGCGCCGATCGGCGGAGACGACGCGGGCATCGTCGGCACGAGAATCGCTTTGTTCGGCTGTCCGGCGGGAGAAGCACTGGACACGATCGAAGCGATCGAGCTTGGGGAAGGGCTGCCGCATCCGCTGTTCGAAGGCGTCTGGGGCAAGAAATCGCCGGGCGCGAACCAGTCGTATTTCATTACCGATTTTACCGAAGCGACGATGGCCGACGCGGTTCGCTATACGAAGGAAGCCGGCCTGAAGTACGTCTATCATCCCGATCCGTTCGGGCAATGGGGCCATTTCGCGCTCAAGGAAAGAAGCTTTCCGAACGGGGACGACGGTCTGCGCGATTGCGTCAGGCTGGCGGAGGGCGAGGGTGTACGCGTCGGCCTGCATACCTTGTCGAACTTTACGACGCTAAACGACCCGTATGTCGCGCCGGTCCCCGACGAACGGCTGCAGACGGTCGGCGCGTCGCGCCTGGTTTCGAGGATGGAGGAGACTGCGGGGGACCTCGAGGTGGACGATCCCGGCCCGTTTACGGTCCGGCTGTTCCGGCAAACGGCGCGAATCGGCAGCGAGCTGATCGAGTACGACGCCGTGACGGACGGCGCCCCGTGGAAGCTGCTCAACGTGAAACGCGGAGCGAACGGCACGACGGCTTCCGCACACGAGCCGGGGACGGAAATCAGTCGGCTGTGGGATCATCCTTACGATGTGCTGTTTCCGAGCTTCGAGCTGCAGGACGAGTACAGCGCGCGCATCGCCGAGCTGTTCCGCGCGACCGGCGTCAAGCAAATCTCGTTCGACGGCCTGGAGGGCCTGTACGCGACCGGACAGGACGATTACGGCGTGAGCCGGTTCGTGCGCAGGTGTTACGACGGCTGGGGCGAAGAAGTGATCAACGACGCCAGCATCGTCGTGCCGAATTACCTGTGGCACATCTTCACGCGGTTTAACTGGGGCGAACCGTGGGGCGCGGCGACGCGCGAGGGCCAACTGGAATGGCGGCTCGCCAACCAGCGATATTTCGCCCGGAACTTCATTCCGCCGATGCTCGGCTGGTTTCTGATTCGCACCGCGTCCGATCGCTTCGAGGCGACGGCGCCGGACGAGATCGAATGGGTGCTGTCGAAGGCGGCGGGGTATCGGGCGGGCTTTGCACTGGTGGCCGATATGCCCGTTCTGGAACGCATCGGGAACAGGGAGAGGCTGCTCGGGGCTGTGCGCTGCTGGGAATCGGCGCGACTGGCGGGCGCGTTCACGCCGGAACAGCGGGAGAGGCTGCGCGATCCGAAGAGCGACTGGCATCTGGAGCCTGCGGACGAAGGAGAGTGGACGCTGTATCCGGTCGAGCTCTCCAAGCCGTTCGTCTGCAGCCCTTCCGAGCTGCAGCCCGGTCAGCCGGGCGGGGCGGATTGGGCGTATTATAACCGGCATGCCGAACAACCGCTGAGGCTCTGCCTGCGCGTAATCCCGTCGTACGGCAGCGAGGACGCCGCGGTGCGACGGCCGACCTTCTATATCGGCAGCGCCTGCCTGATCTTCGACACGGAGGTGGCGGCCAATGAGTACCTCGTCTGCGACGGAGACCGGTTCGGCCGAATCTACGACCGCGACTGGAACCTGCTCCGCACCGTTCGCGCCCCGGCGGACGGGCCCGTCGTTCGGAGCGGAGGACAGACGATTTCGTTCAGCTGCAAATTTACGGGCGACCCCAAGCCTGTTGTCAGCGTTAAAATAATGACCCGGGGATTGCCGGAAACGGTGCGAGCGCCGGGGCGATAGACATCGATAGGGAAAAGAGGGAAGCGGGATGGAACAGGGATTGCGATTTCGGGAGGACGGCACGTTTACGATTGTCCAGTTTACGGATTTGCACTGGCAGAACGGCGATGAGAAGGACCGGCGCACAAGGGCGCTCATGGACGCCGTGCTGGAGGCGGAGCGGCCCGATCTGGTTGTGTTTACGGGGGATGCGATCTCCGGAGGAGAATGTGCGGACCCGCGCAGATCGCTGCGGGAAGCGGTGGACGCGGCCGAGTCCAGGGGCTTGCCGTGGGCGGCGGTGTTCGGCAACCACGATGCGGAAGGAAGCGTCAGCCGGGCGGAGCTGCTGGACGTGCTGCTGGAGCACAAGCACAGCGTGACAAGGCATACGGAAGGGGTAAGCGGCTTCGGCAACTATATGCTGGAAATCCGGGGCAGCGGCGGCGGGACGGGAGCGGCGCTGTATTTTCTGGATAGCGGGGATTATTCGCCGGTCGGCCGTATTGAAGGCTACGACTGGATTCGCCGAGACCGCATCGACTGGTATGCCGGCGCGGCGGCGGACTTGGCCGCCCGCAACGGGGGCGCGCCGCTGCCCGCGCTTGCTTTCTTCCATATTCCGCTGCCGGAATACGGCGAGGTCTGGGACAAGCAAATCTGCCACGGCAGCAAGCTGGAGCGGGTGTGCGCGCCGCGGGTCAACTCGGGCATGTTCGCGGCGATGGTCGAAGCGGGCGACGTGATGGGAACGTTCGTCGGTCATGACCATATCAACGACTACTGGGGAGAGCTGCACGGCATCCGGCTCTGTTACGGACGCGCGACCGGCTACAACACCTATGGGCAGGACGGCTTCCCGCACGGCGCGCGGATGATCCGACTGCGGGAAGGGGAACGTACGTTCTCTTCCTGGCTGCGGCTGGACGACGGCACCGTCATCGTCTCGCAGAAGGAGCATCTGCCGGAAGCCTGATCCGCAGTCCAGTCATCTCCATTTGATCCAGGCTTAACAGAGTCGTCTCGGTCGCTTTGACGATATCGTCGAGCGCCCAATGGCGGGCCGGGACGTCCTGCCATTGCAGCTTCCGCTCCGCGAAGACGCGCGCCTCGGCTCTGCCGGTCAGCCGGTTAAACAGGGTGGCCGCCTCCGCCCGGGTCAACAGACGATCCGGATGGAAGCTGCCGCCGGCATCGCCGATCATGAAGCCCGCGGCAGCCGCCGCGGCGATGCTCGGCTCTTCGGGGTGGCCCTTCGCATCCGCGAAGTTCGCCTTCATTCCTTGCGCGGACAGCCCTTTCCACCTGACGATAATCGCCGCCATTTCCGCTCGCGACATTTTCGCCGCAGGCTGGAACTTGCCCTCCGCGTTTCCGGGCATAATGCCCGCGCCGCTCACCGCCGCAATCGCTTCGGCGTGCCACAGCCCCGCCGTCACGTCCGGGAAGAACGGACCCGCCGCCGCAGGCTGGAAGCCTTCCTCCTGCAGCAAGCGATAGAGAATAACGGCGACCTCGGCTCTGGTCAGCAGGCCGTCGGGATTAAAGCGGCCTCCGTGGAGGCCCGTCATGTACGCCGGAAGCTTGACGGCTTGCAGCGACAGGAGCGTTAACGTGCCGGTTTTCCCTTCCGGGAGGTTCGCTTCGAATGCGGCGGGCCGCCCGTCTTCTCCGTAGCGGACATGGCCGTCCAACAGCCGCGTTTGGCCGTCCCCGCCTATGAAATAGAACGCCAAGGAGTTCAGGAAGGCGCGCATGGCCGCCGCATCCTTCGGCACGCTCGCCGCCGCCAGCGGCATGGACACCGCGTTCGCCTTTCCGGCAGGGTCGACATCAATATGCAGCGGATCTCCGAGCGCCCTCGCCCCGTGGCCTGCCGTCTCTTCCTTCACCTCGTTCGAACCGACGGACCGCCCGATCGTCTTCGCGCGCGCGTCCTTGTCGACGATCGGCGTCAAGATAAGCCGCAAATCCTGGCTCTGCGCCGCCGCCAACGTCGTCTTCGAAGCCGTCAGCGTCGCGAACGATGTCTCGACAGCCAGCGGCATCGTTTTCAGCTTGTCCGCGGAGGCTGCGGGGATGCGGACGATCAACTTGTCGGCCGGATCGTCCGGGAGATCGCCGACGATGAGCTTGACGAGACGGCCGCCGTGTCGGGCGGCGTGCTCCACGACCTTATCCGCCGTTGCTTCATCGAGCAGGACGCGGTCCTCCTGCTTGCCGTCGGGACTCTCCGTTCTTGTCACTTTAATCTCGAAGCTGGCCTCGTCGATGCCAAGTACGCGTACGATCGCTTGCCGTTCTTTCTCTTCGACCGTTTCGTCGGAAGCCGGTAGAGGTCTCCATTGCGCGAATAAGGTCCTATTTTCGAAAATCTCCAGCTCGTCCCCCTCGAGGTAACGTTCGCCGCTGCCGTCCGCGGCGGCATTCCAGCCTGCGAACCTGTAGCCGGGCTTTACAAGCGTTCCGTTGTCGAGCACGATCACGATGTCGCCCCCGGCGTAGCCGGTGCCGTCCAGCGGATGGTTGCCGTCCGTGGCGCCGTTGCCGTCGTAAACGATCGAGTACGTATCGGACGGCGTCCATTGGGCGTACAGCGTTACGTCCGCAGAGGCGATCGTCAGGCCCGCCCCCGCCGTATAAGGCGTTCCCGAGCCGTCGGCCGCGGTGTTCCAGCCTGCGAACGAGTTGCCGAGGTTGGCCAGCGTGCCTCTTCCGGCAACCGCTGCCGTCGATCCGGCCAAATAGTCGTTGTTGTCGACCGGGACGCTGCCGCGGGTGCTGCCGTTGCCGACATAGGAGACCGTATAGGTCGGGTCTTTCGTCCACTGCGCATACAGCCCCAGATCTGCGGCTCCCATCGGGACGATCTCTCCGGCCGCATAGGGCGTACCCGTTCCGTCGGCTTTCGTATTCCATCCCCCAAACGTATAGCCGTAATACGCCAACGGCTCTTTCGGCAGCAGCGTGACGGATTCTCCCGCCACGTAAGCATGTCCGTCCGTCGGTTCCGCTCCGGCTGTGGCGCCGTTCCGGTTATACGTCACGAAGTAGGTGGGGATCAAGGACCAACGGGCATACAGAACGACATCGCCGTCGCCGATTTGAAGCGGGTTTCCGGGCGTGTACGAGGAGCCGCCTCCGCTTGGCTGCGTCGACCATCTCGCGAAGTTATACCCCGTTCTCGTCAGCGTGCCTTGGGGCTGCACGGTCGCCCAATCGTTCTTCAAATACGCCGCAGAATCGACCGGAGCCGTTCCTCCCGTTGCGCCGTTGCCGTTGTAAGAAACGGTGTAGAGCGGCAGCCACTGCGCGTACAGCGTCACATTTGCCGCCGCAAGGATGAACGGCTCGCCGGCTTCGTAATCCGTGCCGCTGCCGTCGCGCTTCGTATTCCAGCCGTCGAATCGGAAGCCTTCGTTCACAAGTGTTCCGGCGCCCAATACCGACGCGACTTCTCCGGTCATATAAATGCCGTCGTCGTCGAGCGGACTGCCGCCCGTCGCGCCGTTGCCGTCATAGGTCACGGAATATACGGGAACCGGCGTCCATTTCGCGTACAGCGTCACATCGTCGCCGGCGATCGTCAACCCCTGGCCCGGCGCGAGGACCGGCCCCGTACCGTCCTGTCGGATGGTCCAGCCGACGAACGTAAACCACTGCCTTTCGAGCGTTCCCGAATCCTGGACCGGAACGTGCGCGCCCGACAAGTAAGCGCCGGAGTCGCTCGGGGCGACGCCGCCGGTCGCGCCGTTGCCGTCGTATACGACGGAGTAAGTGGCGGCGGGCGTCCATTGCGCGTACAGTCTGACGTTGGCGGGAGGCATGCTCATCGTCGATCCTGCCGCGTAATGGACGCCGCTGCCGTCGGCTTTCGTGTTCCAGCCCGTAAAGGCGGCCCCGATTTTCGTCAAAGCGCCTTGCGAGGCGACGGCTGCCGGGTCCCCGGTCAGATAAACGCCGGAGTCCGTCGGCGCGCTGCCGCCGGTCGCGCCGTTGCCGTCATACGCAACGGTGTAGCCAGGCACGGCCAACCACGTCGCATACAAGATCAGATCCTCCGCAGGCATCGGGAAAGTCTCGTTCTCGGCGTACGAATCCCCGCTGCCGTCCTGCTGCGTATTCCAGTCGGCGAATACGAATCCGTCCTTCGTCAACGTTTCGGGTCCGAGCACCGTGACCGTCGTGCCGGCAAAGTAGCTGTTGCCGTCGACAGGAACGCTCCCGCCCGCGCTGCCGTAGACCGCATACGTAACCGAATAGGTCTGGCCGGGCGCCCATGTCGCGTACAGCGTCACGTTCGCCGCTCCCATCGCGAAGCTCGTTCCGGCCGCATAGCTCGTTCCGCTGCCGTCGGCCTCCGTGTTCCAGCCCGCAAAGCTGTCTGTCCCATTGACCAAATCCGTGTTCGGCAGTACCGTAACCGACGCGCCGCTGGGATAAAGGACGGCATCGGTTGGGGGCGCGCCTGCCGCTCCGTTCGCGTCGTACGTTACCGAATACGTCGGAATCGGGTCCCACATCGCGTACAGGATTGCGTTCGCCGCTCCTATCGTCAACGCGGAGCCTGTCGCATAATTTGTCCCGCTGCCGTTGGCGGCCGTATTCCAGCCTCCGAACGCATATCCCGTCCTTGCCAGCGTTCCGCTCCCGAGCACGGTCGCCGTCGTACCTGCCGCATAGCTGCTGCCGTCGACGGGAACGCCGCCGCTTGTGGGACCGTTGCCGTTATAGATGACCTTATAGGTGGGGATAGGCGTCCATATCGCATACAGCGTCACGTTGGCCGCTCCCATCGCGAACGTGAAGCTTGCCGCATAGTTCGTGCCTGTGCCGTTGGCGGCCGTATTCCAGCCCCCGAACGTATAACCTGATCTTGTCAGCGTTCCGCCGCCGAGCACGGTTACCGTCGCGCCTGCCGCATAGCTGGCGCCGTCCGTTGGAGCGGCTCCGCCTGTCGCGCCGTTGCCGTTATAAGCGACCTTGTAGGTAGGGATGAGCGTCCACTTGGCATACAGCGTTACGTTGGCCGCCCCCATCGCGAACGCGGAGCCAGGCGCATAGTTCGCTCCGGTGCCGTTGGCTGCCGTATTCCATCCGTCGAACGTATAGCCGGTTCTCGTCAGCGTTCCGCCGCCAAGCGCCGTTACCGTCGCGCCTGCCGCATAGCTGGCGCCGTCCGTCGGAGCGGCTCCGCCCGTCGCGCCGTTGCCGTTATAAGCGACCTTGTAGGTGGGGATGAGCGTCCATTTGGCATACAGCGTCACGTTGGCCGCCCCCATCGCGAACGTGGAGCCCGCCGCATAGTTCGTCCCGGTGCCGTTGGCGGCCGTATTCCATCCGGCGAAGGTGTATCCGGCTCTCGCCAGCGTTCCGCCGCCGAGCACGCTTACCGTCGCGCCTGCCGCATAGCTGGCGCCGTCCGTCGGAACGGCTCCGCCTGTCGCGCCGTTGCCGTTATACACCACCTTGTAAGTCGGATTGATCGTCCACTGCGCGTACAGCGTCGCGTTGGACGTTCCCATCGCGAAGGCGGAGCCTGGCGCATAGTTCGTGCCGGTGCCGTTGGCGGCCGTATTCCATCCGGCGAAGGTGTATCCGGCTCTCGCCAGCGCGCCCGCCGCCTTCACTGTGACCGTCGCGCCGACCGAATAAGCCGCCGCGTCCGCGGGCGGGCTGCCGCTTGTCGAACCGTTGCCGTTATAGGTCACCGAGTAGGTTGCCGGCGTCCACTGCGCGTACAGCGTCAAATCCGCGTTCATCTTCACGGTTGCCCCCGCCGCATAGCTTGTCCCGGCGCCATTCGCCGCCGTGTTCCACCCGGCGAAATTGTACCCCGTTCTCGTCAGCGTTCCGCTTCCCTGAACCTGGGCGTTCGCTCCGGTGGCGAAGTACACCGTGCTGCCGCTGCCGCCCGTATTCCCGTTGCCGTTGTACGTCAGCGCGGAGCCGGGTTGTACATTCGCGATCGTGATGTTGTCGAGTTGAAGCTTTGCGGGCGCGACGCCTCCCGCGAACGACCACCAAATTCCGATCGTCACCACGTTGCCGTAGTTGAAAGGCTTTCCGCCGTTTAACCAGCTCGACAGCCTTAGCGTGCTTGTCGAGGATAGCGTTCTGTTCGGTTGACCGCTGCCATAATTGCTGACCGTGTCGATCACCGATCCGTTCTTGTCGTAGAAAGTCAAATTAAGAAAGTTCATCACGGCGCCGTTCTGAGTCGAACGAATGCCCAAATCCTTAAACGTGAAGCTTCTGTTCACCGTTGTCCATTCCGCCTGAATGAACAGGTTTCCGGTCTGGTTCGCATCCGTCTGGCTGGCCGCTGTAAGGCTCGTGCCGCTTTGCGCGAACCCGTTGGAGACTCTGAACTTGTCCCCGACTTTTCGGTAGCCGCCTTCGTTGAGACCCAGCGTTCCGCCGAAGTCGTACGTGCCGTCCGCCGTTCCGTTGGAGACGGCGCCTGCTTTTCCGGGCACGGCAACCATGCACAGCGTCAAAGCGAGCAGCAGCAGAGAGGCGACTCTCGTTGTCTCGCGAATGCGGACCGTGATTCCGACGCCGCTCCTGCCGGCTTTCGACAAAAACCTTTTTGATGGACTGATCATTGCGAATACTCCTCCTGCGCGTGAGCGCGCCCGTCCAAGCAGGCGCTCTTCCGAAAATATAATCAAACTGTACGGTATGGTTTGATTCGATTATAGCATGAGATTTGTCAAAATTATACGTTGGGTTCCTTTATTCCCCTCCCTCCGACACTTGACCGATCGCCTCCTCTTGAAGGAAAATGAAAGCGCTTCTAGGTTTCGGGGGAGGGGAGAACGTGAATTGGCGCAAATGGCAGTCGATCAAAAGCAAAATTCTGGTCTCGTTTATTGTTCTGCTGGCGATTCCGATGGCGCTGGTCGCCGTGTTCAACTATTTGAAGAGCGCCTCGATTCTGGAGGACAAAGCCAGAGAGCAGTTTCAATATTTGTCCGAGGCGACGAACCAGCAGTTCACCCAATATGTGAAAAATCTCGATACGCTGTCGATGAATGTCGTCGAATCGCCGATCATTCAGTCGAGGCTGACGCAGCCGTTCGTGCCGGCGGTCTCCTGGACGACCAAGCAAATCGAGGAAGAGTTCGAAGTGAAGAAATTTCTCAACGGCATCCACAAGCTGACCCCCGGACTGTCCGGCATCGCCGTATACGGCTATAACGGCATTGTCGATTATACGCATCCCGACCGGAACTTCGTGCCCGAATTCGATTACGCCCAAGAGGACTGGTACAAAAAGGCGGTTCAGGGCAACGGGAAATGGGTGCTCGGCGGCAGGAGAGTGGAGCGGGAATTCGACTTCTACCAAGGGCGGGGCGAGATCGAGGTCGTCACGTTCGCGCGGCTGATCAAAAGCCTGAATTCGCTGCAGCCGATGGGCGTGCTGGCGATCAATATGAAAATCAGCGAATTCGAGAACATTCTCGGCATTGCCGACAGGGGCCGGCAGGTCGTCATCCTGGACGAGGACGGCCGCACGATCCTGTCCACGAACGGCGCGGAGGAGCGGCTTCACGACGCGAACTGGCTGCAGATCAGCTCGGCCTCTCCGGTTACCGGATGGACAAGCATTCATCTGACCTCGAAGGAGGAACTGTTCCAGGAGTCGAAAAATATTCGCAGCTTCATCATGGTGCTGACGATTGTGCTGGCGGCCATCGCGGTCGTGCTGGCGAATCTGCTGTCGTCGAGCATCGTCAAACCGCTGCAGACGCTGAAGAACAAAATGCGGCAAATCGAGAAAGGCGATTTCCAAGGAGAAATCATGCCCGCGCACCGGGACGAGGTCGGGGAGCTGACGCAGCGCTTCAATCGGATGATGGTGCGCATGATGGGGCTGCTGGAGGAGAACCGCCATCGCGAGCAGCAGAAGGCGCAGCTGGAGATGGATGCCCTGCAGGCGCGCATCAATCCCCATTTCCTGTACAATACGTTGATGGCGCTGCGCATTCAGGCGGTTACGGACGGGAATCGCAAGCTGGGCGAGCTGATCGCTTCGCTGGTGCATCTGCTCAAGTTCAGCGCCAAGAACAAGCGGAAGATGATCAAGCTGCGGGACGAGCTGGAATTGATCGCGCAGTACGTCAAGCTGATGCAGCTTCGCAACGAGAGCTTCGATTTTCGGCTGGAGGCCGATCCGGATCTGGCGGAGCATCTGACGTTTCCCTTCCTGCTGCAGCCCATCGTAGAGAACTCGGTCTTTCACGGCATCGGTCCTCTGCGGCGCCGCGGGAACATCCGGGTGACGGTGAGCAAGAGCGACGGGCAGATCGTCGCGGTCGTGGAGGACGACGGCGTCGGCATGGACGCCGAGGCCAGCTCCAAGCTGCTGGAAGCGGCGGCAGAGACGGAAGGCGGGGAACAGTATCATAAAATCGGCGTTCGCAACGTGTACGAACGGCTGAAGAGGCAGTTCGGCGAAGCCGCCGACATCGAGGTGGACAGCAGGCCGCAAGCCGGCACGAGGGTGTCGGTTCGCTGGCCGGTCCTGACGGAAGGGGAGGAATCGCATGAGAGTGCTGCTGGTTGAAGACGAGACGATCGTCCGCCGGTTCATCAAATCGTTGATCGACTGGGAAGCGCACGGCTTCGAGGTGGCGGGGGAAGCGGCCAACGGGGAGGAAGCCTGGACCTTGCTGGAATCCGAGCCGATCGATATCGTGCTGACCGATATTCGCATGCCGGCGCTGAGCGGGTTCGAGCTGATCGAACGGCTGGCGAAGCGCGGATGGCCTTGCGAAGTCGTCATTCTGAGCAGCTACGACGACTTCGAATACGTTCGCACGGCGCTTCAATTGAACGTCAGCGACTACGTGCACAAGGCGACGATCTCCGAGGAGGAGCTGCTCGGCTGCCTGAACAAGGCGAAGGACGATTGGCTGAAACGGCGGGAGCAGGAGCTGGCGCTAACCGCCCGCGTCGCCGGATCGTCGTTAAGCCGCCGGGACGGCATTGCCGTAAACCTGCTGAAGCTGGCGCTGGACGAAGAAGCGGACCGGCGCAGGCTGAAGCTGCTCAGCGAAGGGCTGTCGCTCTGGAACGAGCCGTTCCAGGCGGCGCTGGCGCATATGCCGGCGGAGGAAGGCGCCGCGGTGGCGGACGAGGACGGACGCGCGCTGGCGTTCGCATACGGAGAGTGCCGGATCGTCGCCGGCGGCCAGGGCGTCGAGACGTTGGCCGCCGGCTTGTCGGCGGAGGCTCTCGTCCGCCACGACCGCCCGATCCCCTTCTCCGAATGGCCCGAGGCCTACGCGTCGATGAAGCGGAAGCTGGAGGAACGGTTGGAGGAGCGCCGCCGGGCCAAGTCGCTTCATCTGTGCATTCGCCAAGCCATGGATTATTTGCAGGTTCATTACATGGACGAGCTGACAATGGAGACCCTATGCGAGGAAGTGCATATGAGCCCGGCCTACTTCAGTCGTCTCTTCCAGAAGGAGACGGGAGTCACGTTCACCGCGTATTTGACGAATCTCCGCCTGCAGGAGGCCAAGCGCCTGCTGGTGCATACCGACTATCCGGTATACGAGATCGCCGAGCGGGCGGGCTACCGCAACACCCGCTATTTCATGAAGCTGTTCAAGGAGACGGTCGGATTCACGCCGACCGAGTACCGCGAAAGGCCCGGTCATTAAACATGACCTAAATGACAACAAAATGGACTTGCTTCGCGAATGGGGGACCCAGGGCGGCGATTATCGCCCGGATAAGGTCAAGAGAGGAGACCTGTTGGTCATGACGGTCTCCTTTTGCCATTGCGGCGATGGACATACAATTAAAAGTGTAGTTGCAAGCGTTTACAAACTTCTGGAGGGGACAGGGATATGATGAGCAAAAAGCTGTTATCAATCGTGCTTGGCGCGATGCTGCTGCTGACGGCATGCGGCGGCAACGAAGGAAAATCGGAGGGACAGACGACCCCGGGGCCGTCCTCGGCCGGCCCGTCGGAGCAGGCGTCGCCGGGCGGAGCGAGCGGAGACGCATCCGGCACCGTCAACGTGCTGACACAGGCGCTCGAGCCGACGAAGATGCTGGAGAAGTTCGCCGCCGAGCATCCGAATATCAAGGTGAACTGGGAGACGATCGGGGGCGGCAAAATTTCCGAGGTGATCAAAACCCGGCTGGCGGCCGGCGGCGAGAACGTCGATCTGATCACCCCGCTGCGGCCAGACTACCTGCAGCTGGCCAAAACCGGCCAATTGGTGGATTTGAGCGACCTGTCGTACCTGGACAACTACAATCCCGCGGTGATCGACGGGGGCAAGGTGGACGGCAAGCTGTACGCGCTTTCCCTGTCGATGAACTTCTATGTCACCTGGTACAACAAGACGATGTTCGACAAGCACGGCCTGAAGGAGCCGACGAACTGGGAAGAGTTCCTGGCCGTATGCGAGGCGTTGAAGCAGGCGGGAGAAGTGCCGATCGTCATCGGCTCCAAGGATTACGGCGAGAACAATCACTTCAGCACGATTCCTTACGGCTCGCTGCTCAGCGACGATCCGACCTGGGTGCAAAAGGTATCGGCGGGTGAGACGAAATGGACCGACCCGGCATCGATCGCGGCGATGGAAAGGTACAAGCTGCTGGCGGACAAAGGGTATTTCATCGACGGAGCGCTCGGCATCGGCAAGGATCAGGCGTACCAGATTTTCTATCAAGGCAAAGCCGCGATGATCTCTCAGCAGGTAGGCGTTATCGAGTTTCTGGCGGCGAATACGCCGGACTTCGAGGTCGGCGCCTTCGCGCCTCCGGGCAACGATCCGGGCCAGGAGCTTCGTCTTCCGTTCTCGGGCGGCCACACGATGGCGCTCTACAACGGCAGCAAGAACAAGGAAGCCGCCGCGGTGTTCATGGAGTTTATCTCGCAGACCGAGAACGCCCAGCTCATGACGACGGAGATCAACCTGCCGAGCTCGGTGAAAGGCGTGCAGTACGATTTCCACCCGATCGCCCAGGTGCTGATGCCGATGCTGACGATGCCGACAGCGGACCTGATGCACGCGGTCGTGCTGCCGCAGACGAAGAACGTGCTTGCCACCGCGTTCCAACGCATCATTTCCCAGGAGAAAACGTCAATCGAAGATTTGGCGAAAGAAGTGCAGGCCATGACGGATAAGGAACTTGCGGCCCAGTAAGGCGGGCCAGTCATCCAGGGAGCTTCGGGGGGAGAGCGTTCTTTTCCCGAGGCTTCCGTCAGAATGAAGGTGAGCAGTCGTTATGAAACGAAGAAGGACGTTCAGTTTGCTGGTGTTTATCCTGCCTTCCGCCCTCATCTATACGTTGTTCGTGATGTATCCGAGCTTAAGCGGATTGTACTATTCCCTGACCAATTGGGACGGCATCTCCCCCAGCTACAAGCTGATCGGGCTGAGCAATTTCCGGGAGATTTTCCAAGATCCCTTGTTCTATAAATCGGTGAAAAACTCCTTCACCTTCGCGTTCCTGGTCGTCGTCATCAAAAACGCACTGGCGCTGGGCTTCGCGATTCTGCTGGACAAGAAGCTGAGGCTGACCGGATTTTTCCGCAGCGTGTTTTTTATGCCGGCCATTCTGAGCTCGATTATCGTGGCATACACGTGGGTGACGATCCTGAATCCCGTGTTCGGCTCGTGGCAGACGCTGTTCCAGGCGATCGGGCTGGACGGCATCGCCAAACTCGACTTGCTGGGGAGCCGCTCGACCGCGCTGTACTCGGTCGTCTTCGTCTCCATCTGGCAGAACATGGGCTACGCCATGGTGATTTACCTGGCCGGCCTGCAGACGATTCCGGGCGATCTGTACGAATCGGCCGGCATGGACGGCGCGGGGCGCTGGAAGCAGTTCCTGCACGTCACGTTCCCGCTGATCGCGCCGGCGCTGACGATCAACCTGATTTTGTCGACGGTGAACGCGCTGAAGGAGTTCGATCTCGTCTACATTTTGACGGGCGGCGGCCCGTTCGACTCCTCGCAGGTGATCGGCACGGCGATCTACAAGATTGCGTTCGAAATGAATCGCTTCGGCTACGGGATTGCGATGTCCCTGATTCTGTTCCTCATCATTGCCGTCATCTCGCTTGGACAGCTGAGATATTTGAAGAAGCGGGAGGTGGAGTATTGAGATGGGTATCGTTCGTAGAATCGAGCAGACGTCCACTTACCTTTTATTGTCGGCGACCAGCCTGCTGATCCTGTACCCGATCGCCCTGATCTTCGTTTCCTCGCTGAAGACGAGTCCGGAGTTCATGTCCGATCCGTTCGGCTGGCCGAAGACCTGGACGTTCGACAGCTACGGGGCCGCCTGGCACAGCGCCAATTTCTCGACGTACTTCGGCAACAGCGCGATTATCACGGTGCTCAGCATCGCGTTCATCGTTCTGTTCGGTTCGATGACGGCCTACGGGCTGAGCTGGGGCTTCAAGGGCAGCAAGGCGCTGTTCAGCTACTTCCTGCTGGGCATTATGATTCCGATTCAGGCGAAGATCATTACGCTGTTTATATTGCTGAAGCAGCTCGGCATCATCAACACGCATCTCGGGCTGATTCTGGTGTTCATCGCGTTTAACCTGCCGATGGCGGTGTTTATTTTCTTCGGATTTTTCAAGACGATTCCCGTAGAGCTGAAGGACGCGGCCCAACTGGACGGCTGCTCCGACGTCGGGACGTTCTGGCGCATCATTCTGCCGATCTCCCGTCCGATCATCGCCACGGTGGTCATTCTGACGGGGCTGTACGTGTGGAACAGCTTTTTTCTGCCCTTGATTTTGCTCCAGGACAAGAGGCTGTTTCCGATTACGCTCGGGCTGCAGCGGCTGAAGGGCGAATTTTCCGTAGACTGGCCGATGTTCTTCGCCGCCATGGTGATGCTGATGATTCCGATGATCGTACTGTTCGTTCTGATGCAGAAGCAGTTTATTAAAGGGCTGACCAGCGGCGCAGTCAAGGGATAAGCAACAAGGGAGAGAGAGAACATGAACGACGTTCACAACAGCGCGCTTGCGCATGTCAATACCTATTCGAGCCCGACGGAGCTGCGGATTACGGATATTCGGTTCGCGGACATCCAGGGCATTCCGACGCATTGCAGTCTGATCAAGGTGTATACGAACCAGGGGCTCGTCGGCTTCGGAGAAGTGCGGGACAACGCCGAGAAGCTGTATGCCCTGATGCTCAAGAGCCGGCTGCTCGGAGAAAATCCGTGCAACGTCGACAAGCTGTTCCGGCGCATCAAGCAGTTCGGCGGGCACGGCCGCCAGGGAGGCGGCGTCAGCGGATTGGAGGTCGCGCTGTGGGACCTGGCCGGCAAAGCGTACGGCGTCCCGGTCTATCAGATGCTGGGAGGCAAGTACCGCGATCGCATTCGCATCTACTGCGACACCGACGTGGACGGCAAGGATACCGGACGCGCGATGGGCAAGGCGCTCAAGCAGCGGATGGAGAAGGGCTATACGTTTCTGAAAATGGACCTCGGCATCAACCAGCTCGCGGACGAGCCGGGCACGTTGAGCGGACCGCTCGGATTCGTCGAGGAGATGCGCACGCTGGCGGACAAATGGCGCAATCGGTTCGCGCGGCCGCTCACGCCGGAAGAGAAGCGCAGGCACTACGAGCTGACCAACATCGGTCATCCGTTCACCGGCATTCACGTGACGGAGAAGGGACTGGACCGGCTGGAGCAGTACGTCGCCGAGGTGCGGGAGGAGATCGGCTGCGAGATTCCGCTGGCCATCGACCATTTCGGCCATATCGGAGTGGAGGACTGCATCAAGCTCGGACGGCGCATCGAGAAGTTTAACCTGGCCTGGATGGAGGATATGATTCCGTGGCAGTACACGGAGCAGTACGCAAGGCTCGCCCGATCCGTCACGACGCCGATCTGCACCGGCGAGGATATTTATTTGAAGGAAAATTTCGAGCCGTTGATGGCTTCGGGCGGCATCTCGGTCGTGCATCCCGACGTGCTGACCGCCGGAGGGATTCTCGAGACGAAGAAGATCGGGGACCTGGCCCAGTCCTACGGCGTCGCCATGGCGATTCATATGGCGGAGAGCCCGATTGCCTGCCTTGCCGGTGTGCATGCGGCGGCCGCGACGGAGCATTTCCTGGCGCTGGAGTTCCATTCGAGCGACGTCCCGTGGTGGGACGATCTCATCATCGGCAAGCTGCCCAAGCCGCTCGTGCAGAACGGATATATCCAGGTGCCGGAAGCGCCGGGCCTGGGCATCGAGGATTTGAACGACGAAGTGATCGCGCAGCATCTTCATCCGGAGATTCCGGGGCTGTGGGAGCCGACGGAGCAGTGGAACGTCTCGTGGTCCAACGACCGCCTGTGGAGCTGACGCGGGCGATAACGGGAGGAAGAGAGGGAGGATACAAATGAAATACGATAATCCGGAAGACATCATCCAGATCACTCCGTTATGGGAAGGGGAACGGTTCCCGAATGGACGCCCCAAAGTAGCGGACGATATTTTGCGCAGAATGCGGCGGATTACGCTGGAGGAAGCCTGGAGTCCGCTGTGGCGGCGCGGGTACGATTTTCAGTTCCAGGGCGACTTTCAAACGGTGCATTCCGATATGACGATCGTCGGAAGGGCGGTTACGGCGGTGTTCGTCCCCGAGCGTCCCGATCTGAACGACGCGCTGCTGCGATACGGCAACGAGGACGAGGGAAGAAAGGGCTTCTTTAATCAATGGGTCATCGACAGCCTCGTCGAGGATGACGTCGTCGTGGCCGATTTGTTCGATAAGGTGTACAAAGGCACGCTTGTCGGCGGCAACCTGATGACGGCGATCTCGACCCGGACGAAGCGCGGCGGGGCCGTCGTCTGGGGCGGCATGCGGGACGTGCAGCAGGTGGAGAAGATTACGAACGTGAACGTGTACCATCGCGGCATCGATCCGACGCCGATCCGTCAGGTGACGATGACGGGCATGAACGTTCCCTGCCGTATCGGCAGCGCGATCTGTCTGCCCGGAGACGTGGTGATGGCGACGCCGGTCGGCGTGCTCTTCATTCCGCCGCACTTGGCCGAGCTGGTCGTCGTGCTTGCGGAGAAATCGCAGGTTCGCGATATATTCGGCTTCGAACGGCTGGAGCAGGGCGTCTATACGACGGCCGATATCGACGGCGATTGGTCGACGGCGCTGTGGCAGGATTTCCTGCAATGGTTCCGTACGTCGGACAAGGCGGCCGACTACCAGTCGCTCGAATGGGACCAGGAATTGGCGGAAGCGCGGGAGCGGGAAAGCGGCGGCTCGGCGGGCGAAGGCGGTCCGAGGGCTTAGCCGGTCCAAGGGAGCGGGCCGGGCAAGCGGAAACCGAATGAAACCGTGGAGGGATGCGAAATGTCAAAAGGCAGGATGCCGCTGCACAAGCGCGGCATAACCGACAGCCGGCTCGTGCTGGGCTGCATGAAGCTGTGCGGCGGCTTAAAGGCGAATCCGGTTACGGAAGAGGAGATCCGGATTGCGGAGCGGGCGATCGACGCGGCTCTGGAAGCGGGGATTACGATGTTTGACCATGCCGACGTGTACGCGCGCGGGCAGGCGGAGGCCGTGTTCGGCGAGGTGCTGCGGAGAAGGCCGCAGCTGCGGGACCGGATCGTGCTCCAGTCCAAGTGCGGATATCGGGTGGAGCAGGGCTCGCCCAAGATGTACGATTTCTCGCGCGATCACATCCTGAGAGCCGTTGATCGGAGCCTGGCCCGGCTCGGCACGGATCGTCTGGATATTCTGCTGCTGCACCGGCCGGACCCGCTGATGGAGCCGGACGAGATCGCCGAGGCGTTCGACCGGCTGAAGGCGGCGGGCAAGGTCGGCCACTTCGGCGTCTCCAATCTGGGAGCCGATCAGATTCGCTACATCCAGCATGCGCTGGACATGCCGCTTGTCGTCAATCAGCTCGATCTCAGCCTCGGCAAGCTCGACTGGCTGGACAGCGGCGTGCTGATGAATCGGCGCATCGAGCATACGGTGCGGTTTCCGGAAGGGACGCTGGAGCACTGCCGGATGGAAAACATCCAGCTGCAGGCCTGGGGCTCCCTTGCCCAAGGCCGCTATACCGGACGCGCGGCGGAAGCCGGCGGGACGGAGGCGGAGCGCCGGACTTCGGAGAGGGTGGCGAGGATGGCACAGGAGAGAGATACGACGCCGGAGGCGATCGTGCTCGGGTGGCTGATGAAGCATCCGGCGAATATCCAGCCGGTCATCGGAACGCTGAACCCCGCCCGGATCGCGGCCTGCGCGGACGCCGTCCGACAGGCGGAGGCGATGACGAGGGAAGATTGGTATGGACTGTATCAGACGAGCAGGGGGCACGAGATTCCATGAAAAAATTGCTGAACGATCCCGCGCGCGTCGTGGATGAGATGGTCGAGGGTTACGCAAGCGCGTACCCGCAATATATTCGGCAGCTGGCTTCGAGCCCGCGGGCGCTCGTGCGCCGGGAGCTGCCGCCGGGCAAGGTCGGCGTCGTCATCGGCGGAGGCGCGGGCCATGAGCCGGGCTTCATGGGCTACGTCGGGCAGGGCTTCGCGGACGGCGTCGCCGTAGGCAACATCTTCGCCTCCCCGTCGCCCGGTCCGATCGTGGCCGTCACGGAAGCCGTGCATCAGGGCGCGGGCGTACTCTACATTTACGGCAACTACGCGGGAGACGGCATGAACTTCGACATGAGCGCGGAGCTGGCGGCGATGTCGGGCATCCGCACGGCTACCGTCCGCATTACGGACGACGTGGCTTCCGCGCCGAGCGCTCAGGCGGAGAAGCGGCGGGGAATCGCCGGCTTCGTGCTGCTGTTCAAGATGGCGGGCGCCGCTTCCGAGCTGGGCTACAATCTGGAGGATTTGGCCGCGGTATGCGCCAAGGCGAACGACAGAACGCGCACGATGGGCGTCGCGCTCAGCCCGTGCACGCTGCCGCAGACGGGCAAGCCCGCGTTCGAGCTGGCCGACGACGAGATGGAGATCGGCCTCGGCATTCACGGCGAGCCGGGGATGGAGCGCGGCAAGCTGGCGACGGCCGACGAGGTGGCCGAGCGGCTGCTGGGCGCTATTCTGGGCGAGCTGGAGCTGAGCAGGGGCGACCGGGTAGCCGTGCTGGTAAACGGACTCGGCTCAACGACGATGATGGAGCTGTTTATCGTCTTCCGCAAAGCGGCGGCTATATTGACGGAACGTGGGGTAAGCATTCATCGTTCGTACGTCGGGGAGTATGTGACTTCGATGGAGATGGGCGGGTGCTCGATTACGGTCATGAAGCTGGACGAGGAGCTGGAGAAGCTGATCGATCATCCGGCGGATTGTTCCGCTTTTACGCAAGCCTAACGGAGGAAGGGGAGAGGGCATGAACTTGACCGCGGAGGAATGGAAGCGGATCTGGCTGGAAATCGGGGAACGAATCGAAGAGAAAAAGGATGAACTGTGCGATCTGGACCGCGTCATCGGCGACGGCGATCACGGCATCTCCATGGCCATCGGCTGGCAGGCGATTCGGGACGATCTGCTGCGGATGGAGAAGGAAAAGGATTTGGGCGCGCTGCTGCGGTCCGTCTCCCGCACGTTTCTGAACGCGGTCGGCGCATCCGTCGGGCCGCTGTACGGCACCGCCTTTTTGCGGGGGAGCGCCGTGCTGGCCGGCAAGGAGGCGGCGAGCGCCGAAGACGCGCAGCGGTTCTGGATCGCCGCGGTCGGCGGCATTCAGCAGATGGGGAAGGCGCAGATCGGGGACAAGACGATGCTGGATACTTGGATTCCGATCGCCGAATCTCTCGGCGCGTCGCTGGAGGCGGGAGAAGCGTGGGAGACGGCGCTGGACAAGGCGGCGGAGGCCGGCCGGCGCGGGATGGAATCGACCCGCGATCTGGTCTCGCGAATCGGCCGTTCGGGCCGGCTGGGCGAACGCTCCAAAGGACATATCGATCCGGGAGCGGCGTCGGCCTTCGTCATCTTCTCCGCCTTCGTCGACGGATGCAAAAGACGGAAGGGAGCGACTTCGCAATGAGCAGAGGTACGATCGTGATTTTGCAGGAGCTGGCCGCCGAGACGATGGAACGCATCCGCGCCGCCGCGCCCGGGTGGGAAGTCGTCGGGGGAGAGGCGGGGGCGAACGGGCTGGCCCGTCTCGGCGATGCGGAGATCGTCTGCGGCTGGCATCCGGAGGTTGCGGAGCGATGTCTGGGCGAAGACGCCCGGCTTCGTTGGCTGCAGGTGTGGGGCGCGGGCGTGGACAGGCTGCCGCTGGACCGGCTCGACCGCGCCGGGGTAACGGTGACGACGGCCAGCGGCGTTCACCCGAACCCGGTGTCGGAGACGGCGTTCGCCATGATGCTCGCCTTCAGCCGCGGGCTGCATACGGCCGTTCGCAACCAGACGAGAAGCGCCTGGCTGTCGGCCGGGAGCCTGAGCGAGATTCACGGCAAGACGCTCGGCATCGTCGGCGTCGGCGTGATCGGCGCGGAAATCGCCAAGCTGGCCAAGGCGTTCGACATGCGGGTGATGGGCCTTCGCCGCTCGGGCGAGCCGGCTTCGCACGTTGACTGGATGAGCGATATGCGCGGCCTGAACGAGCTGCTGCGGGAAAGCGACTATGTCGTGGCCATTATGCCGCTGACCGCCGAGACGCGCCATCTATTCGGGCGGGAGCAGTTTGCCGCGATGAAGCGAACGGCGTATTTCATCAACGTCAGCCGGGGCGGGACGACGGATACGGAGGCGCTGATGGCGGCGCTGCGGACGGGCGAGGTCGCCGGAGCGGGTCTGGATGTCTTCGAGCAGGAGCCGCTGCCGGCCGACCATCCCCTGTGGACGATGGATAACGTCATTGTGACGCCCCATAACGGCGGGGTGACGGACCGGTATCAGGAACGGGCGGCGGATATTTTCCTCGCCAACCTGGCGGATTACGTGCAAGATCGGCCGCCGGCGCTTAATCGCGTCGATCCGGCCCGACAATATTAAGCGAACGAGGGGAACCGAATGCTTAAGCTAGCGGAAAGGCTCGGCACGCACGAATCGGCGCTGTGGACGCTGTGCAAGCAAATGGGCGTGAATTACGGGGTGGCCGCGCTGCCGCCGGAGCAGAACGGCCTGAAGCCTTGGGACTATCTGAATCTAATGCAGATGAAAACCCGCTACGAGAATGCCGGCCTCCGGATCGAGGTGATCGAATCCCGTCCTCCCGCGAACCTCATCAAGCTCGGCAAGCCGGGACGCGACGAGGAGATCGCGACCGTGCAGGAGCTGATCGTCAACATGGGCAAGCTGGGCATTCCGGTCTGGTGCTACGATTTCATGGCCGACTTCAACTGGCTGCGAACGTCGACCGCGACCCGGACGCGCGGGGGAGCGCTCGTCTCCAGCTACGACCATTCTCTTGTCGCCGACGCGCCGTATTCGGAAAACGCGCCGGTCAGCGAAGACGAATTGTGGTCGAACCTAAAATACTATCTGGAGGCGATCGTGCCGGTGGCTGAGAAAGCCAAGGTCAAGCTCGCCCTGCACCCGGACGATCCGCCGATCTCGCCCATCCGCGGGATGTCGCGCATTGTGACGAGCGCCGACGCGCTGCAGCGGGCCGTCGATCTGGTGCCGAGCGAGTACAGCGGCATCTGTCTGTGCCAAGGCGTGCTGTCGGCCGCGGGCGAGGACATCCCGGCTACGATTCGCAGATTCGCGAAGCAGGACAAGCTGTTCTTCGTCCACTTCCGGGATACGAGAGGCACGCCCGAACGCTTCGAGGAGACGTTCCACGACGACGGGATGACCGACATGTACGAATGCATTCGAACCTATGCCGAGGTCGGCTTCGACGGCCCTCTTCGTCCCGACCACGTCCCGACGATGGCGGGCGAGGAGAACGGCAATCCCGGCTACGAGACGCTGGGCCGCCTGTTCGCCGTCGGCTACATTAAAGGGCTGATGGACGGAGTGTATCGAAAATGATATTCTCGTTACAGATTACGGCCGAGAGCGAGTGATATTTGATGATCATTAAAATCGCACAGGGAAAGGGTGAAGGATAAACCAAAGAGGAGGCAAACCTTTGTACAATCCGTTGGAGCTGATGAGCATCCAAGCCGAAGTGCTCTATGTTCACGATCGCGATGGACGCATCACAACGATTAATGAGCCTGCAAACCAGCCTGCACCTCGTTTTTTCTGGGGGCACACCGGGTCCGGCAGCATTGTCAGATTCCGGAGCGATACGCCGGAACGCTTAATTCATGACGTTCAACAACTGATGAGCCGGAATGAGCCAACCGAGCAGCTTGCTCCTGTCATTCGGGCATTGGAGAAGGACAGAGGAATTAAAAGCTTATGGACGGGTCCGGCCTTTGTATTCCCGAAAGTCGTAAAGGATTGCACAGACGCCGCGTTGGTCACCGATGACAACAAATCCAGCTTAGAAGCGGGGTTTCCATCTCTATTAAAGGAACTGAAGCTTCGGGAGCCTTGTTTTATGGTGACGGAAAACGGCATGGCCGTATCCGTCTGTTTCAGCGCAAGAAGCAGCGATAAAGCGGCAGAGGCCGGAGTCGAGACATTGGCGGATTATCGGGGCAAGGGATACGCGACGCGCGTAACGTCCGCATGGGCTCAAGCGATACGCCGGTCCCGGAGGCTCCCTTTATACAGTACATCATGGGACAATTATTCTTCCCAGTCTGTTGCTAAACGTCTTTGTCTTCATCTCTATGGAACCGATATTTCCATTTATTAAGGTTAGACTTCCCATCCCGCGTCTCATAAAAAAGCCTGCTGCCAACTTCGGCCGCAGGTTTTTTTCGTATACGTTTTATCGCGATTATTCCAATTCGCTAGCGACGAGGGGATCATCCCTCCTGTGTCGCCTTTTTGAGTTGCGAACATGCAGGAACAACGGAAAAATAAGGAGTGATATACTAGAACAACCAGACCATTATTCTAAGAACTGTAGTTCTGTTGTTTTACTGTCTCGTATGTCGAAAGTATGAATAATTGAAAAAAATGAGTAGAACATAATAGGAAAATGGTGTAAACTGTCTGAATATAAGGGCAATTATTCCTATTTAATCACAAAGTTACAAAGATTTATAGCCATGCGAACTGAAAAAGGCAAACCTGATCGAAAGACAGGGACGCAAAGCCACGGACCTAAGGTATCGAATGAAATCGATTGCTATGGCCGCCGGGTTGCCCGCTCTCAGGCTTTTTTTGCGTTCTTTTAATTCCAAATCTATCTATCTGAGGGAGAATGTGAGATGAAGGGTTCGTTTGTTTCCATAGTCGCCAAAATTTTATGCTTTGCCTTGCTTACACAAATCTTCGTTCTCACATGGGGAGGGCATCCGGTCCAAGCCTCTTCGATGTTGCCCGATATCCATATTCAATTTGGGGGAGGTTCAACCGCCGCCGGAGATACGCCTATACCGGATTACGGAGAAATTTATGGAGAGAGAAACGGGCATACGTACGGGTGGAACTTTGATCATACTTCCTTCTCGGTAAACGAAGCTGTCTACGGGCCCTCTACGTTGGATTCATCGATTATTGTTCAACCCGGAGGACAATGGGAGATTGAACTGCCTTCCGGAAGCTACGAGGTTGAAGTCAGTGTCGGCAATTCCGTCTACGGGAGCATGAACACGCTCCGTGTAGAAGATGTGGTGTTCTGGGATCAATTGGCTCTTCCGGCTGGAAATTACGAGACGGCAAAAAATCGAGTCCAAGTGTCGGACGGCAGACTAAGCGTGGCAGCTGATCCAGTCAGTGCTTCTACCTCCATTCGCTCCATAACGATTGCAAAAGTCGTTCCGGTTATCCGTCAAATGTCTCTGCCCAATATCGGGTTGCCAGCGGTGCAAAATAAACAACCCGGAGACACGATCCTATTATCGGGCCGACAGAGTAACGAACATAATGCCATTCCTGCTATTAAGGTCCAGGGGTTGGGACAGGCGATCAATACCTACCTGAATGCTCAATTAAGTTCTATGGAGCAACTCATCTCGACGATGGAAATGCAAGCTTCAACCTGCACAGGATGCAGCGCAGGCGATCTGGAATCGGCTATTGCCGGGAGTCCTGACGAACAAATCGTGATGAAGACGGGACATCTGAATCTGGACAACTCGGCTACGTTCGGATCACCGGACAAACCCGTATTTTTGATTGCGGAAGGGATCAATACAAACCGGGATTTAACGCTTACCGTTTATGGAGTATTGGCCATTAAGGGCAACTTAAACGCGAATACAAACCTGACTATGAACATCCTTGCGCCGCAGTCGTCAGGATCGTCAATTCGAGGCGATCTGTGGATCGGCGGGACGCTCCATTTGAATAATGATTCGGCCGTAGAGGTGTCAGGCGATTTCATGGCAGGCAGCCTGATCTACAACAATGGTCAATTGAACGTACGGGCCGATCGCGTTCTGGTTTCCAATCAATTGCACATTAATACCAAGGTGGATATGAATGTCACCCAGGAAATGGTTGTCGGCAACCTGGTATCCAATAACCAAACGGCGAACATCCGGGTCAACTCGGGAGATTTATTCATTCGCGACGATATTCAGGTTAATAACCATCTGAGCCTGCAGACTGGGGGAGTCGTTGCCATAGGCGGCAGCCTCACTGCAAACCAGAAGCCTCTTGTCTCTACCGGAATAGGCGAAGATGCCCGGACGAAATTAAATTATCGAATTTACGGATTAAATGCGGAGTATTATTCTGAGCCCGATCTGACAGGCGACTTATCCGCTGTCGTTGATGAGAATGTAAATCTGAACAATATATTGCCGGTATCCAAGCCGGGGCTTAACGACGGGAACATGTCCGTCAGATGGACAGGGACTGTAACCCCCTATTACTCCGAGACCTATGAGTTCGAAATGGACGTGAGAGGCGGTGTGAAGTTGTGGGTAAACGGAGTGCTTCTCATCGATAAGTGGGAGGAAACGGGAAACGGCACATTCTCCGGGTCATTGCCGCTTGAGGCCGGAGAAGAGTACGGGATTCAAATCGAATATGCCAATCGCGGAGGTCAGCAGCCTCGAATTTTATTAAATTGGGCAAGCGAGTCCGGGGCAAAGGAAGTTGTGCCGCAAAGCCAATTATCGCCGTTCGAAGTGCCCGTTCTTACGACAGTCGCAACAGAGAATGCCATAAACCTAGAGTGGACGACGTCATTTAATGCAAATGGGTATGAGATGGAGGCGGATGGAACCCTCTATCCATTAGGCAATCAATCTTCTTTCGCCCATACTCCGTTAGAGACAGGAACTTTGCACAGGTATAGGGTAAGAGCCGTAAATAACGGGATTAAAGGCGGTTGGTCGCCGATACAAGAAGTTTGGACGCTGCCCGGTATTCCTGCCAATATCCGTCTTGAATCAACGAGCAATTCCGTAACGCTGACATGGGATGAAGTGACGGGCGCAGACGGGTATGACATCGAAACCTACAACACCGTAATCGATAACGGAAATAGTACAACCTATACCGAGATTGATCTTAACCCGAACCTTCAAAGGACATTCCGAATTCGGGCGCGCAATTCCAGCGGATTCGGTCAATGGAGTATTATAGTGGCTAAATCTACTGTGCCCGGGGCTACAAGTTCATTGTACACCGTAGCAACGGATACATCTGTATCCGTTAGTTGGGACGCGGTTTCGGGAGCAACCAGCTATGATCTTGAAATAGATGGGACGATCCTTGAGGGTATTGCAGATACACACTACTTACATGAAAATTTACAGCCGAACACGATTCATACGTACCGTGTCAGATCCAGGAATAGTGAGGGTTCGAGCGGGTGGAGCGAAGCCGTCCAGGTCATTACATTGCCATCCGTGCCGCGGAACCTGCGGTCTACAGCGGTTTCTGGCGACCGCATTTCACTCGAATGGGATGAATCGACGGGGGCTGTCTTCTATGAGCTTGAGATAAATGGAGTCGTGGTCGATGTCGGGACAAGCACCCAATATGATCATTCGGGATTAGAATCCAATACGGAACACATTTTCAGAATCCGCGCCAGAAGCGAGTCCGCAACAGGGAACTGGAGCGAACCGATTACCCGAACGACATTGTCAGGAGTACCGGTTAACCTGCGGGCGGTATCGACCAGCACCGGGATTACGTTGTCATGGGAACCCGTAATTGGCGCGATAGGCTATGAAGTTGAAGCGGATGGACAAGTGATTACAAATGGCTTAAATACGACGTATACGCATTCCGATCTAATGCCATTCACAGAGCATGCTTACCGAGTCAGAGCGATCAGCCAAGCAGGAGCGGGATTATGGAGCGACTTATTGATCGCAACAACCGGGCTGGACATACCGGCATTAAATGCCAGAGCCTTGTCAAAGACGTCGATTGTCCTTTCCTGGCTGGCGGTTCCAGGCGCGACAGCCTACGACCTTATGGTGGACGGGGAGATTATTGAGGTTGGGAACGTGACTGAATTTATACATGACGGCTTGCTTCCTTACTCTTGGCATGCATACCGTATTCGGGCCAAGAGCGGTTCTTTGACGGGGCCCTGGAGCGCTGCGTTGACTAAGGCCACGCAGGTGGGCACTCCGGTCATTACCGGGCTTCATGCGACATTTTCTGAAATCACTGTAGAATGGGAAGCCGTTGCGGGGGCAACGGGGTACGAAATTGAGGCGGACTCCGCCATTGTGGATGTTGGCGCAGCTACGTCCTATATTCATCGCAATTTACTGCCTAATACATTGCACACCTACCGGGTACGCGCCAAGAGCGGCGATGATGCCGGCGATTGGAGCGATTGGAGCGAGCTGTCTACCAAGGCGACGCCGCCGATTACGCCAACCCGCTTTGGAGCGGATACGAATACGCATCATATTCAGCTTCATTGGGATGCGTCGCCTGGCGCCTTAAGCTACGATCTGGAAGTGGATGGGCGGATCGTTCGCGGAATAACCGGAACGAGCTACACCCATCGGGATCTTGTTCCGAATACGATGCATGTATACAGGGTTAGGGCTTCGAATACGGGGGGAATAAGTCCGTGGTCGAACGCAATCAAGCCTCGTACGATTCCCGAGTTAACGGTGGATGCAGGGCAAGGCACAACCTTTAACTTTGTTGTCGTGATTCCCGTTCAACCGGGATTGACGGAGCGAACTGTGACGGTGACGTATAATCCGGATGAACTGGAAATTCAGGATTTAAGCGCAGCGACGCCGGAGATTGAAGTGGCGGTCGGGCCGATCAACGGGACGAATATGATTGTAAGCGATATTGGCGAGGGAAGGATTGTTTTCCGAATTTCGAATGCCCTTAAAACAACGGTTAATATCATTCGTTTTACGGCCAAAACCAATGAGGCTTCTTTAATCACCTATAAAGTCGAATAGAAGGATGCGGGTGGAATAGATGAACAGCAAACTGAAGAAGCGATACAAAATATGGATGGTTACAACGGTGGTAATCGTCCTGATCTCGCAAGCGCTTATCTTCTCGCTGGGGGGCTACAATTCACAACAAGAGCGTGAAGTCTCCGCACAAGATGCGGGTGAGAACGACCGAATCATAGCTGCAGATTTATCGAACCTTACAGGCGCGACCTCCGAGTATATTTTGGAAATGAGGGCAAAGGGGCAGGAATGGAATGATATTTTGGAGCAGCTGAAGAGCGCGGACTATGCCGACAATCGTGAGGATAAAGACGTTCGAGTTCAACAGTTGCTGGAAGCGGGAATTAGCGAGGAAGGTCTGAATCGGCTTGCGTCCGAGGGGTATACAGAGCAAGAAATCTGGAATGCGTTTCTCCTTGCCGAGAGAGTGGCGACGCAGATCAAGGAACTGGCGGAAGGCTCCGTCGTACAAGCTCCTTCCAACCCCCAAGCCATAACGACCGAATCGAAAGACGATGAAATATTTCTGAAGGAAATTCGTTCCGTTGCAGAAAAATTCGAACTGGAAGCGGCGGTTTCTTTCATGCTGTCGCTGAAAGCGGACTTCGGAAGTTACGAAGCTGTACTGGATGAATACCTGGCCGCTCTGCAGCTCGGGCTGGATTTAGGAGAATATTCTCGAGACAAGGAACAGTATGAACAGAATAAAGCTCGCATGAGCGCAGAGCGTATCGGTCAGGTTGGTATTTCATTAGCGGAAATCGAGAACCGGGTGCTTGAACGTATTCGGCAAAAAAATGACGAAGAACATGAATCGGAGCAGAGCGGGTCAATCCAGCCGATTGCGGATAAAGAGGGGATGAACGGTACGGTCCATCCTCTTCCCGAAGTTCCAATGCCCCGCGTTGAAGAGGTCAAGCCTCGCAATCCGGCGGATGTCCTGCAAGACGAGCTCGACCGTATTAATCCTAACGTAACGATTTCCGATTGAGGAGCTGCTTCTATGAATAAAAAATCGAAATTGGTGTTAATCCTGCTGCTTCTGGTTGTCACTCTTCCGGCAGGTATTGTTGCATTCGCCGCCATCGGAGAAGAAACGCAATCTCCGACATCGCAGCAAATTTATGAATCCACCGAGAAGGTGGTTATTCCCCGTGAGACGCTTGAACGGATAAAAGCATTCGATCCGGCTGGTTATGAGCGGCATTTGGCCGACTATAAGCAGACGATTGTCGAGCTTCGTATTTCCCATAAGCTGCAGGCGAAAATAGAAGATTTGTTGGAAGAAGGGTACTCGCTTACGGAAATTCTGGTCGGTTATGAATTCCTGTCTCTTAACTTTGGGACGATTGAGCAACTGCAAGAGCTGCTTGACAAGAAACAGGATGGAGATGCATGGGCTAATCTATTTGTTGCTTATCATCGTGATCACCCGCCATTTTCCCCGCGATCCTTCGATTCGGGCCTCCTTGAGCAGCTCATGAACGCGCCGTTGCTTAACGCAGATGACATCATGATTGCAGACCGAATTTCTTTTGTTACCGGCAAAGCCGTAGAGGAGATTTTCGAGAGCAGAAAAGCTGGAACGCCATGGCATGAAATCACGTCGGAGGCAGGCATTCTGTTCGGCGACGACAAGCTGCCGCGCGTGCAGGTCACTAACGATCAACTTCAGAAGCTTCAAAATCAGACGGGCTGGACGGATGATCGGATCACAGCGGCAATCGTCACTGCCCACCAAGCCGGTCAGGAACCCGAAAAAGTGGTAGAGAAGCTTAAAAGGGGGACTCGCGAAGAAGCGATTCTCGCAGAGGCTTATGAGACCAAGCACCGGTGAGGGAAGGGAGGACGGAAAATCCGATGGTAAAGTCTTTAATCAGAATTTTTCTGCTGGGATCTCTAAGTCTGTTTGCATATGCGCATATCGCATCTGCGGAAACGTTGGAAGAGCGGCTCAATCATTTGGTAGGACCTCAACAGCAGTACGACACTTACCTCTCTCCGGTCTATTTGCGCACGAATACGATTGAAGAGAGCGTTAGCGCGCAAAGCGGGGAACTGGCGATCTCGCAAACGGATTATGTCCTTCCCGGGCGGAATGGATTAAATGTCGAAATCAAGCGTATTTATAAAAGCGGCACAGCCAATACGCAAGAAATGAAGGTCAAATACGTCAATGGAGCATGGGTCGATTATGTTCAATCCGATGCGACGACCTCGTCCTTCTACGAGAACCGCTATAATATCGGCGTCGGAATGCGATTCTCGTTTCCTCAAATGGAAGTTATCGAGAATAACGACGGAACAAGCCACAAGTTCGTCCATACGGAGAGCGGAGACGTCTATCGGCTCGCTCGCGACCAGACGAAAGATGAAGTTGAATACTTTCCCGAGGGTCAGACCATCAAGGATGTCACAGTCAAGGAAACTGGGGAATATAGCAATGGGCAGAGTGACGGCGTATCTAAATATGCGATGACGGGCAAAGACGGCAAGAAGACTTTTTTTGCCGAAGACGGCAGGTTGCTGGGCATTAGGGATCGATATGACAACACTATTAATTTTGAATATTCGGAATATAACTATACGATTGACGGAAAGACCGTCAATAAAAAACTCATGTCCAAAATCACCGATACGGTTGGGCGGATCATTACAATAGAGTATCGGGAGGATCAGGCCTTCGTCGTTGGCCCGATCAAGAACGAGTCATATTCCGCCGAAGAAAGCTGGAAAGCTTCGCAAAATCCGAACCATACCCATTCCGGTGATTTACAAGGTAAATTCCAGGTTGTTGTGCATCTGCCGGATGACAAAACGATCGTCTACGATAAGTCGGCCGTTCTCGTAAGCAAATCCAATCAGGTTATTCGGACAAGGCTGCAACGCGTATTCGATACGGACGGCAAACCCAAGTATCATTTCTGGTACGAGCAGCCGGAGCTTGGTTTTACTTATATGAACGGGACGAGGTATGCTGCGTTCAACCGTTATGAGAATCTCGTTCAGATCGACTATCCCAATACCAATCGGATCGAGAGGTATGTATACAATACCTATACGAAGAGTCTGCATGAAGGCAGTATGCAGTACCGCAAGATTTTCGAGAACAGGGATCTGATTAAAAAGGGATTTGATCCGTCGCAAGGTCAATTCCTGGACAAATTTGTTACAGAAGTGAAGAACAAAACCCAATACTCGTATACCAGCGAGCCGGATGGTTACGGAGTTGAAGGGTATGTGGGGCATGAGGATTCTTATCTGCGCGATACCTACCGTTATTTCAGCACGGAAACCGATGCCGGAGGAAGTGAAACCAAGTATACCTATGACGGCTTGCACCAACTGCTTCTGATGGAGAAATCCGGATCCGACCACAAGGAAGTGCTGAAGACCGAGCGAGATGAGATGAAGCTGATCAAGAAGAAGGAAACTTGGTCCTATCAGACCGCCAACGGTCAATCTTCAGGCGAACCGGTGAAACGGATTGAAAACTACCGCTACGACCAATACGGAAACCTGACGAATTATACCGGCCCCGAGGCGTCCAGGGACGAGAATGGAACGCCGAAGGACAGCGAGCATACCGTCATCTACTCCTATGACTACGACAGGTTTCATGCCTTGACCTTGAAGACGTGGAAGCAGGATGGCGCGACGACAAACCAGATTATTTACGATATCGACGACAAAGGCAATGTGGTTAAGGAGTCGCAGGTCAATACGACGAATCCGGAGAAATGGTGGATTACCGAATACGCATACGACGAGTACGGCAATCTGACGAAGAAAACCGCTTCGTTAGGCGATCAGTCTTTCACTACCCATTATGAATACGCTGTGGATGCTAACGATCTGGACGTTAAAGGCGCATACTTAACGAGAGAATATCAAAGTGACGGCAATTCGGTCAGAGCAACGAAATACGGATATGAATGGACTACCGGCAATCTTACCGTTGAGATCGACCCGAACGGGAACAAGACTTTGCATCAATATGACGTATTGAATCGGTTGACAAAAACCGTACAAGCGGATCAGACGAGTCAATCCTACAGCTATGTGGATTCTCCTTTTTCCAACCTGAAGATCAGACATACGGATGCGGCATTATTCGACTATGAGTATGAGTACGATATTACGGGAGCCTTGGTACGGGCAAGTGTAAAGAATAACGGCGCATGGCGTGTACTGCGGAGAATCGACTATGATTCGTTTGGCAATATCGTCAAGGAAATCGATGCGAACGGCCACAGCAGCCGTTACGAGTATGACAGTCTGAACCGGCTGGTGAAGAAGTCAATTTATGAGAAAGATGCCGTAAGCAAGGGGACAACAACGGTTAAATACCGGATAGGCGTCGATGAATCCGTGCCTACCCACGTCACGCTGACGGACGAAGAGGGTTTCGAGAAGAAGTTGTCCTACGATATCCTGGATCGATTGATCAAAGAGGAAACGACGCCCGACAAGAGCAGGTGGTACTCGGTTTCCTATACCTACGATTACATCGGTCATCCGTTAACCGAGACGAATGCACGCGGTTATACAACCTCTAATAGCTACAATCCTTTGGGGCAGTTGGTTAACCGCAAGGATGCGCTCGGATTCGAGACGTCATACGGCTATAACGCGCTTGGCCAGTTTGCGGTGCTGAAGGAGCCGGGAGGCAAGATCACCGAATCCATCTACAATGCATTTGGTCTTCTGAGTCAGCAGAAGATCAGTCAGGAAGGCGCTTCGGATTACACGTACGTCTCTTATGAGTACGATAAAGCCGGGAATGCGCTTCGAATTCGGGAGGGCGGCGTATCTGGCGGGACCAACACGGTTTCCTCCGATACATCCTATACGTACGATGAAATGAATCGAATGACCGACGAATACAAGCGCATCGATGACAGACGTACAGGACATTCGAAAATGGAATACGATGCGAACGGAAACCTCGCGAAACGGTACGAGTTCTCCGATGCATCCGAGACGAAATTCCGTATGTATGCTTACAAGTATGACTTTGCGGCACGGGTAACGGAGGAGAGCGGCTCGTATCGGGAGTCCGACGGACAAGGCGGATTCCGTGAATACGGGAAGTACAGTACGTTGAACGAGTGGGACTATGTCGGAAATCTGGTGAAGCAATCCGTCTATAACGGGTCCGGATGGGAGGAGACGGAGCTGGCCTATGACCACCGCAACAAGGTGATCATGAAGAAAGAGCCGTTCGGGACTGGCGTTAAAGCAGCCAGGTTCCAGTATGATAAAGTCGGCAACCGGATTTCCGAGACGCTGACAGTCGGCGGCACCCCGGTCACAGCTTCGTTCCGATACGACGGACTGGGTAGAATGACGATGCAGATTGATCCGCTCGGCCATACAACTCGTTATGTGTATGATGAAGTCGGCAATCGAATCAAGGAGATCGACCCGCGCTATTTGTCCTTACCGGAGACGGAAGCTTCCGGGTTTGAAACCGAGTACGATGCGTTGAATCGTCCGGTCAAAATTTCCGCATTTGACGGCACAACCCGTGAAGTCGCCATGTTCCGTCAGTACGACGGACGGGGCAATATTGTCCTGGAAGCGGACGGCGAAGGATATCTGGCATCCGATCCGGACAAGTCTCGCGGTGTCCTGACGAAGTACGACGTCAATGACCGGAAAATCGCGGTTACCTCTCCGCAGACGATGGAGCGGAACGCACAAAACGGCACATCGCTTGTCAGCGAAACTTATCGCTATGATGGATCGGGGCGCATGTTGTCCAAAACGGATGCGTATGGGAATACGACGAGCTATGCGTACTTCCTGAACGGTTCGTTGAAGTCCATGACGGACCCTGATGGAACGATAGAGAAATACGATTACGATCTAACGGGCAAAGCCATGTCTGTACGTACAGATCGCAGAGACAACGTAACGAAGTCGTATTTCTCCATCTTCGACAAGCCTTATCGGATCGAGCATCCGGACGGTGGAACGGAACGATTTGACTTCTCCGCCAAAGGTGAAATCATCGAGAGCGCAGATCCGCTTGGAAACGTCAAACGGTATGAATACGACGCTTCCGGCCTGATGACTGGAAGCGAAGAAACCATTGGCTCCGATGGGGACTACGAGCTCCTTAAGCGAGTTGAGACGGCATATGATGAAGCGGGTCGTAAAGTATCCAACGAGACTTTCCTGCTTCAGAAGCCCAAGCGCCAGGGATTGGCGCAGTTGAAGGAATCTGCGAAAGATCTTGTCACGTATGCCTACGACAAAGCCGGACACTTGATTAAGGAGAACGGTCCGTTCGGTCGGGAAATGTCATTTGCCTACGATGCCGCTGGCAATGTCACAGCAAAGACGGTGAAGGCAGATAGCGGCTATTCCGACGTATGGCGCTATGATTATGACTCCCGTTCGCGTATAACGAGCGAAGCGATGCTCATCCAGACATCGGAGTTGAGTGCGGACGAGATTAATGGGGCAAGGTTCGACAATGAGTACGCCGATCGTGTTGTTGCGACGACGCGCTACGCTTACACGAAGAATGACAAGCTGAAGAGCATGACGGACGCCAAGGGCGCTGTAACGCAGTATGAATACGATCTCGACGGACGTCCGGTTAGAGAGATCGATCCGCTGCAGGGAGTCAAGGAGTACCGTTATGACCTGAAAGGACGGCTTGCAGAAGGAAGCGACGCCAAAGGCGCGACGGTAAAATATGAGTACGATTCGAAGGATCGTCTCATCCGAATGATTGCTCCTTCGGCTGCCGGCCAATCGGCGATTACCCGGTATATCTATGACGAGATTGGTAATCTCGTCAAGGAAATCGCGCCTAATCAGTATGACGAAGATCAGGATAACGCAGGTTCTGCGTTAACGTTGTCGGGGTTTTCTTATTCGTATGACGCTATGAATCGGCGCACGTCCACAGCGTCTCCGGACGGCAACGGGCTGGAGTATATCCAGTACGATGCTGCCGGGCAAGTTCGCAAAGTGGCGGACGGCCTGAGATACACGGGGGACATGGATCATTCCTCGGGAACGACCAGCGAATACGACGGTCTGGGCCGAATCGTTGCGCAGACAGATGCGCTCGGACACCGAACCGCTTATCGTTACGACGTACTCGGAAACCTGACGGAGAAGCTGGATGCTCGCGGCAACTCTACGGAGTACGTGTACAACCCGGATGGTACATTGGCTCAGGTTATTGATGCGGACGGGGGAGTAAGCAAGTACGCCTACGATAAGCTGGGACGAATGGTGTCCGAGACCAATCCGTTGGGAGCGGCTACTGCGTACCGGTATACGGCATTCGGCAAGGAAAAGCTCGTCATCGACCCCGATGGACATACCGTTGAAACGAAATACGATCTGGTTGGGAATGCAGTCAGCGTAAAGGACAAGCGCGGCAGCATCGCCTTGTTTGAGTATGACGCTCTCAACCGTCTCATTCGGAAGAAGCTGCCCCAGGAGCTGGACGCGAGCGAAAGCATCGTGTATGTCATTGAGGCTTACGAGTACGACGCTGTCGGCAATAGGCTCAAGATGAGCCTGACCAGCTCGAAGGATCGCGCATTCCTTCGGGAAACGCGGTATACGTATTCGGACAACAATCTTCTTCTTACCGCTGCGGACAACGCCGGAGGATTTACGAGAAACAGCTACGATCTGAACGGCAACCTGGTGAAATCGGAGCAGCTTCGCGAGGGAACCGAGTACGACATCGAGCTGTCCGAATACGATCTTCAGAATCGAGTCGTGAAACGGATTCGTCTCGTCGATGAAGCGAATCTGGATGCCGCGTCTGCAGGCGCATCAGCCGAGCTGCGCGATGAAGCGTATCCGGGTAAGATTCGTCTGATTACCGGGTATGAATACGACCTTCTCGGCAATCTCGTCAAGGAAATCGATCCGCGCGCTTATCGCTATGCGGCCACGGATACGGCGAACCGGGATAAGTATAGCGTATCGTATTCGTATGATGCGTTGGACCGGTTGATCCAGACACAGCGCAAGTGGAATGGAGCCGACGCGAATACCCGGATCAAATACGATGAGGTCGGAAACCGGATCGAGGAGCGAAATGCAAGGGGATTCTTGACCCAGTACGAGTATGACGGGATGAACCGTGTTGTGTCCAAGACCGACGCCGAGAATCAAGTCATCTCGTATACGTACGACCGGGCAGGGAATAAGACGTCCGAGACGAATGCGCGCGGACATACGTTCTCCTATGAATATGACAAGCTGAATCGGGTTGTGACCGTTCGCGATCCGTATGGAGCTGTGATAGCTCGTCATGTGTACGATGCTGGCGGCAACCTGGTGAAAGAAATAGATGCCAAAGGCTTTGCCTCGGGCAGTTCGGACAATGCCCGCTATGGCACGGTCTACGTCTACGATCTGGCAGGACGGCTGTCTTCCATCACCGACAGGGAAGGCGCGAAGACTTCCTACCTCTATAATCCGGCAGATGACAAGATCAAGGAAACCAACGGGCTTGGCGAGAGCTACTCGTTTACTTACGACAATGCAAGCCGGATTACGGAAGTGACCGATCCGATGGGGGTCAGTACGACGTACAGCTATGACCTTCTCGGCAACAAGCTCGACATGACGAACGGCAGGGGCAAGGTTACCCAGTACCGCTACGGTGCGTTCGGACTGTTAGTGGAAACGATTAATCCGTTGAACAAGCCGATGACTTACCGCTACGATCTTGCCCTGAACCTGGCTGAAATGACGGACCGCAACGGGAATCATACCCGTTATGGCTATGACAGTCGCGACTTGCTGATTGAGAGAAACGTCGTTGAGACGGAGGAAGTTATCCGTTACGCGTATGACGAGGTCGGCAATCGGACGCAAATGCAGGACAAGAGCGGCGTCAGCAGCTATGCGTATGATGGAAACGACCGGTTGAAGCTGGTGTCAAAAGATGAAAGCACGCAACTCGCTTACGCGTATGATGCCGCCGGCAATATCGTATCTGTCACGGATAGCAAAGGCTTTGAAACCGTCTATACGTATGACAAAGCCGACCGGATGGAGAGCGTTATCGCGAACGGCAAGACGACGGTCTACGATTACGACACAAATGGCAACCGCGCAGTCATCGCGTACGAAGGCGGGATTAAGGAAGTTTATACGTACGACAAGAACAACCAATTGCTGACGCTAAAAAACGTGAAGCCGAACGGAGAGCTGTATTCATCATACGTCTACGTCTATGATGCTGCCGGACGGCAAACCTCCAAGACGGACAGCTTTGGTCGTACCGACTATTCTTACGATGAGGCAGGACGCCTGCTGCAAGCTGACGCGCCAGGCAAGACGACCCTCTATAGCTACGACCGTGCCGGCAATCGTCAATCCCAGATGGAGACGTATACGTCCGCTCAGCCAAGCGGGTATGTCGATCCGGGCACAGAGCAGGAACTCTCGTATCTGGTCAAGAACAGCGATTATTTGTACAACGCCAGCGACGAACTATTAAGGCTCGTAGAGACGATGTTCGACGACACAGGACGGCAAGTGCTCGAGAAGACGACCAGCTACCTGTACGACGACAATGGCAATCAGCTTCGCAGTCTGATCGGCTACGTCCGCCCGAACAATCCGGACATGAGGCAAGTGACCGGAGGCGACGCCTACGGCGAATCGACACCAGGAGCTGCGAACACTGTTGTCGAGAAGTCGCTGCAGACCTTCGACGGCTTTAATCGCCTCGTTCGCGCCGAGCGTGTCAAGGCGGGAGAGCAATCGATCGTCACCTATCAATACGACGGGGACGATCTGCGCACGCAGAAGGTGTCCCGAAGCTCGCAGGACAACTATGCGGCGAAAACAACGAATTACCTGTACGACCGGCAATATGTCATTCTGGAAACCGATTCGGCGGATAACGTGGCGGTTCGTTACGTGCGGGGAGTCGACTATATTTCCCGTGCCGATGATGTCGGGAAGCTGTCGTATTACCTGTTCAACGGGCACGGAGATGTCGTTCATACCGTCGGCGAGACCGGCACGGTCGAGAACCAATACGATTACGACTCCTTCGGCAACCCTACGCTGACGATCGAGATTTACAGCAGCTCCATTCGTTATGCGGGCGAATTCTTTGACGCCGAGGTGGGCTTCTATTACCTGCGTGCTCGGTATTATGATCCGTATATCGGACGATTTATTTCGGAGGACAGCTATTGGGGAGAAAACGAAAGTCCCTTGAGCTTGAACCGGTATACGTATGTTCATAATGATCCGGTTAACTTTTTTGATCCGACAGGGAACTGGCAGCAAGGAGACGAAAAGCTGTCGCTGGATGATCAGAAGAAGATCAAGAAGCTGACGGATGCTTATACTTCAGCAAGCAGTAGTAATGAAAAAAATCAGATCGTTGCAGAAGCAACAAGAATCCGTACAGAGTCTGCGCAGAGAAATGATAACAACCACAATAATGGCGATAGCTTCTCCGCAGCTGTCAATAGTGTCATTCAGCGCAACGGTTCCATTTCGAATGAGCAATGGCGGAGCCTAAGTGTTCAGTTTGAAAGAAGATCTGAGGGAAGGATACGGGAGTTAGAAGCTCCTGCACGTTACACGCAGTACGGTAACCCTGGGTTAAATCTTGAATCCAGAATGAGCAACACCATAAAATACTCAGATTACAAGGTTGGAAGTTTAGGCTATATCCAAGAAATGAATCTAATGAACAGAGAGAGAGGCAGCAAGAAAACGCTGGACTTCATTGCGAATGACATTAAGGATCATACGTATGAAATAATCAGCGAAGGGAACCACATAAGGCTGTATAACAGTATCAAGCAGTTGGCTGCTCAAGAAAGAATAGAGCAAATCAGACTAAATCCGTCAGTCACTCCGATATTAGGGGGGATTGATAATATTCACATCGAGGCAAGGACAAATCTGGTTATAGGAAATGCGGCTCCAAACCTGTTTAAGGATTCTGATTTCGATTTGAAGCAGGAAGTCCAGCAAATGATTGCTTACTATGATGATGCGAATGTGTATAGCTATGAAGCGCTCAGACTAAACGTCATTGATTTTGCCGAATATGATCAATATCAATTGAAATTACGTTCCGAGCTTGCGGAGTTGCGAAAAACCAATAGCCTCGGGGGAGGAAGTTCTTTTACCGAGTTTTTAATCGCAGACATATTGATCGGTGAAATATTGACGAATGGCGTTCTCGGAAGTCCGGATGTTGCTTATGCAGCCTCACTGGATATGACTGCAGGCGACAAGATTTCAAAGAGCCACGTTCGGATCACCGGGGCGATTACCGCCAATAAAAAGTACAACTACAGCGTGTATGAGATGGTGGACGATGAAGGCAAGGTAAGGTATGTTGGTCGTACGAGGCAAGATATTAATAAACGTGAAAAACAACATCAGAGGAGTGATCCCAACAAAAAAAATCTGAGAATTAAATACGCTTCTACAGAAGATGGTAGAGCTTTAAAAGGATTAATGTATGAACAAGCTAGAGGACTTGAACAAATGATCTATGAGCAACACATTAAAAATGGTAACAAGTTATTGAATAAAATAAGACCTCTTGATATTGGCAACCCAAAAAGGGCGGATAAAGTGAAAAAATATCTTGAGGCAGCAAGGAAGTTTATTGGAAAAGTTAAATAGCACAGGAGGACGTTCTATGAAGAAGAAAGTAAAGTTTCAGGTGGGGGATATTTTCCTTATCCCATTCGAAGACGGAAGGTTTGGTGCGGGCAGAATTCTGAAAAGAGACGAGGCCACCATGTTCGTCGAACTGTATAAAATGAGGCCTTTAAATGATCCATCCCTGTTTGAATTGAACCATATTAATACAAACGAAGCGATTTTTAAGATATGGTGTTACGACGAGGGGATTCGAAAGGGCGAATGGAATGTGGCGGGTCATAAGGAAGTCGAATTACCTGTGAAAATGCCGGGATTTTGGGATAAGAGCGCATATGGAAAATATTACCTTATTCCTGGAGCTGACACTCATGAGGGTGATATTAGTCAAAAGAAAGAGATTCAAAAGGAGGAAATTGGGGATGCTTCGCCATACGGAATTGGCGGTTCCGGATATGTCGAGAAGGTATATGCAAAAAAATTGAAGGAAATCGACTTGTTTTAAGTACTATATCATCCAAATGGAGGTGCTCTATGGGAACTTGGGAAGCCGGAATCTTGGACGACGATATTGCACTTGATATAAAGGTAGAGTTCGACGAGATTATGTCGGAAGAAAAGGATGTTGTGCTAGCAACGGAAGCCGTGCTGGAGTCGTTCAGCGATAGTCTGGAGGATGAAGATGAAGGACCTGTCGTTATTTTAACGCTTGCCTATTTGCAAATTCGGGCTGGAAACCTGATGGAACCCATTGGGCAAAGAGCGTTGGAGATTATTGAGACAGGCGAGGGGCTTGAGCGGTGGGAAGATAATGACGAAATGTTGACAAAACGTAAGCAGGTTTTGGAAGAACTGAAGATGTCTATTTTAAGTTGCACGTAAACCTGAACCTCACAGTCGAAAGTGGTGATCGTTATAAATCTTCGCCTTTGGCTGTGAGGAAAGAAATTAAGACGCGCCAGGCAAGACGACCCTCTATAGCTACGACCGTGCCGACAATCGTCAATCCCAGATGGAGACGTATACGTCCGCTCAGCCAAGCGGGTATATCGATCCGGGCACAGAGCAGGAACTCTCTTATCTGGTCAAGAACAGCGATTATTTGTACAACGCCAGCGACGAACTATTAAGGCTCGTAGAGACGATGTTCGACGACACAGGACGGCAAGTGCTCGAGAAGACGACCAGCTACTTGTACGACGATAATGGCAATCAGCTTCGCAGTCTGATCGGCTACGTCCGCCCGAACAATCCGGGCATGAGGCAAGTAACCGGAGGCGACGCCTACGGCGAATCGACGCCAGGAACTGCGAACACTGTTGTCGAGAAGTCGCTGCAGACCTTCGACGGCTTTAATCGCCTCGTTCGTGCCGAGCGTGTCATGGCGGGGGACCAATCGATCGTCACCTATCAATACGACGGGAGCGATCTGCGCACGCAGAAGGTATCCCGAAGCTCGCAGGACAACTATGCGGCGAAAACAACGAATTACCTGTACGACCGGCAATATGTCATTCTGGAAACCGATTCGGCGGATAACGTGGCGGTTCGTTACGTGCGGGGAGTCGACTATATTTCCCGTGCCGATGATGTCGGGAAGCTGTCGTATTACCTGTTCAACGGGCACGGAGATGTCGTGCATACCGTCGGCGAGACCGGCACGGTCGAGAACCAATACGATTACGACTCCTTCGGCAACCCGACGTTGACGATCGAGATTTACAGCAGTTCCATTCGTTATGCGGGCGAATTCTTCGACGCAGAGGTCGGTTTGTACTACCTAAGAGCAAGGTACTACGACCCGTATCTTGGAAGATTTAATTCAGAGGATACATTCCCGGGCCAGACGGACGAGCCGCTTAGCCTGAACCGATATACGTATGTTCATAATAATCCGATTCTGTATTACGATCCGACGGGGCATATTCAAGCATCGGACAAATATCTAAGCCCGGATGCACAGGCGGAGATTATTTCGTTAACGGGTGCATGGTATCAGGCAAAAACGCCAGAGCAAAAACAAGCAATTGAGAAGCAAGCAATTTGGATTCGCAATAATGATCATAATAAATTAACGGCAATTACAGTCGAGATGACTCCGCAAGTAAACAATATTGTCAATTCAGCTATTGCCCACTTGCAAAATAATAAGTATTTTACATCCGATAGCTGGAAGGCGCTGACCAAGAAGAATGATGTCATTACTCACAGTCCTCAAGAGATAGAGAGCTATACACCGAAGCTGGATTTTGTCACTACATTTGGGAAAGTGAATGTGCATGTAAATCTGGAGTTATGGAATTCTTCTATCGGAGGCCCTGTGGCAACGTTCGGGGCAAGAACGTACAACCTGACACCAACACAGGAGAAATTCGTCGATAACGTGCTCTCAGGACTATTTACGAAAGAAGAAAAAGAAAGAGACAAAAAAATAGAAGAAAGGGAAAAAGAACTGGCGGTAACCTTCCTTAGCCTAATGGAGAAGGACAAATCCAACGAACTCAGTCACTATGTAATGTTCCAGTATACGAGCGGTAAGGGCGCCGATTCGACTGAGTTGAGGATGACGATGAACGGGATCATTAAAAATGGGAAGAGCGATCCACAGTTTATCCAAATGTACAACGATGTTACCGGACAAAAAGGAAAAGAAGCCGCTCAAGAGATCATGAATCTCTTGAGCAAGGCTAAAACCGGAGACAATACGGACTTCATAAAAGCGATCCTGGCAAGGGAAGAGATCTCTTATCGGATAGATTCGAAGGACGCCATGCTTCAGGAGGCGTGGACGGTAGCCGAAGCTAATATCAACACGGCTCTTGCTGCGTATGCTAATGTACGAGGGGGCGGGGGAACTGTTCCTAAGAGTGCGGGAAATCCTATTAGTTCTAGTCCGATAAAAATTCCTAGTAATGCTGTGAAGGTAGAACAGGCTAAGAATGGGTACAATCAAGTGAAGTATACTTGGTCTGATGGAACTTATAAGTATGAAGCACGTTGGCATACAAGAACTTCTGGAGCACCTGCAGATCAAGGAGATACTTGGGTGGTCACTAGAACAACACCAGGAAGCCAAACAACAAGAAAACAGCAACATATTTTAACTGGTGAGAATCAATGGACGTCTATGAAACAATGGCAAGATGCGGTAAGTGCACGACAAAATGGTACAGCAACACCTGAACAACAAACACTCTTAGATTCAGGGCACTGGCCTGCTCCATAACAATAGGAGGTGTCAAATGGAAATAGTTAAAGATTTTTATACTGGATTTGAGGGCGAACCGGAGATCATTTTCAACTTTGAGGATTCCGAGGGTGAAAAAATTCAACTTAAGGCTTGGATTGGTTATTTTGATTCAATTATGGCGGCTATACAACCTAATGAAAACGGATGGAGCGGCCTCTCATATTATTATCATACTGATACTGGTTGGTTTGAAGAGTCGCCATGGAGAATACCTGATTTAGGCGATGTGTTGAACAATCTTCAAAGTGTCAATAAATCAGAATTAGACCAAGAGACACTAACTGCTTATCAAAGCATATTTGAACTACTTCATCATGCTCAATCAATAGGTGGGGAAGTATGGATTGAGTATGATTAAGTCGAGATTTATAGCAGTTCCATCCTTGATGCGGGCGAATTTTTCGAAGTATTTAATACGCTACTACAGAAGATGGCAGAGCTTTAAAGGGACTAAGTTATGAACAATCAAGAGGACTCGAACAAATGATTTATGAACAGCATGTTAAGAATGGTAACAAGTTATTGAATAAAATAAGACCTCTTGATATTGGCAACCCAAAAAGGGCGGATAAAGTGAAAAAATATCTTGAGGCAGCAAGGAAGTTTATTGGAAAAGTTAAATAGCACAGGAGGACGTTCTATGAAGAAGAAAGTAAAGTTTCAGGTGGGAGATATTTTCCTTATCCCATTCGAAGACGGAAGGTTTGGTGCGGGCAGAATTCTGAAAAGAGACGAGGCCACCGTGTTCGTCGAACTGTACAAAATGAAGCCGTTAAATGATCCATCCCAATTTGATTTGAACCACATCATTGCAAATGAAGCTATCGCCAAAATGTGGTGTTACGACGAGGGGATGCTGAAAGGCGAATGGAAAGTGGTGGGTCATAAGTTAGTCGAACTACCCGTCATAATGCCAGATTTTTGGAAGAAAAGTGCATATGGAAAGTATTACCTTATCCCTGGGGCCGATACTCACGAAGGTGACATAGATCAAATGAGAGAGGTTCAGCAGGAGGAAATCAAAAACGCTTCTCCTTACGGAATTGGCTACCCCGGTTACGTAGAAAAAGTATATGTGAAAAAATTGAAGGAAATTGATCTATTTTAAGTGCAATCCATAATACTCAATGGAGGTGTTCTATGGGAACTTGGGAAGTCGGAATCTTGGACGACGATATTGCGCTTGATATAAAGGTAGAGTTCGACGAGATCATGTCGGAAGAAAAGGATGTTGTGTTAGCAACGGAAGCCGTGCTGGAGTCGTTCAGCGATAGTCTGGAGGATGAAGATGAAGGGCCTGTCGTTATTTTAACGCTTGCCTATTTGCAAATTCGGGCTGGAAACCTGTTGTAACCCATCGGACAAAGAGCGTTGGAGATTATTGAGACGGGTGAGGGGCTTGAGCGGTGGGAAGATAATGATGAAATGTTGACAAAACGCAAGCAGGTTTTGGAAGAATTGAAGATGTCTATTTTAAATTGCACGTAAACCTGAACCTCACAGTCGAAAGTGGTAATCGTTATAAATCTTCGCCTTTGGCTGTGAGGAAAGAAATTAAGACGCGCCAGGCAAGACGACCCTCTATAGCTACGACCGTGCCGGCAATCGTCAATCCCAGGTAGAGACGTATACGTCTGCTCAGCCAAGCGGCTATATCGATCCGGGGACAGAGCAGGAACTCGCGTATCGGGTCAAGAACAGCGATTACTTGTACGATGCCAGCGATGAGCTGTTAAGGCTCGTAGAGACGATGTTTGACGATACAGGACGGCAAGTGCTAGAGAAGACGACCAGCTACCTGTACGACGACAATGGCAATCAGCTTCGCAGTCTGATCGGCTACCTCCGCCCGAACAATCCGGGCATGAGGCAAGTGACCGGAGGCGACGCCTATGGCGAATCGACACCGGGAGATGCGAACACCGTTGTCGAGAAGTCGCTGCAGACCTTCGACGGCTTTAATCGCCTCGTTCGTGCCGAGCGTGTCAAGGCGGGAGAGCAATCGATCGTCACCTATCAATACGACGGGGACGATCTGCGCACGCAGAAGGGACTGGGAATGAGGCTTATTGGGAGCAAGACAGAACAGGATTTAAGGAAACAGTTAATTGAATCTAATAAGTTACTGTTTGAAGGTCAAGGGAACAAGTCTTTGCTGAAAGCATTAGAGAAATACTACCCAGAAATGAAAACAGCATATATTCTTCATTGGATACCAGAACAAGGTGAGGACATATATAAGGTTCTTGTTAATGACAGCACAATTGTAGAGGTTGAGTTAGATCGGAACGATATTGCAGTCGAACCATTAGTTTCAACTATATCAATATCTCAATACAGACAAGGGTTAAGCAAGCACAGCCAGATCAAATTGGAGGTGGCCCTGGATTTGGTACAAGCGCAATTAAAAGGCTGTGAAGTTAAATGAGAGTAGGCAGCAGCCACGCCTCTCAGGGGTTACAGCTGTAGGAACGGCTTATTGCACTTCTCCCAGAGGAGCCTCATCGAAATGGTTATATGCGCTCTTGCTCACAGTCTGCCACAAACAGCTAGAAGAGCTGTCAGGAACCACGCGACGTGAACAGCCGCTTGTTTCTTCTTCCTTTGGATGAGCACTGCCTGATGGCGAACCCTCAGGATCGAGCAGCAGGTATTTTTGAAATTGGGGGTGGGCAGATATATAAAGTGGACACGCAAGTAGGCACTATAAACCAAGTAGCAACTCACTTCAGTCCGCACAAGAAGCATTCGGTCAACTTCCTCAGTCTGCTTTTAGTCCCAAGTTTCAAGGATACGTGAAATTCGGAAACTAATTTTTGAGGGAGGAGATTTTGTTGACAAGTGAATGGGGTCTATATCCATGGTTCGATGAAGATGGACTTGAACTAATAGAACCAAGGCACAGAGAGAAATTTCGCGTGCTACTGCCCTATGGGAAAGTCTTTCTCTGCGTTGGTGAGCAAGGCGAATACATGGTATTGCAGTATAATAACGAGATTTATCTGGTGAAACCTATTTTGTTTAAGAGGGTATCACCGCCTAAGTTTACATTTAGTGAACCAGTAAGACTGAGGATAAAGCCGGGGGTTTTAGGAAATATTTGCGAGATCAATTGGCATTATAAAGCTGAAAGAGAAATGTACTATATTGAAATAAACGGGAAGAAAAAAACTTCTCGTTATTCCAGCGAAGAACTGATTAAAGTAGACGAGGAGTAGTATGCACTCGCCAGACCATGAAACGGTGTGTTACGCGCACGGAAACAATTATGTTGCCTGGACGACGCTTTCGGCAATCCGACGCTGACTATCGAGGTCTACAACAGTTCTTAACATTTGATTTTCCATGGACATCGATACTAACGGAATTTCCCGGTCGGAAGTTATTCAGATATCGGCTTCGGAATTTGTCGTTGTAGACGATAACTTGATTATGTTATTAGAACGTAATGTACAAGGAGAACCACGGTGCTTACTTCAGTAAAGCAATTTGTAAACAACTTAATACAGGAATTGAATAAAGGGATAGTTATTGAGAGTGAAGTTATGTATGGAGATGCTAAGTTAGAATATGCTCTATCCATTGAGGACTTTATGGCATCTATTTCTGTATTGTCGGATCTCACGTACGACTACTTTGCAGGAGAGATTGAGAGCGAAGAGATTAAACTATTTAAAACAAAGCAATTTACGAATCGACAAAATTTGTTTAATGAGCTTCGGGAAGATGTTTTAAGTTTTTCAAATATGAAGAAAAAGTAGAGTCGCGATGCAGCTTTAGACTCACAAAGATGTAACTTACGGCTAACAACCACCGCTGACAGCACCGAGACACCGCTAACGGGCCGCTTCCCCGCTCACAGCTCACCGTAAGTCTGACAAGCATAGAACCACCAGCACGCCGGAGAGAGCCGGTCATCAAAAGATAGTAAACGAGCGGGAAGGGGCTGGCAGGCGCTACCCCGTTCACGGTCTGGAACGTTGGCGATTTTTGGAATTAACATGAGATAGAAGGGAGAAACGAAAATAATGAAGCGCAGGCAACTTATGATGGTTTTCATATTTGTTCTCTTGTGCGTTTCAATCTCGGGGACGGTTTCCGCAGCAGCAAGTTATCAATTGACCGTAGACGGGCAAAAGACAAACCTGACTCCCGTGGTCGTGAAGGGCAGCACAATGGTTCCTTTGAAAGCTTTGCTGGATGCCATAAATTTTAAAGTTTCTTACGATAGTAAAGCTGGACAAGTTACGGGTAAGCGAGGCGCCAAAACGATTAGCGTCCTTGTTCGCTCTCAATCTGTTCTCCTTAATGGGGTTGTAATTCCTGTCCGGCAGAAACCTGTCAGCATCCGTAATACCGTTTATGTTCCGGTCCGCTTTGCCGACGAAGTGCTGGGTGCTGAAGTAGAACTGAATAGTGTGCGAAAAATCATCAATATTCGTACCCTTGCAATGGATTTGACCGTGAAGGAAGAGCTTCCGGCACGTAATGATCATGGCGAACCGATAACGCTGCAGCATCGCGGCAACATCAAGCTGAAATGGTGGTTTCAAAGCGAGAGCCCTTATGAAAACTACAATGGTTTCATGGGTTCCAATGAAACTTTAATCTTTCAGTCCTATGGCGGCAATGGAACAATGATCATGAATTTAGAGGGCGAGGTTCTTTCCAGCAAAAACGATGCACCAGTAGAGGTCACGGCTCGATATGTAAAAGTACCTGATGGATACGACATCTGGATTCTCGAAAACAAAAAAGTTTATATCTGGAAAGGTATTCCTCTCTATTTTGGGGAGAATGTAGGTCCTATCTTTATAGCAGCAGATGGAAAGCCTATTGATGGAATTGGTTATGTGGACGCAGGTATGGACAGAGAGGGGAATTTGATTGTTCTGACCACGGACGGATTAGCCGCCTTTGATCGGAATGGAAAGCGATTATGGGTGCATAAAGAGTGGCAAACAAAGGACGGTATCTTGTCTGCCTTCTCCCATTTTTCATGGAGTATTAACGGCATTGTTTCAGATCATTCCAATAACTTGTATATCCAATTGGACGGAGGCCATGTTGTTCTGGACGCTCAAGGGAAGACAGTGCTTGTCGAACAGGGGTTCTTCATGCCCGAAATTTTGGAGGATGACACTTTACTTTATAATCAAAGCTCTTATCGTCTGGAGGACGGGAAGATTAAGAGAATCGCAGCTCCGTATGGAGATGACGGATTCGGCCAATATATCGTGAGTCAGAATCATATCGGTCAAGAGAACTGGGTTAAACGAATGAATGAGACCGGAGACAAAGCTCTGTGGACCTACCAACTGTCGAATGCGAAACAACGGAAGGGTTATAGCCTAATGGGGCATGCCGTCGACGGAGGAGACAATGTCTATGTCCTGGATACAGGCGGCGGAGTTCATAGTCTGAATCGGGACGGAGCTCTTCGTTTTGCCTTAGACATCGATAATAACACGATTTCGTGGGCGGAAATTATTCCAATATCCGCTTCGGAGCTTGTCGTTGTAGACGATAATTTGATTATGTTTTTCGAAATTCAAAACGAATAGCAGAGGTGCTGCTTTATGTCCAAAAGATTTGCAACGTATATCATCGCGCTGCTTGTGTTGTCTTTGGCCGCTACGACTCCGACAAATGCCAAGCAGGCAGACAGATTTTCGGATGTTCCGGCTGCGCATTGGGCCAGCAAAGCGATTGATTGGGGAATTGAGCAGGAAGTGCTGGATATCTCCCCGCAAGCAGCCTTCAACCCGGAAGAAAGCATAACCGAAGCCGAATTTCTGAAGATGCTTATATCTGCCTACGTCTCGCTCCCTGATCAAGGCAAGAATTGGTACGACAAGTACTATGCTTATGCCAACGAGAAGAAGTGGTTTGTCGAGGGGTTGTCGGATCAGGCCACCGTGGACCAGCCTCTGTTGCGGAAAAATGCGGCAATTATTTTGTCTTCCGCTCTGGGCGGCCGCTATCAAGACGACAAGAAAGAAGCCGTAACGACGGCCGTAAACGATCTATATGCCACAGGAATTTCTAATGGAAAGAGCAGCAGAGCCGTGGAAGGCTTTATGATTAACGAATACTTGACTCGGGCGGAAGCGATTCAGTTTGTCTATCAATTTGTCAATCAATCCGGATTGAGCATGCTGCAGGGAGCCTCCGTCGAGGAGGAGTGGGCGCAGTATGAACAAGTCACTTTCAAGGATAGAGAGGGCATTTTAGCCAAGCATGAGTTGTTTGCGAAAGAACATGGTCTTCAAATTCAAAGCTATGAGTCCGAAGGAACAATCTTCATTCAACTGATTGGCGAGGAGGGACAGTCGAATTCCGATGCCGGCAGCCCTGTGCACTTCACCTCATCTTATCGCATGGATCCTGACGGAACGCTAACCTGGAATCTCATAACGAACGACACAGTCGCCGATCCGTCCGATGCCTACGAGCTGCTTGCCGCGATGTTTTCTTATGACAGCAATTTCAGTGACCCGATCCGTCAGGATCTTGCCGTATTTGCCCAAGAGATCGGATATCGGAAGGATTGGCAGTTGAGCGTCAGCTATGGAAAATTGGATCTATCGACGAATTACAACAAGGAAACCAATCAGTATTACATCGTGTCCATTTTAACGGCTTAAGGGGGGCGGGAGTAACGATGGCGACTGGCGGGAAGAAGAGAAGAAGCTATGCAGCGTGGTATTTGTTCCTGCTCCTCGCAGGCCTGTTCCTGCTGCCGCAAACGGTGTTCGGCGCGTTAACCGCGCAGGTTACGAACGAGAGCACAGTTCGGTTGGATTGGGCAGGAACCGGAAAAAGTCCGTATATACTCTCCAGAAACGGGATTCAAATCTACAGCGGTACGGGTACCAGCTACGAGGATGTCAGGTTGGGATATAGCTTAGGCTACGATTACACGCTTAGTTATCAGAATTACGAGAAAGTTGGCGGCGGTTATACCTCTTCGAGCAGCTATTGGGGAGTCGTAACGCCGGGTTACTCCTACCAGACGGAGGAGTGGAAGGTTGTAACTCCAGGTCACTGGGAAGTCAAGGATAAAACAATCCCCTGGTGTTCAGGTACTTCGGCCAGCGGGATTCGATACGAGCATAGTCCTCCGTGCAGCGAATCAACGAATGAAACGACTAAGACCGTAAAGGAAAGGTCTTGGGTGGACGATATTTATGGTTGGGTCAGGGTTACCCATTATGTAGATCCTGAATATGGCTGGGTCTATTACGATTATTGGGTGCCCGAGCAGTACGATTACGTGACAAGGACAACAACGGTCAAAAGCGGCCCCTTACAGGGTACTACGCCAAGCGTGACCATTTTGTCTCCGACAGCCAATCAATGGTTTGCGGATTCAATGGTTGCAAGGATATCGGTAACCGATCTGGATGGAGAGCCCTTGGTCGGCTCCTATTTTATCGACAATGAAGCTACTCCGCGAGAGAGCAAGAATGTCTCCAATACGTCCACACCCCAGCAGGTTGCATTCAGTCAAATCAACTTGGGCGGGCTGACGGAAGGAGTGCACACGCTGAAAGTTTCCGTAACGGACAATCACAATGCTCCTGTTGTTCAAACCGTGATCTTCCATATCGATAAAACGGGGCCTGTAATCGGAAACGTTCAGAGCGCGGCAACAGACAGCAAGATTACTGTGACGGGGGTTTCGACGGATCAGGGCGCAGGTTTGTCGGATACGCCTTACCGATTTAAGATTGGAACGGTTCAAAGTCCATGGGTGGCCGGCGCATATACCTTTCATTCCTTGTCTGCGGATACGGCGTATCCCATAATTGTTGAGGCCAGAGACATGCTTGGGCATGTGACCCTCTCGGAACAAGTGGTTTATACGATGTCACAGGTGCCTTCTGTTCAGATTATCCAGTCTACGGAATCCTCGTTGAAGACTAAAGTAAGCGACAGCAACGCGCCTGGGACCCGTTATCAAATTAAGGCGGGAACTCAATACGTCGATGCGGACGGGAACCTTGCGGCTAGCCCAGTCACGATAACATTAACCAATAAAGAAATATCCATCAAGGGTCTCCAAGCAGGGAGAGCCTACAGCGTTCAAGCCGCAGCGGTAAATCAGGCGGGGCTTGCAGGCGAGTGGAGCGAGCCGGCGATCGGAGTCACCATTGCCGATCCGCCTGAGGATATCTCAACCTTGAGAACCCAGACTTCAATTACTTTATCTTGGCCGGCGGCAGCCGAAGTCACTCGCTACGAAGTAGAGGCTGATGGAATGATCGTGTCGAACGGCACGGCAGTCAGTTATACGCATTCAAGCTTGATTGCGAATACGAATCATACCTACAGGGTAAGAGTTGTAAATACCGGAGGAACGGGTCGATGGAGCTCGGAATTGCAGATGACCACCCTGCCGAATCCACCGACGGTTCCAACCGGAATTGAGCAGACATATGAGCAAAATTATGTCACTTTAAGTTGGGATCCGGCGGCAAGGGCGGAATTCTATGAAGTTGAGGCCGATGGCGTCGAGTTGGATGCCGGCAGCGATACGACCTATACTCACTCCGGGCTGCAGTCGGATTCTCCTCATGTCTACCGGATCAGGGCTGTAAATATAGGCGGTAACAGTGAATGGAGCGAGCCGATCTCGATCGTGACTTGGCCGGATCCGCCGCCGGTACCGGAGAATATAGCAGCAGACCCGCTGATCAACCATGTAACGGTTACCTGGAGCGTTGCGGAAAGGGCGACGGAGTACGAGATAGAGGCGGATGGATTCATCGTCAGCACAGGCGATTTAACGAGTTATAAGCACGAGGGCTTGTTACCCGTAACGGGTCACACGTATCGAGTGCGTGCCGTAAATATAGGCGGGAAGAGTCCGTGGAGCCTTCCGGTCGATATTACGACGCATCCGGAAGCTCCTTCGCCGCCGACTCGTCTATTGGCCTCTGCCGATAAGAATGAGATTGCGATTACGTGGTATAAAGTGCCTTATACGGACAGCTATGAGGTCATGATCGATGGGGCTGAAATCGTAAATGTGACGGATAACGAATTTACGCACACCGACCTGAGTGCGGCAAGTCGTCACACCTACAAGGTGAGAGCCAGGAATATCAGCGGAGACAGCGATTGGAGCAGTCCGATTGCGATAGCTGTCTTGCCAAGCGGTCAGATATCGGAGCCGTCACTGACTAATATTGCGGCAATTGTGACGAATCGGTTTATTACGATTTCTTGGGACGCAGCAGCACCGGACGCCGAATATGACATAGAGGTTGACGGCGTGCTTATGGACAACGGTCGGGATACGATTTTTAATCACACCGGCCTGGGAGCCGACGAACTGCATACGTATCGAATCCGATTCAAAGATCGGGACGAGGCCAGCGATTGGGTCGCTGCGCTTTCCTTATCGACTTTGTCGGATCTTCCGGATGCTCCCATCAGGTTAGAGGCCTATCCTGACATTGACTCCATAGAATTATATTGGGAGAGAGTAGAAGGGGCCACAGGCTACGATATCGAGATAGACGGTCGGACAACAAGCGTCGAAGATGCGGCCTATCTGCATGAAGGGCTTGATCCAGGCACATTGCATACGTATAGAGTCCGAGCTAAGAATGATACGGGATTGACGGCATGGAGCCCCGCAATTGTAAAAAGCACGCACACTCCCGACTATCTGATCAGCGGGATTAGAGGAGAGGAGTTCGTTCTTTCGTTGTATGCATACAATGTCCAGGATTTCAGTGAAATGACGAATGTGATCACCTACGACCCGAATGAAATGGAAGTCGTCGATCTGTATCAATATACTCCTGAAAAGGAATTAAGCGGAGGCAAAATCGCCGGAACTCCACTTGATGCGACGTATGAGCCTGGTCGAATTACATTCAAAGTCAATCGCAATATCGTCCCGGGAACATCCTGGTCCGGTGAAACTGCAGCAGTGGTATTTAGATCCAAAGTAACCGGGCAGTTGACGGTCCGTGCCGTTCTTGAATAAGGAATTTGTATGACAATAGGGGTTCCGCTTTTTGGGCGGACCTCTATTCATTATTCAAAAGAAAATAACCGAACACCGATATAGGAGGCTTAGCGTTGAACGATTATCTCGGACGGATTTGGAAGTACAAATTTCACTATTTTCTGGCGTTTCTGCCTCTGCTCCTTATTTTTCTGTTGAAAATCATTCCGTTTATTGCCGGCTTTCGCATGGCTTTCACCGATGTGAAGATCATCTACGGAATATTCGGGAGCGAGTGGACAGGCTGGGCGAACTTCGATGCGCTGTTCGGAATGCCGGAATTCGGGCATATTCTGGGGAACACGCTCGCAATCAAGCTCTCCTATATGGGGGTCGTCGGGATCCTGTCCCTTATGCTCGCGGCCGCGCTGAGCGGAATTCGTTCGGACAGGCTGCGGAACGCGTTCGTTGTGTTGTTCCTGATTCCTTATTTCATTCCTTCCGCCGTAATTGCAGACACTGCGGCTTATCTGTTATCGCCGTCGCAATCGATTTTAGCGACGGGAGGCTCGCTGCCTTTGGCCGATCCGGCGTACTTCAGGGCGATCGTCTATTTGCTGGAAGCCTTGAAAACCTGCGGCATACCCGTTCTTCTCGCGCTGGCCGCGATTCGGGCCTACCGCTCGAGAGCGACCGCGTCCGGAATCCGGCGGCCCTCTTCGTTTTATCCCGCTTTGCGGGCGCTTGTCGCTTTTTTGCTGATCCAATTGTCCACGATTTTGTCCACCGATTTCGACTTGCTTTATCGGCTGAACAACCCGCTTGTCTACTCGGTCGGCGATACGTTGGATACCTTCGCTTTCCGGACCGGCTTTATGAACGCTAACTTCGGCGTCGGCTCGGCGATGTGGCTCTTCCAATTCGCGATTCAGCTCGTCTTTACTTTGGCGGCCTATTTGCTTGTGCGCAAATGGTTCGTACGCGATCTGTTCGTCGGCAACTCCGCTCAAGCTTCGGGAGTGCAGCGGGTGAATCTCGACAAGTCCGCGGGTTCCGGTCCAGGCTCCGGCTTCGATACTTCTGCGGGGCGCAACGCACTCGGAATTGTCGTCGCTTCGCTGTATTCGGCGCTTGTGTTGTTTTTTCTGTACTTCCTGTTCGTTCATCCTTTCCTTCAAGGCGCAGGCGGGGGGCCGACTTTGTCCGAAGTTTTCCCGACGCAAAATTTTATTCTTTTCCTATTCCTCTACGGCGCGGTGACCGCGTTCAGTCTGCTGATCATGCTTATGCTCGCTTATCCTTTGACCGTCTCCGCGCTGCCCGGTCGCAGCCTCTATAGGTTCGTCCTGCTGTTTGTACTGGCGATCGGAACAGGCTCGACCTTGCACGAATATATGGCGTATCGGCAGATGGGCGCGGTCAATACGATTTTCCCGCTGCTGATCAGCGGATTGGTCGCGATTGTGGGCGTATTTGTGCTGAAGGGCGTCTTCAATGCCAGTTACGCTTCCTTAAAGCTGCAGGCCGAGCAGGAAGGGCGGGGGGAGATGTACGCGTTTTTCACTCTCTTCGTGCCCAAGGTGTGGAAACCGCTGCTGGGGCTTGGCGTGCTGAATTTCGTCGGCCTCTGGAACTCCTATATCCCGTCTCTCGTTTATCTAAGCAATCCCGAACTTTTCTCTCCCATCGCCAGCGTCGCTATGTTAAGCAGAAGCATGGATCTGCAGCAAGCTCCCGAGATTGCGCTGCAACTAGGAGCGATCGTCAGCCTTCCTTCGGTTATTCTCTTATTGGCCTTGAGCAAGTTTATGACGTCGGAGGTATTGTTGGGGACTTCTCGTCGGCTCTGATCCGCAAAGTCCGGCTTCAGTCATGGAACCGGGCTATAACGGAGTCGCCGCCGGATGATGTATAATAATAGATAGTTCCTATTTATAGTAGGGGACCTATCTCTATCCAAAGGAGCAATATGCGATGACCGGAGCTCTCGAAATATGGATCGGCGCCTACGGCGCCAAAAATGCAGTCGTCATTACCCGGGCGGAGCTGCTGACGGACACGGCGGAATTGGTGAAGACGGCCGAGTACGGCAACATCGAAAACGCGTCGTATCTGCGCGTGAACAAGCGGGGAACCCGGCTCTACGCGGTCAGCGAGACCGCCGAGCACATCGACGCCGACGGCGACAAGGCGGAGGGCGGCCAGCTCGCGTCGTTCCCGATCGACGCCGAGACCCGCAAGCTGGGGCCGGGCCAGTACCATCCGACGCATGGCGCCCACCCTTGCCATCTGTCGCTTACGCCGACGGAAGACTGGCTGGCCGTCTCCAACTACAGCGGAGAATCGGCTATGCTGTATCCGATCCGCGAGGACGAGCGCCCGGGGCCTCCGTCGATTCGCTTCCGTCATACCGGCTCGGGGCCGAACCCGGATCGGCAGCAGGGCCCGCACCCGCATTCCGCGAACTTCAGCCCGGACGGGCAGTATTTGCTCGTGGCGGACCTGGGCATGGACAAAATCATGATCTACGTTCGCGATACGGAAGGCAGCGAGTGGGTCGCGCACGACGCCGTCTCTCTGGAGCCGGGCGCGGGGCCGCGCCATCTCGCCTTCCATCCGTCCGGCAAGGCCGCCTATGTCGTTAACGAGCTGGACAGCACGGTTACCCGGTTTACTTACGACGCCGGCAAGCTGACGCGGCAGGAAAGCCTGCCCACGCTGCCTCCGTCCTTCGCGGGAGAGAGCTCGTGCGCCGAGATCGTCGCGTCTCCGGACGGACGCTTCGTGTACGCGTCCAACCGCGGACACGACAGCATCGCCGTCTTCGCGATCGACGAGCAGTCGGGCAAGCTGAGCGCCGCCGGGCACGTCTCCACGCGGGGCAAAACCCCGAGGAACTTCGCGCTGTCCCCGGACGGACAGTGGCTCATTGCGGCCAACCAGGACTCGAATTCGGTCGTTCTCTTCCGCATCGAGCCGCAATCCGGACTGCCCGTGTACGCGGGAACGGAGCTGACGGTCGCCAAGCCGGTGAGCGTCGTTATCCGTTAAGCGGAGTCGGTTCTAATTTATCTCCCATGCCCATAGGCTAGTCTTAAAGTACGTGATCGCAAGCGGACTTTGTGAACTGCCTCTTAAAGTGAGGGCATGGGAGGGAGCGCCATGGAGCATGCGAAGGGAGCCAAGCATCAGGAAGTTCGGATGCTGAACCGCAAAGCGCTGGACATCACGGGCGTCAGCAACGTGGACAGCTTCGACAACGAGGAGTTTCTGCTGGAGACGGAGTGCGGCTTCTTGACCGTTCGCGGCCAAAACCTGCATATGAAAAACCTAAGCCTGGATCAGGGGCTCGTCTCGATCGAAGGGACGATCCATTCCCTGGTGTACCTGGACGGCAGCGCGGCGGGAACGAAGTCCAAAGGGCTGTTCGGGAAGTTGTTCAAGTGAGTGCGGCGGCGCAGGGCATGACGATTGCCACCATGATGCTGTGCGGGCTGGCCATGGGACTGGCGTTCGACGTCTACCGGGTGGCCTCTCACCGGTTTCACGTGGCGCGCTGGCTTCTTCCGGCCTTGGACGCAGCCTACTGGGCGGCCGCCACCTTGGGCGTGTTCGCGGTGCTGCTGACCAGCAATCAAGGCGAGGTGCGCATGTACGTATTCCTCGGCCTGGGGATCGGCGTCACCGGTTATTTCGGCCTGCTGAGTCCGTGGATGGTTCGAATTACCGGCAAGCTCATCGATGCGTTTAAGGCGTTGGCGCTGTTTGCGTGGAGGGTTGTCCGGGCGCTGCTGATCGTCCCCGTGCTTTGGGTTGTCCGATTGTTGGCCAAGCTGCTGGACATTCTGTTCATCGTGACGGCCGCCGCCGTGCTGTGGACGGGCAAGCTGCTGCTCAGGCCGTTCGGCGCGCTCGGCCGCCGGCTGTGGGCCGGGCTGCTGCCCGTAAGACGGAAGCTTGTCCCGGTCGCGAACGCTTATCGCCGTTTTCGCGAACGGATGAGGCAAATCAGGGACATTTTCCGTAAAAAAAGCTAGTGTTCGCATCGTGTTCGTGTTCCTTTGGTTCGACATCGTTCTTGCCGGAATTGAATCCGAAGAAGGATATTTCTCCGTATCTCCAGTATGCTATAATGATCGCGTCGCTCTATTTAAAGAGGTAGTTCAAAAAGTCCGATTTTGATCACGATGTGGTTCGGGAAGTGGATTCGACGTCGAATCTTGAATTCAGCCGGTTCTTCCGGTGCTCACGTAGCTTCCACTACGCTTTACGATCGTTCCTCATCTCCGGTCTTCATCCAACCTTCTCGGTGCTGAAAACCGAACTTTTTGAACAAGGGCGCAAGCATGCTTGGGGAAGGAGGCGTCGGATTGTCTTCGCGTACAATGGCCGCGACACCCGCAGCGACGGGGGCGCGCAGAAGGTTAAAGCTGCTGCTGTTCGTGTTTATCTTGTTTCTTAGCTGGGCCGGCTACGTCTGGATTACCCAGTCCGGGCAGATCAACGACCGTTTGAGTCAATTGGAAGAAGTCAATCACAAGCTCACCGACGCCCAAGCGAAGAACGAGGAACTCCAGCTGCAGATCGCACGCCTGAACGATGACGAATATATCGGGCAGCTTGCCCGCAAAGAACACGGTCTCGGACTTCCCGGAGAAGTGCCGATCAAGACGAAATAAACTTCCTGCAAGCCTCCCGGGTAGACGAACGTCTGTTGACCTTGCTTCCGCTTGTCGTTTATAATTTGCATAACCGGACGTATATCGTCCGGGCATACTCAGGTTCAGGGAGGAACATCGTTTTTTATGGCCATCGAAGTGGGAACCAAACTGGAGGGCAAGGTTACCGGCATTACGCATTTCGGAGCATTCGTGGATTTGACGGGCGGCGTTACGGGGCTCGTTCACATTTCCGAGATTGCGGACAGTTATGTGAAAGACGTACACGAGCACTTGAAGATTAATGACATGGTCAAGGTCAAGGTCATTAACGTGGACAAGGACGGCAAGATCGGACTGTCCATTCGTCAAGCCGTGGACAAACCGCCGGAACAGCAGTACTCGCAACAAACACAACAACGCGGACCCCGCGATCGCGGCGGTCGTCCCTCCAAACCGGGCGGTTTCGGAAGGTCTCCCTCTTTTGATGACAAATTGTCTCGCTTCCTTAAGGACAGCGAAGAACGAATGTCCACTCTTAAGAAAAGCACCGAATCCAAACGTGGCGGACGCGGCGGACGTCGTTCGTAAGATATAAGCAATATTAACCTATCTAGCCGGACCTCGAGGTCCGGCTTTGCTGTGTCTTCGGGCATTTGTTCCCGCATCCTTCGCGCCTATCCGGCAATTGCGCGCGGTTCCCGTCCGCGAGCGGGCGGCACATAGCGCCATCCCCCGTCGGATGAGCGCGTTTTTTCGCTGTCGCAATTCAAGGGAATACCGGGGAGCCGACGGCCGCGAACGCGGGCCGGGCCCATGGGGGCCGGGCGGTTTCGCCGATTCGCGCGGCCGGTCGCCAAAGCCCCTCCGATTGTGTCGGAAAAAACTTTTTGTCCGGCAACCGTTTCTGACAAACTTTATGAAAGCCCCCGCCTATAATTAAGAGCACAATTCAATTTGGTGAATGGGGTGTGCATCATGGACAAGCCGTCCGTCGTTCCTTTCGTTCCTCGCATCGGGACGGGACCTTCCGCGGTTCCCGATCAGAGGGGCAAGAGCTGGTTCAAGAAGCGGAGACGTTCCGCGCGATCTTCCGGTGGAGAAACCGGCAAAGCTTCTCTTCTGCTCCGATGGGGAGCGGCCGTCAAAGAACGGCAGTGGGTGCTGCTGATTATCGCGGCCGGATTTCTGCTCGGCAGAGCGGCCATGCTGGAGGGAATCGCTCCGTTCGCGGCGGCTTACTTCGGGGTCGTGCTGTATTTGAGAAGGGATATGGCCTTCTGGGCGATGCTTTCCTTGACGGCGGGCAGCTTCTGGGCGCTCGATCCGATGCCGGCGGTCATCTGCGCGGAGATCGGCGTGATCTACTTGCTGTATCGCGCCTTGGCGATCTACGAGAAGGCCGAGCTGTCCCAGGCGCCCGTCGTTGTGTTCGCGGCGACGCTGATCGTCAAAGTGTTCGCCGTGCTGCTGGCCGAGGGCGACGGGTGGCTGCCGTACTTGTTAACGCTGGTCGAAGCCTCCCTCGCCTTCGTGCTTACGCTGCTGTTCGTTCATGCGCTGCCCGTGCTGACGCGGACGAAGAGGCCGTTCGAGCTGCGGCACGAGGAATGGGTCGGCATAGCGATTCTGCTGGCCTGTCTGCTCACGGGACTGACGGGCTGGGAAATCTACGGCGTCGCCTTGGCCGGCGTGCTGTCCAGATATTTCGTGGCTGCCAGCGCCTTCGTCGGCGGCGCGGCGTTGGGGACGTCGGCGGGCGTGATCGCCGGCATGATTCTGAGCTTGTCCAATCTGGGAGCGACGTCGGAGATCGGCCTGCTGGCCTTCGGAGGGCTGATGGCGGGGCTTCTGCGGGAAGGAGGCAAGGCGGCTTCGGTCTTCGGCCTGCTGCTCGGCACTTCGGTGTTCGCCTTGTTCGGGGCGACGGCGGCCGACACGATGGCCTCGACGTGGGCGACGGCGGCGGCTTCCGTCCTGCTGCTGCTTACGCCCCACCCGGTTACGGAATCGTTGTCCCGTTTTGTTCCCGGTACTACAAGCTATGCGCAGCACCAGCAGGAATATGCCCAGAAAGTGAGAGATTTGACGGCCGAGCGGGTAGAGAAATTTTCCGAGGTGTTCCGCCAGCTGTCCCGCAGCTTCCGGCAGATGACCCAGGCGGGGGATGCTCCGGCGCAAAACCGCGATTTCGACCATTTCGTCAACGAGGTGCACGAACGGGCCTGCGCCGGCTGTCATCGACGCGACCTGTGCTGGGACGGCCAGTTCATTCAGACGTACAAGCTGATGACGGACATGATGACCGCGGTCGAGCAGTATCCCGACTTGATGGCCTCGCAGCTGCCGAAATCCTGGAACCGGATATGCGTGAAAACTCCGCTCGTGCTGGATGTGATGAAACGGCAGTACGAGGTCTACCGCCACGACCTGCATTGGCGGCAGCAGCTGCAGGACAGCCGCTTTCTCGTCGCCGATCAGCTGTCCGGAGTGTCGCAGGTCATGGACGACCTCGTCAAGGAAATTCGTCGCGAAGCCAAGCAGATGGAAAACCAGGAGCGGCAAATTCGGGATGCCCTCGACCATCTGGGGCTGGCGATTCAAAGCATAGATATTTTGAGTCTGGAGGAGGGACATATCGAGATCGAGATGGTGCACGCTTTCCGCACCGGATACGACGAATGCCGCAAAATGATCGCGCCGATTCTGACGGAGATTCTCGGCGAGACGGTTACGGTCGGCAGCGAGAAGAGCGGGGAGCCGGCCGCGCATCTGAGCACGGTGACGTTCTCGTCGGCGAAAATCTACGAGGTGGAGACGGGGGTGGCGGGCGCCGCGAAGGACGGCGATCTGCTGTCGGGAGACAGCTTCAGCATGGTGGAGCTCGGCAACGGCAAGTTTGCGGTGGCGCTGAGCGACGGGATGGGCAACGGCGTGCGGGCGCGGACGGAGAGCAGCGCGGCGCTGTCGATGCTGGAGCAGCTGCTGCAGTCGGGAATCGACGAACGGCTGGCGGTGAAATCGGTCAATTCGATCCTGCTGCTGCGTTCGCCGGAAGAGATGTTCGCGACGGTGGACCTGGCGCTGATCGATCTGTACACCGCTCATGCCACGATGCTCAAGATCGGCTCGACGCCGAGCTTTATCAAGCGAGGGAGGGAGATTATTCCGATCGCGGCCAACAACCTGCCGATCGGCATTCTGCACGATATCGAGATCGACCTGCTGCGGGTTCAGCTTCAGCCGGGGGACACGCTGATCATGATGACGGACGGCATTCTGGACGCCCCGGGTCATGCGATCAACAAGGAGCAGTGGATGAAGAGGGTGCTGCAGGAGCTGGACGAGGACGATCCCCAGGAGATCGCCGATTCGCTGCTGGATACGGCGCTGCGGCAATATCCCGGCGGCATCAAGGACGACATGACCGTCATCGTCACGCGTATCTCGCGGCATCGTCCGGAATGGGCCGCTTTCCGCTGGCCGGGTCTCGCCAGGATGGAGCGGCCGCGGACGGTGAGCTGACGGAGGGCCAGACGTTGACACACGGTAACACGATAAAGCCGACTCGGACGAGACCTGAGTCGGCTTTATTACGGGCTTTCAGGGAACAGAAGACGCGTACAAGTCCATCTGTTCCAAACTTTCAGAGGGTCAGCCGGTCGTTCTTTCTTGGCGGTGTATAGATTTCAACGGACAAGCCCCCGACGATGACCGGTTTGATATTTTGCTGCATCAGAACATCCGTAATGATGGCCGCCGTGTGCAGCATCTTCTCGAATTTGTCTTTGTCGGCAATCCGTTCGAGGGCTTTATTCGCTTCTCGTATACTTAGCAATCGTCAGCACCCGCCTTTCGGCATCGTAATGAACGTCGCCATTGGTCATGGCGGTCAACAGCTTGCGGCGGGACAGAAGATTAAGCGCCGTGATTTCGTCGGGATCTCTTGGGGACGCCGACCGCCGAAGTTCCCCGGACGATTGCGCGCGCGCTCGAAAAAGCTGAACGGAATGGTCGACAGAGCGGCGAACCGCCGCATCGCTTTTGCGTTTCCGCTCCCGAATATCGGTCAGACTCATTTTCCTCAAGGCTCCTCACCCCTTCCCCTACTCGCATTATCGCCAGCTTGCGGCTAGCGTTATTCCGATCCGTCCGGATTATCTTCTTTCTTTATATTATATCAGCCTGGCGCCGGAACTCTACGGCAATCGCCGCCGAGGAGGCCAATCCTCCAAAAAAAGATTAAATCTCGCACGCTTTGGCGACACTCTTTACTAGATGCTAGATATTCGATAGGAGGAGTGTGTCGGGAATGATGAAGCAAATTCTGCTGATTACGGACGGAGGCTCGAATGTCGGGGAAAGCCCCGTATCCGCGGCGGCGCAAGCGTACGCGGAAGGAATTACGGTGAACGTGGCCGGCGTGGTGGACGAAGGAACGATCGGCGAATACGGCGCGACGGAGATCGCCGAGATCGCGCGGGCGGGCGGAGGAATCAGCCAGATCGTAACGAGCCGGCAGCTGTCCAGGACGGTGCAGATGATGACGAGACAGACGGTGGCGGGTACGATTCGGCAGGCGGTCAATCAGGAGCTTCGCCAGCTGTTCGGGGTGGGCGACGTCGGCTCGCTGCCTCCCGCCAAACGGGGCGAGGTCGTCAAGGTCATGGAGGAGATGGAAGAGACGATGTCCCTTTCCGTCGCGCTGCTGATCGACGCCAGCGCCAGCATGAAGCCGAAGCTGCACGCCGTGGAGGAAGCGATTCGGGATTTGACGCTGAGCTTGCAGGCCCGTGCGGGCAGCAGCCAGGTATCCGTGTTCCATTTTCCCGGGGAATCCCAGTATTCCTACTGCGTGATGGACGCCGGCTGGCACTCGAACGCCTCCAATCTCGGCAAGCTGTTCGGCAAGATCCGCATGCGCGGTACGACTCCGACCGGTCCCGCTCTGCTTCAGGTGGTTGATTATATTCGGGAGACTTGTGGTAAAATAGGCAAAATAGAGCTTATAGACGAGCCGCAGGCTTCGGGCGGGGAGTCGAGCGAGGTGCGGAGTGACAACGTCGTCTGATAGAGAGGCATTGCCCAGAGGCACGGAGATTCGCGGCAAGTGGAACGGCAAGGGCTATCGCTTGGAGCGGCTGCTCGGACTGGGGTCCAACGGGCAGGTCTATTTGGCGTCGGCCGGTCCGCGCGCTCAATGCGCGATCAAGATCGGGCACGAGGCGGCGGAGCTGCAAGGCGAAGTCAACATTCTGACTTCGCTGGACCATTCCGAGAAGGGCCGGCAGCCCTTCCTGCTCGACGTCGACGATGCGGTCATCGACGGGAAGACCATTCCTTACTATGTGATGAGATACGTTCCGGGCGTGCAGCTGAAAACCTATTTAAAACAGCACGGCCCTCATTGGATGGGCGTCATCGGTTACCGTCTGCTGGAAAGGCTATCCCGACTGCATGAAGCCGGCTGGGTGTTCGGGGACGTCAAAAGCGATAACATTCTGGTCGGAGAATACGGCCGGGTGGAGCTGGTCGATTACGGCGGCGCTTCGGCGATCGGGCGCAGCGTGCGGCAGTTCACGGAAATTTACGATCGGGGATACTGGTCCGCCGGGAGCCGCATTGCGGACCCGGCTTACGATCTGTTCGCGGTCGGTTTGCTCTGGGTGCACGCGCTGGACGGCAAGAGGCTCGTTCAGCTGACTCGCACGCTGATTCCCCAGAACCGGCACCCCCGGGAGCTGATGAAGCTCGTGAGAAGCAACCCTCAGCTTCAGCCGGTCGAGGGCTGGATCGAGAAGGCTCTGACGGGCCAGTTCGCCAGCACCCGGGAATCCACCCGCGAATGGCGGGAGGCGGTGCGAGGCTCGCAGCAGCCCAAGCCGGCCGACGACCGGGTGCCGGGCTGGATGGCGGGGCTGCTTGGGGCCGCGATCGTGCTCAGTACGACGCTGGCGGCCATCTGGCTGCTGGACTGAAACCGACGAGTATTCAAAAAGGGGCTATGACGAGTGCGACGGCATGAACACTGGACGGAGGACGTCCAAACGCAGGCGAGGAACGAGGGCTGGTGGCGAGCGGGAGGCACGGTCGTGGCCGCGGTGTCGGGAGGCCCGGATTCGATGGCGCTGCTGCATCTTCTGAAGGAGATGGCGCAGACGGAACCGATGCGAATCGTGGCCGCCCACGCGAACCACCAGTTCCGGGGAGCGGAATCCGACGCGGAAGCGGAGCTGGTGCGCCGGACGGCGGAGCAATGGGGAGTCGTCTTCGAGTCGGCGGAGCTCGGAATGCCCGATTACATAGAAGAAACCGGATTAAACGCCCAGAGCGCGTCCAGGGAAAGACGGTACGCTTTCCTGCGCGAGGTCGCCGGGAAGCACGGCAGCGCCTGCCTGCTGACCGCCCACCATGCCGACGACCAGGCCGAAACGGTGCTGATGAGAATCGTTCGGGGCACGGGAATCGGCGGCTTGTCGGGGATCGCTTATCGCCGGCGGGAAGATCGGTTGGAACTGATTCGCCCTCTGCTGCGTATAACCAAATGTGAGCTTCTGGAGTATTGTAAGCGAAACGGGGTGCCGTACGCGGTAGACAGCAGCAATGCCGAACGCCATTATTTCCGCAACGCCGTTCGGCTCGACGTAATGCCGGCGTTGGAACGGTACAATCCGCGCCTGAAGGATTCGCTCGTCCGACTGGCCGATCAGGCCGCGGCGGACGACGAATATATGGAAGAGCAGACCGTTCGCGTTTTCCGCGAAGCGGCGACCCCGATCGGGGATGGCTTCCGGTTGGAGCGACGACGGTTCCGCGGCCTTCACGTCGCTTTACAACGCAGATTGATTAAATTAATATTAAACTGTTCCGCGAACCCGCGCCAAATGCTGGATTTCCGTCAAGTGGAGGAAATCGTCGGGGCGCTGTCGCAGGAACGTCCCGCATCGATTCGAATGGATCTCGGGGACGGCTGGGTGCTGAACAGGGAATACGACGAGGCGTATATCGGGCCGAAGCCGCCGGAGACGACGGGCTTTGCTTATCCGGCCGACGAGGATACCGCCGAGGTCGCCCTCCCGGATACGGGAGGCCGCATTCGCCTGGAACGGCTCGCAGGAGCCGTGCAAGCCATGCCCGGCAATCGCGGAGAAGCATGCTTCGACGCGGAGGAGCTTCGTTACCCGCTTCTTGTCCGCAGTCGGCTTGCGGGCGATACGATGCAGCCGTACGGACTAAACGGCACCAAAAAAGTGCAAGATATGTTCGTCGATGCCAAAGTGCCGCGCTCGCGGCGCGACAAGCTGCCCCTGCTGGCGGACGCCGCCGGCCGCGTTCTATGGATTCCCGGATTGCGGCGATCGGGCCACGCCCTGGTACGCGAGAATACCCGGACGACGCTTCGCGCGACGTACGAAGAGGAAAACTAGGGCATGATCGGTGTAAAGCAATCATACCGTGTAATAATCTCATTGGGAGGCACCTTCTTTGCAAAACGACATTCAAGAAGTTCTTTACTCGCAAGAAACGATTCAGCAGAAGGTACGGGAATTGGGGGCGGCGATCAGCCGCGATTACGAAGGACGCAATCCGCTCGTGATCTGCGTATTGAAGGGCGCTTTTATTTTTATGGCAGACTTGTCCAAAGGCATCTCGATTCCGATTGAACTGGATTTTATGGCGGTATCGAGCTACGGCAACTCCACAAGATCGTCCGGAGAAGTGAAAATCGTTAAGGATTTGGACGTTTCCGTGGAAGGCCGCGACGTGCTGATCGTCGAAGATATTATCGACAGCGGGTTAACGCTAAGCTATTTGATCGACGTGCTGGAGCGCCGGAACGCGCTGTCCGTCAACGTTGTCGCCCTGTTCGACAAGCCCGGGCGGCGGACGGTCGATTTGAACGCGGACTACACCGGCTTTACGATACCGGACGCCTTCGTAGTCGGCTACGGGCTCGATTATGCGGAGAAGTACCGCAATCTGCCCTACGTCGGGATACTGAAGCCGGAAATATACTCTAACTGACCCGTAGCCGGCGAAGCCGTCTTACTTGGATGGCAAGACAGGCTATGGTAAAATGATGTGAGCGTGTCGAGAGGAGGTCGGGGATGAATCGGTTCATCCGGAACACAGGGTTTTACTTACTTATCTTTTTGGTGACTGTCGGGATCGTTCAATTTTTTATTGCCAAGCAGGACACGACTAAGGAACTGAGCTATAACGAACTCGTCGCGGCAGCGCAGCAAGGCGACGTACAGACGCTGACTTTGCAGGTTCAGAACGGAACCTATCTCATCACCGGCGAATTCAAGCCCAAGGCCGGATCGGAGAAGGGCGAAGCGTTCGCGGGCCGGGCGCCTCTGGCGGATTACGTGCCGGAGCTGTTCACGAACCTCGGGATCGAGAAGAACTTCGAGGTATTATCTAAGAAAATGCCGGGACAAAGCTTCTGGCTGACTTTCTTGACTTCCATCATTCCGTTCATCATCATGTTCGTTCTGTTCTTCTTCCTGATCAATCAGGCGCAGGGCGGCGGCGGCAAGGTGATGAATTTCGGCAAGAGCCGCGCCCGTCTTTATAATGAAGAGAAAAAACGGGTCACCTTCGAGGACGTCGCCGGAGCGGACGAAGAGAAGCAGGAGCTCGTCGAGGTCGTCGAATTCCTGAAGGATCCCCGCAAGTTCGCGGCGGTCGGCGCGCGCATTCCGAAGGGCGTGCTGCTCGTCGGGCCTCCGGGTACCGGTAAAACGCTGCTCGCGCGCGCGGTAGCCGGAGAAGCGGGCGTTCCGTTCTTCACGATCTCCGGTTCGGACTTCGTGGAGATGTTCGTCGGCGTCGGCGCGTCCCGCGTACGGGATTTGTTCGAGAACGCCAAGAAGAACTCGCCGTGTATCATCTTTATCGATGAGATCGACGCCGTCGGCCGTCAGCGGGGCGCAGGCCTCGGCGGCGGACACGACGAGCGCGAGCAGACGTTGAACCAACTGCTCGTCGAGATGGACGGCTTCGGCGCGAACGAGGGCATCATCATCGTAGCCGCGACCAACCGTCCCGACATTCTGGACCCGGCCTTGCTCCGTCCCGGCCGTTTCGACCGGCAGATTACGGTCGACCGCCCGGATGTGAAGGGCCGCGAAGCGGTGCTGAAGGTCCATGCCCGCAACAAGCCGCTTAGCAAAGACGTCAAGCTCGGCACGATCGCCAAGCGGACGACCGGATTTACCGGCGCCGATCTGGAGAACCTGCTGAACGAAGCGGCGCTGCTGGCCGCTCGCCGCAACAAGAAGGACATCGCGATGATCGAGGTCGACGAAGCGATCGACCGTGTCATCGTCGGCACCGAGAAGAAGAGCCGCGTCATCAGCGATCGCGAGAAGCGCATCGTCGCTTATCACGAGGCGGGCCATACGATCGCGGGCTTCTTCCTGGAGCATGCCGATACGGTGCACAAGGTGACGATCATTCCTCGCGGCAAAGCCGGCGGATACGTCATCATGCTGCCCAAGGAAGACCGGATGCTCGTTACGAAGCAGGAGCTGCTCGACAAGGTGACCGGTCTGCTCGCAGGACGCGCGGCCGAAGAAATCTTCATCGGAGAAATCGGCACCGGCGCATACAGCGACTTCAAGCAGGCGACGAGCATCGTTCGCGCGATGATCATGGAATACGGAATGAGCGACAAGCTCGGAACGATGCAGTTCGGCAATTCGCAAGGCCAGGTCTTCCTCGGCCGCGATATCGGCCACGAGCAGAATTATTCCGACAAGATCGCGTACGAGATCGATCAGGAGATGCAGAGCATCACCCGCGAATGCTACGATCGGGCGAAGAAGCTGCTCGCGGAGAAGAGCGCGGAAATGCACCTGATCGCGAAGACGCTGCTCGACGAAGAGACGCTTGATCTGGATCAGATCAAATCTCTGATCGAGAAGGGCGTCATCGGCAACGGAGAGAGCGGCTCGGGAATGGCGGAATCCCACGCGGAGCCTAACGTGGATACGATGGGCAACGTCAAGGTGCGGATTCAAACCCGCGAGGACGGAGACCCGTACCCGTCGGGCCTGGATTTGCGCAAGGGAGAAGGCGGCTCCGAGGAGCCGAAATAATGACAGAGCGAGACGGGATGCTCCGGGCTGCGGCAACGCGCGGAGGCATCCCGTTTTTTTGTGAAAAAACCTTTACAGATCAATTGACAGTCCTATCCCGCAAGTGTAAATTAAATGTTAATGAACGAAGTGCTCTTCGTCCACAATATAGACAACATTCCCGCCATGTTTGTGCATGGATTCACAAACATTTGGCAGTCAAGGGAGGAGAATTCGCATGGAGGCCCTGGCCTTGGAGCGTAAAGCCGAGCAGAACCGCGAACTGCGCGAACGGCTGATGCAGCTGAAGAAGGAACGCAACGCCATTATTCTCGCTCATTATTATCAGCGGGATGAAATACAAGAGGTCGCGGACTTCAGGGGAGATTCGTTCCTCCTCGCGCAGAAAGCCGCGTCCACGGACGCCGACGTTATCGTCTTCTGCGGCGTCCATTTTATGGGAGAGAGCGCCAAGATTCTGGCTCCGCACAAGACCGTGCTCGTACCGGACGAACGAGCGGGCTGCCCGATGGCCGACATGGTCAATCCGATCGGCTTGCGGGAGCTGAAAGCGAAGCACCCGAATGCGAAAGTGGTTACGTATATCAATTCCTCCGCGGACGTGAAAGCGGAGACCGACATCTGCTGTACGTCGGCGAACGCCGTGAAGGTCGTCAACTCCGTCGACGCGGAGGAGATCATCTGGTGCCCGGACAAGAACCTGGGCCATTACGTCTCCCAGCATACCGACAAGAAGATGATCATCTGGGAAGGCTACTGCAACACCCACGACATGCTGACGATCAAGGACGTCGAAGAGATGCGGGCGAAATATCCGAACGCGCAGTTCGTCGTACACCCGGAGTGTCGTCCGGAAGTGGTCGAGATGGCCGACTTCGTCGGCAGCACGACCGGCATTCTGAAGTATTGCCGCGAATCGAGCCATGACGAGTTCATCGTCGGCACGGAGGACGGCACGGGATATCAATTGCGGCTCGACAGCCCGAACAAGCAGTTTCATTTCGCTTCGAAGTTCCTGGTATGCCCGAACATGAAGGTCAACAACCTGAAGAAGGTCGTTAAGGCGTTGGAGACGATGCAGCCGGAAATTTATGTGCCGCAGGACGTTGCGGACAAAGCTCGTTTATCGCTGGAGCGCATGCTGCTGGTCAAGTAATCGGCCGGCCGCCTGCGCTACTCTATTGTCGGAGTGGGAGACGAATACCCTTATGATTCCACGATACGTTGTCGATTTTGATCTGCACAAGCTTCCTCGCATAGATACGGACGTCATCGTGATCGGGGCCGGCATTGCCGGCCTTTTTACGGCGCTCAAATCGAGCGAGACGCAGCGGGTGCTGATGATTACGAAGAAGTCGCTGTTCGACAGCAACACCCGTTACGCGCAAGGCGGCATCGCCGCCGTGATGTCGGATGACGATTCCCCCGAGTTTCTGGCCCAGGACACGTTGGTCGCCGGAGCCGGTCTATGCGAGACCGCGGCGGTGGACGTTCTCGTGCACGAAGGTCCCCAGGGCGTGCAGGAATTGATTCGCTATGGCACGATGTTCGACGAAGAGGACGGGCATTACGCCTTGACCAAGGAAGGGGCGCACAGCCAGCGGCGCATTCTGCACGCGAACGGGGACGCAACCGGATACGAGATCGTTCGGGCTCTGGCGGAGAGAGTGAAGAACGGCTCCGGCATCGAGCTGTGGGACGATCATTTCGTGCTGGACCTGCTTACGGAGGACGGCGAGTGCCGGGGCGCGCTTGTGCAGAAGCCCGACGGCTCGCGCGTCGCGGTGTTCGGCAAAGCGACGATTCTATGCACGGGCGGGACGGGACAGCTCTACCGCTATACGACGAATCCGGAGGTCGCGACCGGCGACGGCGTCGCCATGGCTTACCGGGCGGGCGCGGATATCCGCGATATGGAATTCAACCAGTTTCACCCGACCTCTCTCTGTTACCCCGGCGCGCCGAGATTTCTGATCTCGGAGGCGGTGCGAGGCGAAGGCGCTTACCTGCGAAACATTCGCGGGGAGCGTTTTATGGCAAATTACCATCCGCAGCTGGAGCTCGCTCCACGGGATATCGTGGCGAGAGCGATCGTCAGCGAGATGGAAGCGACCAATTCGACCTATGTCTACATCGATATTACGCATGAGCCGCCGGAGAAGATCCGCCATCGTTTTCCGACCATTCACGAATATTGTCTGAAATTCGGACTGGACATGACGACGGACTGGATTCCGGTCGCTCCCGCCGCGCATTATATGATGGGCGGAGTCAAGACGGATTTGCACGGGGAGACGAGCATCCGCCGCTTGTACGCTTGCGGCGAGGCTTCTTCGACGGGCGTGCACGGGGCGAACCGGCTGGCGAGCAATTCGCTGTCGGAGGCGATCGTGTTCGGACAGCGGATCGTGGACGCGATCGCCAAGCTGCCGGAGCCGCCGGCCGCCGCGGAGAACGGTCCGGCTTCGGACCGCCACGCGGTGCTGAACGGAACGCTGATCGAGAGAAGGCTGAAGCTGCAGAAGACGATGGTTCGCTATGTCGGACTTTTCCGGGATCGCGCCGGCTTGCTTAAAGGGCTCGAGGATCTGAAGAAGCAGCTTCCGCTGTTCCAGATGAATCTGACCAAGAAAGAAGAATTGGAATACGCCAACCTGCTCACTTGCGCTTTGCTGGTCGCCGAGGGGGCTCTGCATCGCGAAGAGAGCCGCGGCGGACATTATCGGGAGGATTACCCGCAGAAGGATGATCTTCACTGGCGGGTTCATACGATTTTGCAGCGGGAAAAAGGGATACGCACAGAAAGGGTCGACGACAATGTTTGAACGGGAAAGCGATTGGGCGATCGGCGGTCCGGCCGTCGAGGCGGTGAAGGAGCAGCTTCGCGCCTGGCTGGCGGAGGATATCGGCTCGGGCGATGTGACGACGATGTCGACGGTGCCGCCGGGCCATCAATCGAAGGGCATTATCCATGCCAAGCAGGCGGGCGTACTCGCGGGCATCCCCCTGGCCCGCCTCGTATTCGAGACGGTCGATCCGGCCTTGAAGTTCGACGCGCTGGCCTCGGACGGAGCGGTTGTGGAACGGGGCACGGTGCTTGCCGTCGTCGAAGGCTCTACGCACGGCATTCTGACGGGAGAACGCTTGGCGCTAAATCTGCTGCAGCGGCTGTCCGGGATCGCGACGAAAACGGGCGAATACGTCGCCGGCGCGAAGGGCACCCCGGTGCGGGTGACGGATACGCGCAAGACGACGCCGGGCCATCGCACGCTGGAGAAGTACGCGGTCCGGATCGGCGGCGGAGCGAACCATCGGTTCGGCTTGTATGACGCCGTCATGATCAAGGATAACCATATTAAAGCCGCCGGAGGCATTACGGCGGCCGTGCAGAGCGCCAAGTCCCGAATCCCCCACACGATGATGATCGAGGTGGAGGCCGAATCGCTGGCGCAGGCCGAGGAAGCGGTCCGCGCGGGCGCGCATATCGTCATGCTCGACAATATGAGCACGACGGCGATGGCGGAGACGGTCAAGGCGCTGAGGCAATCCGCGTCTCATATTGTGTTGGAGGCCTCGGGCGGCATTACGCCGGAGAGAGTGGGAGAGATCGCGCGCTGCGGCGTCGACGTCATCTCGGTCGGCGGTCTGACGCATTCTTTTCAGGCGCTGGACATCAGTCTCGACCTGAATGCGAAGAAGCCGGGAGGTACGCCATGATTCTCGTCGTCGATGTCGGCAACACGAATATCGTGCTGGGGCTGTACGAGGGCCGGAAGCTGACGCATCATTGGCGAATGAGCACGAATCGTTCCGCCACCGTGGACGAGTACGGGGTGCTGATCCACAACTTGTTCCAGCTTGCCAGCGTGCGGGCGGAACAGATTGAGGACGTCATTCTGTCCTGCGTCGTGCCTCCGATTATGAACACGCTGGAGAGGCTGTTCGAAACTTACCTGGACAAGCAGGCTCTCGTGGTCGGACCGGGCATCAAGACGGGATTAAACATCCGGTACGAGAATCCGCGCGAGGTCGGGGCGGACCGGATCGTCAACGCGGTGGCGGGCATCGAGCAGTACGGGATGCCGCTGGTCATCGTGGATTTCGGAACGGCGACGACCTTCGATTATATCGATCCGACGGGCGCGTACATCGGAGGAGCGATCGTGCCGGGCATCGGCATCTCCGCGGAGGCGCTGTATCAGCGGGCGGCGAAGCTGCCGCGGATCGAGCTGTCCAAGCCGAAGACGGTCGTCGGGCGCAATACGGTGGCGGCCATGCAGTCCGGCATTATCTATGGCTACGCCGGGCAAGTAGACGGCATCGTCAAGCGCATTCGCCAGGAGTTCGGCGTGCAGCCGAGAGTGATCGCGACCGGCGGTTTGGCCGAGCTGATCGCCGAGGAATCGGAGACGATCGAGACGGTCGATCCGCTGCTGACGCTTGAGGGTCTACGGATTGTATATGAACGGAATAGGTAACAATAGATTGTCGGACGGATTGGATTTCTCCGCCGAGGGAGGTCGAAGGATATGGCTTTGAAGGATGAATTGGTAAGAGGCACCGCATGGGACGGCGGCTTGCGGGTGTTCGCCGCGCGCACGACCGTACTCGTGTCGGAGCTGCAGCGCAGGCAGGATACGTTCCCCGTGGCGACCGCGGCGCTTGGCCGTACGGCCACGGCGGCGGCGATGATGGGCATTATGCTGAAGGGCGAGGAGAGGCTGACGGTTCAGATCAAGGGGGACGGGCCGATCGGACAGATCGTCGTCGACGCCAACGCGGCGGGCGAAGTGAGAGGTTACGTCGATTATCCGCACGTTCATCTGCCGAGCAACAGCCAGGGCAAGCTGGACGTGGCCGGCGTCGTCGGACGAACGGGGCATCTGCACGTCACGAAGGATTTGGGGCTTAAGGATCCGTACAGAGGCAGCGTGCCGATTATTTCCGGCGAGATTGCCGAGGATTTTACTTTGTATTTCGCCGATTCGGAGCAGACGCCTTCGGCGGTAGGTCTCGGCGTGCTCGTCGAAACGGACAATTCCGTTATTCATGCGGGCGGCTTCATCGTTCAGGTGCTGCCGGGCCTGCCGGAAGAACGCCTCGTTCGACTGGAACAGGCGATCGCGGCGATGCCGCACGTGACGGCTCTGCTGGATCAGGGGGAGACTCCGGAAGGCGTGCTTCGTTTTCTGTTGGGCGACGACGTGACGATCCATCAGACGATCGAGCCGATATTCCAATGCAATTGCTCCAAGGAGAGGTTCGAGAGGGCGCTGCTGACGATCGGCAGGCGCGAGCTGAGAAGCCTGATCGACGAGGACGGCCAGGCGGAGACGCACTGCCATTTCTGCAATGAGAAATACTTGTTCGACGGCGAGGAGCTGGAAGCTCTCTATCGCCTTGCGGACCGGGAGTAACGGAAGGGATGATTCCGATGAGGGAGACGATACGGCGCATGCCGCCGCTCGTACTGATGACCCTCTTGGCGACGCTGATGCTCGCGGCCGGCTGCAGCAAGGAAGACGGCTCGCTCGCTCCGAACGATCATGAGCCGTCGGAATCGGCGTTCGGCGGCGGAGAAGAAGTGATCGCCACCGTAGGGAATACGTCTATTTCGCGCCAACAGTTGCTGGAACGACTGTTGGCTTCTTACGGTTCCCAGGTTCTCAGAAGCATGATGCTGGCCGAGGCCGTTCACGAGGAAGCCCAGGCCCTGCGCATCGAGGTGACGGAAGATGAGCTGGAGCGGGAGTTAAAATGGATGAGCCAGGGCTACGAGGACGAGGCCGATTTCTACCGGTCCATGAAGGAGCAGCTCGGCATGGGCCGCGAGGATGTTCGGGAGGACGCGCGCTACCGGCTGCTGCTGGAGAAGCTGGCGACCTATCAGGTCGAGGTGTCTCCCGAAGAGGTCGGAAGATATCTGGACGAGCACTGGGCGGAATTTCAGCCGGTCAGACAGTACCATCTGTCCAAAATCCTCGTACAGACGGAGGAATTGGCGAGAGGACTGCTGGAGAAGCTGGGCGAGGGTGAGGATTTCGCGGAGCTGGCCCGAACGTTCTCCATCGACGAATTCACCGCGGATCAAGGCGGCGACGCGGGCTGGATCGATTCCAACGATCCGTTCGAAGCCGTTCCGGTGCTGGAGCAGGCTTCCCGGATGCAGATCGGGGAGACGACCGGCCCGATTCGGACGGACCTGGGCTTCGCGATCCTTCGGCTGGACGGCGTCAGCGAGGTTCAGACCCGCTCCGAAGAGGAGATCCGGCTGGAAGCGGAGAAGCAGATCGCACTGGGCAAAGCGGTTCCGGCCGGCGACCTGGAGCGGGCGCTGCTGGACAAGTACGGCGCCGTCGTTCTCGACCGGGCTTTGGGCTTCTGACCGAATTATCGTCCGCGGTTAACCAGCTATTGACAATCCTCTTGGCGGTCTGCTAAGATGAAATCAGAATGAATGCCGACTGTTTTAGTCGGAATAACGATACCAGGCGCATAGCCGCTATCTCGTAGGAGGGAACAACTTTAATGGCCAAGATTGTTCAGAACGTGACCCAGCTTATCGGCGATACGCCGCTTGTTCGCTTGAACCGCGTGGTGCCTGAGGGCAGCGCGGAAATTTACGTTAAGCTCGAATATCAGAACCCGGGTTCGAGCGTTAAGGACCGCATCGCCATCAGCATGGTCGAGGAAGCGGAGAAGCAAGGCATCATCAAGCCGGGCGTCAGCACGATCGTCGAGCCGACGAGCGGCAACACCGGAATCGGTCTGGCCATGGTTGCCGCGGCCAAAGGCTACCGCGCAATTCTCGTTATGCCCGAGACGATGAGCTTGGAGCGCCGCAACCTGCTTCGCGCTTACGGAGCGGAGCTTGTGCTGACTCCGGGATCGGAAGGCATGAACGGCGCCGTCAAGAAAGCCGAAGAAGTCGTTAAGGAAAACCCGGACTATTTCATGCCGCAGCAGTTCAAAAACCAAGCGAACGTGAAGATTCACCGCGAGACGACGGGACCGGAGATCGTCGAAGCAATCAAATCCTACGACGGCAAGATCGACGCGTTCGTGGCCGGCATCGGCACGGGCGGCACGATCTCGGGCGCGGGCGAAGTGCTGAAGGAGAATTTCCCGAACATCAAGATTTATGCGGTAGAGCCGGCAGCGTCCCCTCTCTTGTCCGGCGGCGGCCCGGGTCCTCACAAGATCCAAGGGATCGGAGCGAACTTCATTCCCGAAATCCTGAATCGCGAAGTTTACGACGGCGTGATCACGATCGAGAACGAAGAGGCGTTCGAGACGGCGCGTACCGTTGCCAAGAAGGAAGGGCTGCTGGTCGGCATTTCTTCCGGTGCGGCGATCTACGCGGCGCTTAAGGTGGCGAAGGAGCTGGGCGAAGGCAAGCGCGTCGTAGCGATCGTTCCTTCCAACGGCGAACGTTACTTGAGCACGCCTCTGTTTAACTTCGAGAACTAATTTCGAATTCCCTCATTAGACGGTTCCTTATCCGGATACGGATAGGGAGCCGTCTTTTGCGCACGTCCGAAGAGCAGGAAAGCCGGATTCGGCCCGACCGGACCCGTCCGGAATCCCGATCGAATTCCTCTCGGATATGATATAGTAGTGGAAATGGAGATGGAGGCTGGCCAGGATGAAGAAGGTCCTTTTGTTGGGCGATTCGATCCGCATGGGGTACGACGAGTATGTTAAGGATATTTTGCGGGGGAAATGCGAGGTTTATTACGACGATGCGGACAACGGCCGTTTTGCGGCCTATACGCTCTGGCAGGTCAACCAGCTATTCGTAAAATACGGCAGGTTTGACGTAGTTCACTGGAATAACGGATACTGGGATATGAACATCGAAGCGCCGATGACGGAAGCGATCCACCCGCTCGACGAGTACGTTCATTTTCTCAAAAGGATCATCCGGGAAATTCGCCGGAACGGCGCCGAAATCATATTCGCGACGACGACTCCCATTCTCAGCGGCGGTTCCACCCTGGACAACACGGGAACCGGGGTGAAAATAAACTACAGCAACGATTGGGTCGTCAGCTACAATAACGCGGCTAAAAAACTGGCGGCGGAAGAAAATATTACGGTAAACGATCTCTATACGCTGATGCTTCAAGATAAAAACTATTATAAATGCGAGGACATGCTGCACCTGACGGATGAAGGCTACAGGCTGTGCGCCGAACAGGCGGCAAAACTTATTCTCGAAAAGCTGGAGAAATAGAACCTTCTATACAAAGACAGAGACGAGTCGGCAAAAGGGGCGGACGGAGTGAACGGCGTGGAAGTTATCGGAATCGAGCCATTCGAGCAATGGCGTCGCTGGCACGGATCGGGAGAAGGGTATACGCTGCTGCCGTATGTTCGAAAAATCGATTCGGCCGGGCAAGAGAGCCCGCTCCCCGAATTCTGGGATCAGGCCTGGGCGGGGGCATCCGCCTTCGCAAGCCTGCTGGAGAGCGGCAAAGGCGGACGCTATACGATCGTCGGGCTTCGTCCGGCAGCGGCGATCTCCGGCTGCGCCGAGGGAGCGGATCTGCTGGAGCCCTTCGATGGCCAGGCGGGAGCGGAGTGGGCGCCGGTCGGCCGGGCCGAGGGCAAGCCGCTGGACGTGCTGAGAGAGTGGCTGCGTCCGTGGCGGGCGCCCCGTCCGGAAGACGTGCCGGATTGCATCGGCGGAGTCATCGGGTATTGGAGCTATGACGTCGTGCGAAGCCTGGAGAGGCTGCCGGAGCGCGCGACGGACGATCTGGGCTTGCCGGAATACGTGTTTCAGCGGTTCGAGGAGCTGTGGGTGGCCGACCATGCGGAGCGCGCGGTATATATCGCCGTGCATGTACGGGTCGAGCCGGACGCGGACCTTGCGAGGCTGGAGGAGCTGTACCGTTCGGCGCAGGGGCGCGCCGACGAGATGGAGCGGCAGTGGCTGAGCTGGTTGGCGGAGGGGGAAACCCCGGCCAGCCGGGAGCGCGCGGAGCGGATGCGGGAGAGGATGGCCGGCGATCGGCTGGAGATCGACATCGAACGGCTCTCCGGCTTGTCGACTTCGATGACCAAGGCGGAGTACGAGGAGGCGGTGCGGCGGATTCAGCGGTATATCGGGCAGGGAGACGTGTTTCAGGTCAACCTGGCCCTCCGCCAGAGCCGACCTCTGGCCGCCGCGCCGGAAGAGCTGTACGAATGGCTGCGCGTCGTGAACCCGTCTCCTTATATGGGCATGCTGCGAACGCCGTCCTTTGCGCTGGTCAGCGCGTCACCGGAGCTGCTCGTGAAGCTGTACGGGCGGCGATTGTCCACGCGGCCGATCGCGGGAACTCGTCGCCGGGGCCGGTCGCCCGAGGAGGACCGCGACCTGGAGGCCGAGCTGCTCGGAAGCGAGAAGGAGCGAGCCGAGCACGTCATGCTCGTCGATCTGGAGCGCAACGATTTGGGCCGGGTCGCGAAGTACGGAACGGTGAAGGTGCCCGAGCTGTTGACGGTGGAACGATACTCCCACGTCATGCACCTCGTCTCCCAGGTGGAGGCGACGCTGGCGGACGGGAAGGATGCGCTCGACGTGCTGGCCGCGACCTTCCCCGGAGGAACGATTACCGGGGCGCCCAAAATCCGCACGATGGAAATCATCGAAGAGCTGGAGCCGACCCGGAGAGGTCCCTATACCGGTTCGATCGGGTGGATTGACTACAGCGGGAATATGGAATTTAATATAATTATTCGTACGATCGCCGTACAGGACGGGGTTTGCCATATTCAAGCCGGGGCCGGCATCGTCATCGATTCCGTGCCGGAGCGGGAGTTTTACGAATCCCTGAACAAGGCCAAAGCGCTATGGAAAGCGGTGCAGTACAGCGAAGGGCAGGTTGAACCGACATGATTCTGGTGATCGACAACTACGATTCTTTTACGTATAATCTGGTGCAATATTTGGGAGAGCTCGGCGAGGACATCGTCGTGCACCGCAACGACGAGATCGATCTGGACGGCATCGCCAAGCTTGCGCCGGACCATATTTTGATTTCCCCCGGCCCGTGCACGCCCAATGAAGCGGGCATCAGCCTCGCGCTGCTGGAGCGGTTCAAGGGAGAAATTCCGATCTTGGGCGTCTGTCTCGGCCATCAGTCGATCGGACAGGCGTTCGGAGGAGAAGTCGTTCGCGCCGATGAGCTGATGCACGGCAAAACCTCCGAGATCCGCCACGACGGCAAGACGATCTTCGCGGGCCTTCCCTCTCCGTTCACGGCCACCCGCTATCACTCCTTGATCGTGAAGCGCGAGACGCTGCCGGACTGCCTGGAGATCAGCGCGGAGACGGAGGATGGCCTGATCATGGGCTTGCGTCACAAGGAATACGTCGTGGAGGGCGTACAGTTCCATCCGGAGTCGATCATGACCGATTACGGGCTGAAAATTTTGCGCAACTTCCTCGATCGGAAATCGGGCGTCGGAGCATGAAGTTTCTATTCAACGGACAATTGATCAGCCAGAAAGACGCCGTGATCTCCGCATTCGATCACGGCTTTCTGTACGGGATGGGCCTGTTCGAGACGTTCCGCACGTACGGCGGCCGCCCGTGGCTGCTGAAGGAGCATGCCGCGCGGCTGGCGCGGGGCTGCGAGCAGCTCGGCATTCGCTACGATCCGGACGTCGGGCGAATGGAGAGCGGCGTGGCGGACTTGCTGGCGGCTTGCGGACTGAGCGACGGGTATATCCGGTGGTCGGTGTCGGCGGGAGAGGGCGAGATCGGCCTGCCTTCGGGCGATTACGGCCTGCCGAACGAGATCGTCTACGCCAAGGCGCTCGCATTGGACGAGCCGGCGACCCGCCCGGGCAAGACGCTGCGTCTCTTGAAGCTGCGGAGAAGCACGCCGGAGGGCGCGCTGCGGCTGAAATCTTTCCATTATATGAATAATATCGCGGCCAAGAGGGAATTGCTGGCGGCCGGGGCGGCTCCCGGCACGGAAGGGCTGTTCCTCGACGGAGCCGGACATGTCGCGGAAGGCCTGGTCAGTAACGTGTTCTGGCTGAAGGCCGGCAAGCTGTACACGCCTTCTGCGGCTACCGGGCTGCTGGAGGGAATCACCCGGGAATACGTCATCCGGCTGGCGCAGGCCGAAGGCTTCCCCGTGGAAGAAGGATTGTACGGCTGGGAAGCGCTGCTCGCGGCGGACGAAATCTTCGTCACGAACTCTGTGCAGGAGATCGTTCCCGTCGTTGCGCTGGAGGACGATCAAGGCTTGCGGGCGGATTCGGGGACCGGAGAGGCGGGGGAGCTTACTTCGCGTCTGATGGGTCTGTACCGCGCCGCCGCGGAAAGGAACGGCAACGAATGAACCCGACTTTTTATCGGCGCAGCTACAAGTTCCGGGACGGAACCGGGCTGGAGCTGGGACAGAGAACCCTGATTATGGGAATACTGAATGCGACGCCCGATTCTTTCTCCGACGGCGGCCGCTACAACGAAGCGGAAGCGGCGGCGGCGAGAGCCGGGCAGATGGCTTCGGAGGGCGCGGACCTGATCGACATCGGCGGCGAATCGACAAGACCGGGGCACGACCCGATCTCCGCGGAGGAGGAGCTGGCCCGCGTTCTCCCGGTGATCCGGGCGGTGAAGGCGCGGGTCAAGCTGCCGATCAGCGTCGATACGTACAAGGCGGAGACGGCGCGGCAGGCGCTGGAGGCGGGCGCGCATATCCTCAACGACGTGTGGGGCTTTAAGCGCGATCCGGAGCTGGCCCGGGTAGCGGCGGAATTCGGCTGTCCGGTTATTCTGACGCACAACCGGGACAATCGCGACTATCGGGATTTTATGGCGGACGCCTTGAACGATCTGCGCGAGAGCGTTCGCATCGCCCGCGAGGGCGGGGTTGCCGATGAAAATATTTGGCTCGATCCGGGAATGGGCTTCGCCAAGGATTACGAGGAGAATTTGGAGATGATGGGCCGTCTGGAAGAGGTCGTCGCATTGGGTTATCCGGTGCTGCTGGCCGCTTCCCGCAAGCGGTTCATCCAGCGGGCGCTCGGCGTGACGGCGGACGAAGCGGCGGAAGGGACCGGCGCGACGACGGCGCTGGGCATTGCGCAAGGCTGTCAGATGGTGCGGGTGCACGACGTGCGGCTGTCGAAGCGCGTGGCGCTGATGGCGGACGCAATCTTTTATCGGAACGAAGCGGGAAGGGGTGCGGGTGCGAATGGATAGAATGCTGCTGAAGAAAATGGTGTTTTATGGGTACCATGGCGTGTATCCGGAGGAAAACAAGCTCGGGCAGAAATATGTCGTAGATCTCGATTTGCGGCTCGACCTGGGCCCCGCGGCGCACAGCGACGATGTGGCGGATACGGTCAATTACGCCGAAATTCACGCCTTGATCAAGCAAATCGTGGAAGGGCCTCCGGTGAAGCTGATCGAGACGTTGGCCGCAAACATTGCTTCCGCCGTACTCGGTACGTATACTAGTATCCATAAAGCGACGGTGGCGGTGACGAAGCCGAACCCGCCGTTCGACATTACCTTCGACGGAGTGACCGTGGAGCTGTCCAGACGGAGAGGGCCGGACGGGAGCCTCGTCCCTGCGGAGGACTGAGCTCGTGCAAGACGCATACGTGGCGCTGGGCGCCAACCTGGGAGACCGGGAAGCTTCGCTGAAGGAAGCGATACGGAGGCTGCGGGCGGAGCCCGACCTGGAGCTGGGGCGGATTTCGCCGGTGTATGAGACCGCTCCGGTGGGCTATACCGACCAGCCTTCTTTTCTCAATATGACGATTGGGTTGAAAACGTCGCTCGGCCCCGTGGAGCTGCTTCGTCGCTTGCTGGCGATCGAACGGGACATGGGACGGGTAAGAGAGATTCGTTGGGGACCGCGCAACATCGATTTGGATCTGCTGGCGTACGGCGAGGTTGAGATGGATACGCCGGAACTGACGCTCCCGCATCCCCGTATGGGAGAGCGGGCGTTCGTATTGGTGCCGCTGAAGGAGATTTGGCCGACGGAGCTTCCTTTTCCATGGGAGGATCGATTGTCGGCGATGTCTCTGCGGGAGGAAGGCATCTCGCGCTTCGCGGCGGGAGACGACGCAGAGTTAGGAAAGGAGCAATAAAGAATGCTGAAAATCGGCAACGTAACGATGAATAACAATGTCGTGCTGGCCCCGATGGCGGGCGTCTGCAATCCGGCGTTCCGGCTGATCGCCAAGGAATTCGGCTGCGGACTCGTCTGCGCGGAGATGGTGAGCGACAAGGCCATCCTGCACGGCAACCAGCGGACGCTGGAGATGCTGTTCGTGGACGAGCGGGAGAAGCCGCTGAGCCTGCAAATTTTCGGAGGGGACAAGGAGTCTCTTGTCGAAGCCGTGAAGTTCGTCGACCAGAACACGAACGCGGACATTATCGATATCAACATGGGCTGCCCCGTGCCGAAGGTGACCAAATGCGACGCGGGCGCCAGATGGCTGCTCGATCCGAAGAAAATTTACGAGATGGTGTCCTACGCCGCGGATGCGGCCAAGAAGCCGGTGACGGTCAAGATGCGCATCGGATGGGACGACGAGCATATCTACGCGGTGGAGAATGCCCAGGCGGTAGAGCGCGCGGGCGGGGCGGCCGTCAGCGTGCACGGAAGAACGCGGGAGCAGCTGTATACGGGCAAAGCCAACTGGGATATTTTGCGCGACGTGAAGCAGGCGGTTAACATTCCGGTCATCGGCAACGGCGACGTGTTTACTCCCGAGGACGCCAAGCGGCTGCTGGAGCATACGAATTGCGACGGCGTCATGATTGGCCGGGGAGCTCTGGGCAATCCGTGGATGCTGTACCGGACGGTGCATTTCCTGACGACGGGCGAGATGCTGCCGGATCCGTCTCCGAAGGAAAAAATCCGCATCGCCATGCTGCACATGGACCGTCTGGCCGAGCTCAGGGGAGAGCGGGTCGCGGTTCGGGAAATGCGCAAGCATCTCGCCTGGTACCTGAAGGGACTGCCGGATTCCGCCGCCGCGAAAAATTCGGTCATGGAGCTGCAATCTCGCGCGGAAGTGGTGTCCGTATTGGAGGAATACGTGAGCCGGGTCGACGAGATTCTGGCCGGCGAAGCGGCCGGAGCTTCTGAATCCGGCGAAATCCTCGTACACTAGGGCGTGTATGCAACCTCCGAGGACAGCAGATATTGCCGAATTTTCGTTCCATGCCAGGAACTTTTGTGAAGGCGTACCGGGGGTACGTCAAGCAAAAGGGTCGAAGCAGGGGCGAAAAGGCGGTGAAAGATGCCCCGAGCGGGTTTGCATACACGCCCTAGGAGGAAGCGGTTTCAGCCCGTGTTTTCACCTGTGCTTTCCGCGAATTGACATTTTCAAGGGGTTGCAATATAATCGTACCAATATTCGCCCAAGCATCAGGAAAATCGCCAGGCCAAACATCGGATAAAGATGTCATGTCGGCGATGACCGACCATATATTGGTTAGCAACCTCGAAAATCTTTTCCATGACAGGAGATCGGTGAGATGAGCGACAAGGAAGTGCTTCTGACCCAAGACGGGCTCAAGAGGCTTGAAGATGAACTCGAAAACCTTAAATCCGTCAAACGCCGCGAAGTCGCGGAGCGAATCAAGGTAGCCATCGGCTACGGCGACATTAGCGAAAACTCGGAGTACGAGGACGCCAAGAACGAACAGGCTTTCATCGAAGGACGGATCATAACGCTGGAGAAGATGCTTCGCAACGCGCGGATCATCAACAGCGAAGAAATCGATCTGGAGACGGTGAGCATCGGTTCGACCGTCGTCGTGGAAGATTTGGAATATGGCGATACGATGGAATATACGATCGTCGGTACGGCCGAATCGGACCCGCTGAACAACAAAATCTCCAACGAAAGCCCGGTAGGCAAAGCGATTATCGGCAAAAAGAAAGGCACAACCGTTGAAGTGAGCGTTCCTGCGGGTATCATTCAATACAAAATTGTCGATATCAAAGTGTAGCAGACGCGGCCTGCCGCAATTCAGACGTTAGTCGCCGTCCCCGGGACGGAGAAGCCGATTGACTGGGATAGAAAAAAGCTTCCTTCGGAAGCTTTTTTGCCTGTTAGAGGACGTTCGCTTGAAGGGCGCGTCGCCGAGCCGCATAAATCTAGATGGGGATGAAGGAGTACGAGGCTATGGAACATAACGACCGGTCGGAAGAGTTGGAATTAGGCGAATTGCTGCGCATTCGCAGGGGGAAGCTGGACGATCTGCGGGCGCTGGACGTCGATCCGTTCGGCGTTAAATTCGACCGCACGCACCATGCGGGCGAGCTTCTCGCGCAATACTCGGAGTTGTCGAAAGAGGAGCTGGACGAGAAGGCGGCCGAAGTGAACGTCGCGGGCCGCATTATGACGAAGCGTTCAATGGGCAAGGCGGCATTCGCGCACATTCAGGATCTGAGCGGGAGAATTCAGATCTATGTCCGGCAGGATACGGTGCCCGAGCACAAGTTCAAGGCGTTCGATCTGCTGGACATCGGCGACATTATCGGCGTGAAGGGCGTCATCTTCAAGACGAAGACGGGTGAAACCTCGATCAAGGTGGACGATCTGGAGGTGCTGACCAAGTCGCTGCTTCCGCTGCCGGACAAGTTCCATGGACTGAAAGACGTGGAAACCCGCTATCGTCAGCGCTATGTGGACCTGATCGTGAATCCGGACGTTCAGAAGACGTTTATCGCGCGCTCGCGCATTATTCAGTCGATGCGCCGTTATTTGGACGATCGCGGTTATTTGGAGGTCGAAACTCCGACGCTGCACTCCATTGCGGGCGGTGCCGCGGCGCGTCCTTTCGTTACGCATCACAATGCGCTGGACATGCAGCTCTATATGCGCATCGCGATCGAGCTGCATCTCAAGCGCCTGATCGTCGGCGGTCTGGAGAAGGTGTACGAGATCGGACGCGTCTATCGCAACGAGGGCATCTCGACGCGCCACAATCCCGAGTTTACGATGATCGAGCTGTACGAGGCTTATGCCGACTACGAAGATATCATGCGTCTGACCGAGTCGCTGATCGCGCATATCGCCCAGGAGGTATTGGGAACGACGAAGCTTACGTATCAAGGCCAGGAAGTGGACCTGACTCCGTCGTGGCGCCGGGTGTCGATGACCGAGCTGATTCGCGAGACGGTTGGCGTGGACTTCACCGTTCAGATGACGGACGAGGAAGCCCATGCGTTGGCCAAGGAGCATAAGGTGCCGGTCGAGAAGCATATGACGTTCGGCCATATCGTCAACGCGTTCTTCGAGACGTTCTGCGAGCACACCTTGATTCAGCCTACTTTCGTTACCGGCCATCCGGTCGCGATCTCTCCTCTGGCGAAGAAAAGCGAAGCCGATCCGCGGTTTACGGACCGGTTCGAGCTGTTCATCGTCGCCCGCGAGCACGCCAACGCGTTCACGGAGCTGAACGATCCGATCGATCAGCGTCAGCGGTTCGAGGCGCAGCTTGTGGAGAAGGAAGCGGGCAACGACGAGGCGCACGAGATGGACGATGACTTCATCCGCGCGCTGGAGCACGGCATGCCTCCGACCGGAGGACTCGGCATCGGCGTCGACCGGCTGGTCATGCTGTTGACCGATGCGCCGTCGATCCGCGACGTTCTTCTATTCCCTCATATGCGGGAACGCTCCGAGGGATAAGCATTGCGGCTTGTGGGTTTGGGGACAGATGTTCATGCGGCGGACGGAGTCTTCGGCAGCTCGTTCAAGGGGCTGCCGAGGACTCCGTCCGTTTGTGCTTAAAGGCGGCCGGTACAGCTTCGATTAGGCGAGTTCTCTACAACGAGTCGTTAATTGAGGAAGCGGCGCTTTTACTCGATGGTTGGCGACTGCGGGTGCAATTAGCGTTTGCCTTTTCCGACTAAAGGAGGGGCGCGCAGCTGCAATAAAATTCCATGTATAAATGGGGTTGCAATGGCCTAGGGGTCTGTGCTATATTATTTAAGTCGCCTCTGGGCGGCAGGCAAAATCAACACCGATTGTTCTTTGAAAACTGAACATTGAGCGTAAGAAACAACAAGCAATACCAGCAAGAAATGAGCCTCAAAGGCTCTGTAAGGGATCTTTCACTCTCGGGACTTCCTTTGGAAGCCCTGCCGTGAAAGAGCTTTGGACATCACCTTCGGTGAGTCCTATTATGGAGAGTTTGATCCTGGCTCAGGACGAACGCTGGCGGCGTGCCTAATACATGCAAGTCGAGCGGACTATCTTGC